>NC_014414.1:2582500-2902643 GCF_000152825.2 Parvularcula bermudensis HTCC2503
CACCACGGGGGGAATCGACAGGATCGGCTCCCGGGATGAAATACGCGGTCCGGCCATAAACGCCCCCTCTCATACTTATTGATATGGCGGCTGGGGGGGCGAAGGACAATCGGCCCGCCAGCCGCCCCTCCAGACGTATGACCCGCGCCCCACAACCTCAGGAAAGATTTACCCTCTTTCGGTAAGCTAAACCGATGTGTGACCAGAAGATCTCGTCCCCTCGCCCCCCTCGGCATGCCCTGCCGACCCCAAAGGCGTGTGGTGGGGCGAGGCGCGTCTTGCATTGCGACACCCCCGCCGCGCGCCGTCGGCACGTTGATTGCATAGTGGATCGACGAGGAGCCTAGGACGTGAACATGTTCGCTACTGAGAACTGGTGCATCAAGGTCGACGAAAAAACGTACGGCCCTTACAGCAATGATCAGATGACCGAATTCGCGAAGCAAGGTCGGCTGTCCTCGCGCTCCTTGGTCGCCCCCGCCGGCGGCAAGAACTGGCGCGAAGCCCGTCACTATCCCATGCTCGCGACGATTCTCGCCAGCGATCCCCAAGACCGTCGCCAGTTCGGCAAGGCCGCCGCCGGCATGCGGCAGGCCAAGCAACCGGCCGACGGGGAAGCAGCCAATTTCGTCGTTATTTTCGACGTAACGCCGGGCACGGCGGGGCGCCTGTCTCACATTGTCAAAGGGCTGGGTGAGACTATCCGCCTGACCGACAATGTCTGGCATCTTCAGACGACGCTCTCCGCCACGGGCATCAAAAATGCGATCATGCCCCACCTACAGATCCGGGAGATTGTCTATATCGCCGACACGAGCCGAGGTCGGACGACATGGCACAATATGACCCCTGAACTCCATTCCCGCCTGACCAAATCGATCGTCACGACCAAACACCACTGATCGGCATAGGGAGGTGACGTCTCGCACCGGGGCTGATAGGCCAACCCTGTGTCGAGCGATGGAACCCCCTCCCACATTCTCGTTGTCGATGATGACGACAGGCTAAGGTCGTTGACGGCCCGATATCTGCGGGAAAATGCCTTTCTCACCTCCTCCGCGGCTTCGGCTGAGGCCGCTGATCGATTGATGACGTTATTTCACGTCGATGCCCTGGTTCTCGATGTCATGATGCCCGGCGAAGATGGGATCGCGATGACCACGCGCCTGCGTCGTCACACCAACACGCCCATATTGCTGCTGACCGCCCGCGGTCAGCCCGAGGATCGCATTGCCGGGCTCGAAGCCGGCGCGGACGATTACCTCCCCAAGCCCTTCGAGCCGCGGGAATTGGTGTTGCGACTGCGGCGTCTGGTCGACCGAAAGGATGCCCCGCCAAAGGATCAACCGCTACGATTCGGCGATCATGAATTTCACCCTCGGCGGGGGGAACTCAAACGCGGAAACGAGACAATCAAGCTCACCGGGGCGGAACTATCCTTACTTCGGGTGCTCGCCAATCGTCCGGGGGCGCCCTTTGACCGGCAAACCCTGGCTGAGCAAACGGGGAGCGGCGTGGATCGCTCCATCGACGTTCAGGTCAACCGCCTCCGTCGCAAAATCGAAGATGACCCACGGACCCCCTTTTATCTTCAGACCGTCCGCGGGGTCGGCTATATGTTGGTGGTGGACTGACTGACCCATGCTCAAGCGCTTCACGCCGAAGAGCCTTTACGGCCGGACAATTCTGATCGTCGTTCTCCCAATCTTCATGATGCAGACCATCGTGACTTGGGTATTTTTCAATCGCCATTGGGAAGAAGTCACATCGAGCCTGGCAAAGGGAACAGCGAGTGATTTCGGCTTTTTGACCGGCGAATGGCAGCGCAGGACGACGGATGAGGAACGCGCAACCCTCATCGAAACGGCCGGTCGTGTCCTCGAAATTGAGATGCGATTTGTTCCCGGTGGGGAGATCCCCAGCGAAGATCAACGCTCGATCTTCAACGCGCTTAATCGCACATTGGACAGGGAGCTCGATTGGTCCCTCGACCGTCCCTACTGGTATAATACGACCGGCTTCGACGATGAGGTGGAGACCCGGGTCCAGCTCGACGACGGCTATCTCGTTTATCGTGTTGAACGCAGCCGGGTCGTCGCGCGAAATGGGCATTTTTTCGTCTTGTGGCTGATCGGGGCAACGGTCCTGCTTGGATATATCGCCCTTGTCTTCCTGCGGAACCAGGTTCGCTCGATCACCCGTTTGGCAGAAGCCGCCGAAGCCTTTGGGCGCGGACACGATCAGGTGGCGTTCAAACCCACAGGAGCGCGGGAGGTCCGCCAGGCGGGGCACGCCTTTTTGGCCATGCGGGCCAGGATCAAACGGTTTCTCGAGCAGCGAACCGAAATGCTCGCCGGGGTCAGTCATGATCTGAAGACCCCCCTCACCCGCTTACGGCTCAATCTCGCCCTCCAGCGCGAGCTTGAGGGCGCAGAAGAGATGACGGCCGATATCGCCGAGATGGAGCGCCTCTTAGAGGACTACCTGACATTCGCGCGGGAAGATGCGGCGGGCACCCCCGAACCCACCGACATCGGCGATCTGATTAAGGAAATTGAGCAGGACACCGGGCGGTTAGGCCATCGAATAGCGACAAAGGTCGAGGACGATCTGTGGGCGCTGGCCCAACGCGGCAATCTGAAACGCGCGATCGCCAATCTCATCGACAATGCCCTGAAATTCGGCACACAGGTTCATTTGGGGGCGGAAAAAGATCGAGATTGGGTCCGAATTTCGGTCGAGGATGATGGGCCGGGCATTCCTGCCGACCAGAGGGAGGATGCTGTGCGGGCCTTTACGCGCCTCGATTCTGCGCGTTCCGCGACGGCCGGCTCGGGGCTCGGCCTCGCGATCGTCCTGGATGTTGCCCGGGCCCATGGGGGGAGCCTGAAGCTCGACACCTCATCCCTCGGCGGGTTGAAAGCGACCATCGCCGTCCCGACCGCCGATGGGCATGCCCCCTACCTCCAGGCTGACACCGCGCCTTTGGACCCAAGGACGTAGACGACCCGATCCGCGACCACTGGCGGCACGGTGGCGCCGTCTCGCATTTCATAGCGGCCGACAACGGCCCCGTCCTCGGGATCGACCTGGACGAGATCCCCGACGGAGGAGGCAAGGACGAGGCTGCCCCCGGCCAGGATCGGCCCCGCCCAAACGATCGCGCTATTCTTCCGGCCCCGCCCTTCATACGCCGTCAGGTCTTCGCGCCAAGCGACCGCGCCATCGCTGCGATGAACCGCCACGAGGAGACCGTCAGTGGTCACCACATAAATGAAATTGCCCGATACCCACGGCATATTCCGGCTCGCGATCGGCTGCTCCCAGACAACGCGTCCGGTCCGCGCATCGATCGCGGAGAGCTGGCCTGAATGACTGATCGCATAGACGGCCCCGCGATCGATCACGGGGCTGCCGGCGATATCGTTGAGGCTGGAATAGGCCGTCAGCCGCGAATTCCGCGCCACAAAGGCCGACCATAATTGCCGACCCGAGGAAGCGCTGACCGCAACGACCTCCCCCGAGGAGAACGGCGCGACCAACAGATCGCCATCGACGGCGGGAGACCCGGAGGAAATGACTCGCGCGGTCTCCTCATAGCTTTGGTAGGTCCACAAGGTCTCGCCATCTTCCTGGCTGAGAGCGATCAATTCATTCGTGGCCGTCACAAAATAGAGGCGATTATTGGCGGCGGTGGGGGGATTACGCACCGGCGCGGGGAGCGCCACTTCCCAGTAGACATCGCCGGTGGCCGCATCGAGGGAGGCCGCTCGCCCGAAGCCATTGACGACGAAAATGCGTCCCGCTTCGTAAGCCAGTCCGCCACCAAAGCCGAGTTCCGCCGGATCGACGCGGCCGAATTGCCAAATGCGCTTTGCCTCCTCCCGCAGATCGGGGGTGAGTGACCGCGACCAGACTTGCTGGCCGGTCGCCGCATCAAAGGCCGTAATGCGGCTTTCAGGGTCCACCGTGAAGATGCGCCCCTCCGCGACGATAGGCGGCGCCGTCAGGGGGGCCTTTCGGGCGGCATTCCCCGGCAGGGCACTGCGCCAATCAGGCGTCAGGGCAGAGGGGCCGCTTAAATGGTGCATGGCGTGATCCGCCTCTCCCCCCGGCTGCGACCATGACGCATTCGAGAAGGGGGGCGGGATCACGATCCGTTCGGTCAGAAAACGCGGATCGACCTCAAGCGGCTCATCCAGGGCGAGGACGGGTTTGCGCTCAAAGGATTCCTTGACGCCATAGATTTCCAAGGTGGTGTCGACGTCTTCTTCCTCCCCTCCACGACCGAAGGTTTCGCATCCGGTCGTCAGGCTCAAGAGACCGACACAGGAACCAAGCAGGAGAATCGAGCGGCGTATCGATAGGGTCAAAACAGTCTTTCTCACGATTGATGATCCTTCATAGCCGCCACCTCGCGGGAAGCGACTTAGGGGAGCGTAATGTTTGGCCGATCACTCGGCCCTATCGGCCGCATCGGGGCCGACACCGCCCTCGGGATCGGCGGAAGCGGGAAGGCTCGGCAGGGAGAGTTGATCGAGAAGGCTTTGCTCCGGCGACGCCGCTAAGGACAAGGATACCCCCTGTCGGCCCGCATCGGCCACGGGCGCAAGAAGCCTCGCTCGCGCCGCCAGTCCCGCTGTCACCCCAGCGCCCTGTCCCTCAGCCAGGTCCGTTAGGGCCGCATAGGCGTCACCGTATTTTTCCTGCTCAAGGAGGATCAGCGCTTCGAGTTCTCTCGCCAATCCCTTCATCGCAGGGGTTTCCACATCCGCTGCCAGACGGGCGGCAACGTCCTGATCGAGGTCCGCCATGATGTATCCGGCCTTGAGGCGCGCAACATCGCGCAACCGCATGGGCAAGCTGCCATCGGCGGCAATCGCCTGTAATTCGGTCGCGGCCTCAGCCCCGAGCCCTTCGCGGGCCAGATAGGCGGCCGCCTGCATCTCAGCCATCCGTTGATAAAGGCCATCGAGACGATCAGCGGCGGCCAACATGATGGCAGCCCCGGCGCTTTCGTCCTGTTCCGCCGCCGCCACGGCCTCGGAAAAGAGCGTGGCGCGCTCAACCGCCGCCCGGTCGCCTCGGCTCTGCGTGATAGAGAAGGCCCCCACAGCCACGGTCACAATCGCCGCCGCGCCGAGCGCGAGGGGACCATAGCGTCGCGCGGTCGCCATCACCTTATCCTGGAGAAGGTCGTCGTCGACCTCGCGTAAAAGTGCGTCTTCTTGCGCCATGATCTTTCGCCTTCCGAACGAGGCCCCGTCCCTAACGAAAGCCGGTCGGATTGAGAAGCCATCGCTCTGCGGCACCAGGCTTTGCAGCACCGGGCTCAGCAGCCCCGGGGTCCGGCCTCTCCCCCCCAAAGCGCCGTACAGTCAAGTTATCACGGGGGTGGCAGCGCGACGCTGCAGTGCACAACAAAAAAACCTACACTCTTGCCCCAAAGATGCGTAATGGAGGGACAACAAAAAGAATAATAATAGGGAGGGGGAAGCGATGGCGTTATTCGACCATGGCGACCTTACGGGTGACGAAGCCGTCAACGAGGTGCTGTTAGCTTATCACCTCGGCAACGCGGCGGAGTACAATGCTACTTTACCGGTCATTGACCCCTTCCCCTTGCCAACAGGCTGGCGCTCCTTGTCCGACACAGAAGTTGCCGATCATTTCGACACGCGTTTTACGGTGAGCCGCGCTTTTGCCCTGGAAAGCCCCCTTTTGGGGGTTAAGGATCGAGGTCTTGAGGTCGTGCTCTACATTGAAGAGGATGACCAGGGTCTCCCCACCCGTCTTTCCGTGACTTGGGTCGGCACAAACGCCATCGTCGACATCTTCGATTATTTGGTCCTCAATGAAGGGAGCAAACTCGCGGCGAGTATGGAGCCCTTTTTGGTCGAGGTGATGGCGTTCGCCGATCATCTTGGACTGACGAATGAAGACATTCTCGTCACCGGCTACAGTCTTGGTGCCGCCATGACGAATATCATGGCCCGTTACAAGGATACGTTGGCTGACGGATTTTTTGTCGATGCGGACTATATCGGCCACGCCGTCCCCTTCGTACACGATGATCCGGACGTCTACAATTTCGGCTATGAGAACGATTTGGTCCATCGCATTGCCGGACAGGAACTCGGTCTCCTGCGCCTGCTTAAAGAGGTGGGCGTGAAGGTACAAGGACGAGACCTTGATTACGACAACACCACCGACAACGTTGTCATGTTTAATGAACGGTATGCTGACGATAGCTTTGCAGCACCGACATTCGGCCTCTTTAATCTAAGGGCATGGAGCGCCCACATCAGTGGACTGAATTTTTCGCATCTCCCCACGATTGCAGGGTCGGCTTTCTACGATCTGACCAATCGCGACAGCCTGGTGATTGTCAGCAATCTGAATAGAGGGAAAAGCGAGACCTACTGGGTTGAGGACAAAGCGAGCGCCGCCACTCGTGCTGATGATTATTCGGGGTTTGTGATTGGCACGGGGCTGGCCAATAAGCTTGCCGATGGCAAGGGGAACGATTTCCTCGATGCCGGGGAAGGCAAGGACCATATCCGCCTTACCCTCGGCTATGACGAAGTCGAAGGCGGAAAAGGGATCGACACGGTCCATCTCAGCGATAGCGACATCACCGCCTATCGGCTCAGCGATGGCGACCTCATGATCCATGGCGACAGCGGCCTGAAACGACTCCATGATGTCGAATTCATCAGCCTCGGCAGCAATGGCGATAATTTGACCGAAAACCGTCAAGCCGTCTTTGCCCTGAAGACAGAGCGGGCCAAAGAAGGCACCGACGGCGACGACACCCTCAAAGGCGCCGTCCTCTTCGGCGGCGATGGCAATGATATCCTCAAAGCCGGGGCAAAAGGTGCCCTCCTCCATGGTGGCGACGGGCAGGACCGGCTCGAAGACGGACGCGGCGACGACCAGCTCTACGGCGCCGCCCATGATGACATCCTCATCCATTCCCGCGGCAATGACCTCCTCAATGGCGGCCATGGCAACGACATCTTCGCCTTCGCCGCCAATGCCAGTGGCGAGGTCAGAATCGAGGATTTCGGCCGCGCTTTCGGAGAAACCGACTTCCTGCTCTTCGCACCGGACATCTTCTCAAGCTTGGGGAACGTCCTCGATAATACCAGCATGACCGAGGATGGCCTGCTCATCCAATCACAAGACCTCACCATCATCCTCGACCACGCCGATATCGACGCCATCAACGCACAAACAATCCTCTTCGGTGAAGCGTAAGGTGTATGATGCCAATTAAGATCCGTAGGCTTTCTTTCAACTCGTAAAGATTTAACCTTTGCGGCCAAAGCGCTCTCTTGGTCACGTCCAAGTGAACCAGCTCAATAGTTTCTCTATTGTTTGTGCAACGCACAAATACACTGAAAATTTTCCTCATATGTACTGACATATATGTAGATCTTTCCCCAAAACGTCGCTAAAATTCCATCAATAACGATAAAATATCGGGAGGAACTCATGACGATTAATGATCGGTTGGGCCTGCATGGAGAGGCCAATCTTCTTCTCTTTTCTCTTCCTCAACTCGTCATGGACGCAGGACATCCTGACCGGTCACAGCCCAGCGGCGGAACCGGATGTGAGGGGCGCGACGCTCAGCAGCAGCCTAATGGCGACCGCAAGGCTGACTGACGCCGTCTTGGGGATCGGTCTCTCTTTACACTGATCCCCTTCCCATCATTTAATCAGATAACGGATATTATTCCTCTATGGGGGGGTCACCATATCCTGCTTCAGGAAGATCCGCCTCCCCTCACCAGAATTCGTCCGTTCAGCGGCGCCCAAAAAGGCGCCGAACAATAAAACATGCAATAATCATGACTATTTATTCTATCTATTTAAGCTAACAACAGTAGAGGCCTGATAATTTTTGCGCTTTTAATTGACATATTTGTAGAGTAGGAAGATAAAGAAATAATAGGCTCTAGAAAAACAAAAATATGGGAGGGTCCTATGGCATTGTTTGATCATAATGGTCTCGTCGGAGAGGAAGCAGTTAACGAAGTCATTCTGGCCCATGCCTTAGGTGTTGCGAGTGTTCTCAATTCACGCGCGCCATGGGCTAGCCCGCTAACTCTTCCCGAAGGTTGGCGAGAACTTACGACCGAGGAGGTGGATGATTATTTCCTTACGGAGTTTACCCGCCTAGGAATGTTCAATCTCGAGAGTCCTTTTCGTGGCGTGCACGAGAAAGCTTTTGAGGTTGCGGTCTATGTTGAAGAAGACGACAATGGACAGCCGATAAGGTTATCTGTTTCATTTTCCGCCACCAATAGCTTCATCGACATTCCCGACTTTCTCTTCCTCAATGACGGTCATCACCTCGCGGCGTCGATGGAGCCGTTTTTGACAGAAGTGGCAGGCCTTGCCGAAAGCTATGGTCTGTCTGGGGAGGATGTGCTCGTCACCGGCTATAGTCTCGGGGCGGGCATGGCCAATGTGATGGCGCGATTCAAAGGTGAGCTCGCTGACGGATTTTTTGTCGATTCTGACTATATCGGCCATGCAACGCCATTGGTATTTGACGATAGCGATATCTATAATTTCGGCTATGAGAATGATATTGTCCATAGAATCGCGGGCGCGGAGCAAGGCGTCATCCGTTTAGTGAATGAAGTTGGCCTGAAAATTCGAGGTCGAGACCTTTATTACGAGAATTCTTCAGACAACGTCGTGATTTTCGACGACAAATATGGAAACAATTCCTTTGCTTCCCCTGAATTCGCGCTCCTCAACTTAAAAGGGTTGAGTGCCCATCTGAGTGGTGTCAAATGGAACCATATCCCAAATATCGCCAACTCACCGTTTTATGACCTGACCAATCGCGACAGCCTGGTGATTGTCAGCAATCTGAATAGAGGGAAAAGCGAGACCTACTGGGTTGAGGACAAAGCGAGCGCCGCCACTCGTGCTGATGATTATTCGGGGTTTGTGATTGGCACGGGGCTGGCCAATAAGCTTGCCGATGGCAAGGGGAACGATTTCCTCGATGCCGGGGAGGGCAAGGACCATATCCGCCTTACCCTCGGCTATGACGAAGTCGAAGGCGGAAAAGGAATCGACACGGTCCATCTCAGCGATAGCGACATCACCGCCTATCGGCTCAGCGATGGCGACCTCATGATCCATGGCGACAGCGGCCTGAAACGACTCCATGATGTCGAATTCATCAGCCTCGGCAGCAATGGCGATAATTTGACCGAAAACCGTCAAGCCGTCTTTGCCCTGAAGACAGAGCGGGCCAAAGAAGGCACCGACGGCGACGACACCCTCAAAGGCGCCGTCCTCTTCGGCGGCGATGGCAATGATATCCTCAAAGCCGGGGCAAAAGGTGCCCTCCTCCATGGTGGCGACGGGCAGGACCGGCTCGAAGACGGACGCGGCGACGACCAGCTCTACGGCGCCGCCCATGATGACATCCTCATCCATTCCCGCGGCAATGACCTCCTCAATGGCGGCCATGGCAACGACATCTTCGCCTTCGCCGCCAATGCCAGTGGCGAGGTCAGAATCGAGGATTTCGGCCGCGCTTTCGGAGAAACCGACTTCCTGCTCTTCGCACCGGACATCTTCTCAAGCTTGGGGGACGTCCTCGACAATACCAGCGTGACCGAGGATGGCCTCCTCATCCAATCACAAGACCTCACCATCATCCTCGACCACGCCGATATCGACGCCATCAACGCACAAACAATCCTCTTCGGTGAAGCGTGAGATCTCGGCGCTCCCTCAATAGGGGGATGGCGAAAAACGGCATGGCAGGGGCAGCAGGATTCGAACCCGCGACCCTCGGTTTTGGAGACCGATGCTCTACCAGCTGAGCTATACCCCTAGGGCCGAAATGCGGTCCTAGGGGATCCCTCCTTCCCAATCAATAAAGAAGACAGGAGAGGAGATGAGACGGCCCGCCCTCCGGCGCTGACCTCACGAGCGATCTGGCGTAAGGGATGTCGACCCCGCCCGGATCGCTGACAGGAGGCAACGATGTCCGATGCATTCTACTCTGAGGTCGATGCGACCCTCGCAACCCTCAAGGAAGAGGGCCTCTTTAAGAACGAACGGGAGATTCAAGGGCCGCAGGCAGGGCAAATTCGCGTTGCCGGACGCCCTGTCCTGAATTTCTGTGCCAACAATTATCTAGGGCTCGCCAATCATCCAGCCCTCGCCGAGGCGGCGAAAGAGGCCATGGAAAGCCACGGCTTCGGCCTGGCCTCGGTCCGCTTCATCTGCGGAACGCAGGATCTGCACCGCCACCTCGAGCGTCGCTTGGCCGACTGGCTCGGCTATGACGACGCCATCACCTTCGCGGCCTGCTTCGATGCCAATGGCGGGGTGTTCGAGCCCCTTTTTGGGCCGGAGGATGCCATTATTTCCGACGCCCTCAACCACGCTTCGATTATCGACGGAATCCGTCTGTGTAAGGCGCAGCGCTATCGCTATGCCAATAACGATATCGAAGATCTCGAACGCCAGCTCCAGGCGGCCGATCAGGCTGGCGCCCGGACCAAATTGGTGGTCACCGACGGTGTGTTCTCAATGGACGGCGTGATCTGCGCCCTCGACCGTCTTTGCGAGACGGCCAAGCGCTATGATGCGCTCGTAATGGTCGATGACTGCCATGCGACAGGGGTCCTTGGGAAAGAAGGCCGGGGGACACCAGCCCATCATGGGGTCGCCGATCACGTCGATATCCTGACCGGTACGCTGGGAAAGGCCCTTGGCGGCGGCATGGGCGGCTATATTTGTGCCCGGCAGAATGTCGTCGATTTGCTCCGCCAGCGTGCCCGCCCCTATCTATTCTCTAATGCCCTGACCCCCGCCCTTGTCGGGGCGAGCCTGAAAGCGGTGGATCTCGTCAGCAAGGGAGACGACCTCAGGGCACAACTTCGGGACAATGCCTCATTATTCCGAGAGCGGATGACGTCAGCGGGTTTCGATCTATTGCCCGGTGAGCATCCAATCATACCTGTCATGCTATATGATGCACCAACCGCACAGGAAATGGCCACGCGCCTGATGGAAGAAGGGGTCTATGTCACAGGCTTTTTCTATCCAGTCGTTCCGAAAGGAAAAGCCAGAATCCGTACACAGATGAATGCAGCCCACTCGACGACCGAAGTAGAGAGCGCCGTCGAGGCCTTTATCCGTGTCGGAAAGGCAATGGGGGTTATTTGAGTCCATGACCGACATTGCTCCGTTGACACCGGCCCATCTCTCTACTGTCCTTGATCTGAATAATCGTTATTCGGTCGAAATGTCATCGCTCGATGAGGCGGCGCTGCAATCGCTTGTGGCGCAGTCATGGCTTGCGCTCCAAGCGGATGAGGGGCGGGCGGGGTTCCTGATCACCCTCGATCACCAAGCTTCCTATGACAGTCCAAATTTTGCCTGGTTCGCCGAACGCTATGACAATTTCGCCTATATCGACCGGATCGCCATCGCCCCAGGGGCGCAAGGACAGGGCCTTGCCCGCCGTTTCTATGGAATAGCGGAGGCAAAGGCGCGCGCCGCACAATTGCCCGTATTGGTCTGCGAAGTGAATATCGTGCCCCCCAACATTGACTCTCAGGCGTTTCATAAAGCGCTTGGATTTACCGAAATCGGGCAAGGGCTTCTGGCCGGTCGTGGGAAGACAGTCCAATATCTGTCCAAATCCCTCGCCTGACGCCGGAGAGATCTTTTTCCGACCGCAATTTTGTCAGCATTCCTTCACGACAACGCGCTATAGGCCCCAATCATACGCAAGGGTCTGCCCATGAAAGCATTGGTCAAAGCGCACGCAGAGCCGGGAATTTGGCTGCAAACCGTTCCCGAGCCTGAGATCGGCGCGACCGATGTGCTGATCAAGGTCAAAAAGACCGCCATTTGCGGCACTGACATCCACATCTACGAATGGGATGACTGGGCTCAGTCGACAATCCCCGTGCCGTTGACCATCGGCCATGAATTTATGGGGGAGGTGGTCGCCGTCGGATCAGATGTGACGAATGTCGCCCTTGGCGACCGGGTCTCGGCCGAGGGGCACATCACCTGCGGTGTCTGCCGCAACTGTCGGGCGGGAAAGCGCCATTTATGCCGCAACGCGCTTGGCCTTGGGGTCAGTCGAGCCGGTGCCTTTGCCGAGTTCGTCGCCGTCCCGGCGTTCAATATCTATCACCTGCCCGATGCGGTGTCGGACGAATTAGGGGCGATTTTCGACCCGTTCGGCAACGCCGTACACACCGCCCTGTCATACGATCTTGTCGGCGAAGATGTCCTCATCACCGGCGCCGGGCCGATCGGCGCAATGGCCGCCGCGATCGCGCGGTTCGTTGGTGCCCGTCATATTGTTGTAACGGATATCAACGACTTCCGACTGGATCTGGCTGCGCAAATGGGGGCAACACGAACGGTTAATATCGGCCGCGAGGCACTGCCCGACGTGATGGCCGAGCTTGGCATGACAGAAGGGTTCGATGTGGGGCTTGAGATGTCAGGCGCCGCAGCAGGCTTTCGCGACATGCTGGACACCATGAACCATGGGGGCAAGATCGCCCTATTGGGTCTTTTGCCGAAGGGCACGGGGATCGACTGGTCAAAGGTCATCTTCAAGGGGCTCGACCTCAAGGGGATCTATGGCCGCCGCCTATTCGAGACCTGGTACAAGATGGGGGCGCTCACCCAATCCGGCCTCGATCTCTCCCCCATCATCACCCATCGCCTGCCGATTGAGGATTTCGAGAATGGCTTTGAGATTATGCGCTCTGGCCGCTCGGGGAAAATCGTCCTCGAATGGCCATGAGGGTCAGCGCCGCTTAAGGCGCTGAGGCCAGGGCTCAATCAGCCGGCCCTTCGGGGCGCTCATAGAAGAACTCTTCCCGCACCACCTGGCCATCGGCGATCGTATAGATCCCGATCTCGCGCAGTTGACTGCGCGTCCCCCCCTCGCCGAAGGTCACGTCCATGGCATAGATCACGGCGATTTTGTCATCGCCGCAATGAAACGGCCCTTCGACCAACAGATCGTGCACCACAGCCATTTGCTCCCATTGATCATGTTTGGCAAGAATGGCCGCCTTTCCAGCGGTCTCGCGCCCCTTGCCATTGGGATCTGCGGCTTCGATGGAGAGACAATCGTCAGCATAGATCTCTTCGACAAGCTGCCGTGCCCACCCCTCCCGGTTGGCGCGAACCACTTTGTCAGCGAGGGAGGCGATCTGGGGGTCGAACATGGGATGTCTCCTCTAGGGTTGCGATCACTATGCCCCGAAGAGGTATCAATAGACCAGCAGCCCCTACAGTCGGTCGTCACGGACCAAACGATCCCGCGCCGCATTGATCTTCGCGGCAAGGTAACTCGATCCCCCCCGGTCAGGGTGCGCCGCTGCGATCAACCGCCGATGCGCCGCGAGAATGTCGCCCCGATCGGCACCGGGGCTGAGCCCGAGTATTGAAAGGGCCTCTCCCTCGCTCAGCTCGCCGGCCCGAGGCGCTGGTGGACGTGCGCGCGCGCCAGGGGCCCTGCCCTCGTCGAGATCCTGAAACCCCTCGCGGGTCATCCGGTCCTTCAGCCACCCAATACCAAAGAGAACCACGCCAACGGCCAACGCACCGACCCCCAGGGGCTTAAGACCGATGGCAGCCAGCGCAGCGCCAGCGGCCACGATTGCGATCAACTGAGAAAGACGACGGTCCGCCCCGCTACGGCGACCACCGGGAAGAGCGAAGACGGCTGCAATCATCGCCATGAGGAGAAAAAGGAACGCCATCTTGGCGTCCTAGCGCATTTTGTCGGCGGGGAGGAACCGGCCAAAGCCGCGTCTCCGAAGGCTTCAGGCGGCTTCCTGTTGGGCCACGTTCATCGGCAAATTGAGGGCCGCCAAGACGGTCCTGATCTCCGACTTCGCAGCCAAATGGCTCATTGAGCCGAATTTCCGTGGAGCCCCGCGTTTGCCGAGATCGAAAAGGGTCATCCCGTGCGTGAACAATTCCCGATAGATCACGCGTTCACCGAACCCTTTGACCGTCCTGAATTGCAGGCGCTCGGCCAATTCACCCAGGCGCTCGCCCACGGCAATTTTGTTCAGGGCACGGGTCGATGACAACCGGTTACGCATCACCACCCAATCAATCGAGCCCTGGATACCGGCCTGCGCGCGATGCTGGCGGGCGGACCAGACAAGTTCCGCATAGAGGCTGGGGGCCAGAATGGTGCCACTTTCCGGGTCGATCTGCGCCAGCATGTCAAAATCGACGAAGCTATCATTGAGAGGCGTCAGGATCGTATCGGCATGGGTATGGGCCAGCCGGGAGAGATGGGTGTCCGCCCCCGGCGTATCGATTACCAGAAAGTCGCAATCCGTGAATTCGAGGAGGGTCCGGGTCAGCTCATCGCCCTCAAGGTTGCGGGCGGTCATCCGGCTATCGTGCTGACTGCCCATCACCGGAAGGAATTTCGGCATGGGCAGTTCTTCTGTGGAAAGATCGTGGGCGACCCCCCACTTTGCGCGGTTCTCAAGGTACCGCCACAGGCTTTTTTGTCGAAGGTCGAGGTCGATGCAGCCGACCTTGCACCCTGCTCTCATCAGCATAACGACGAGATGCATGGCGACGGTTGTTTTTCCTGACCCACCTTTTTCGTTACCGACAACGATAACGTGGGTGCCCGGATCATGCGAGGTCATCAAGGACATCCTTTTGCCAGGGACGAGCGGCTACGACAGAGAGGATCGCGGAGTTTGCATGACGCGGCAATAGGTGTTTCGCGCCTCGAACTGGGAACACAGAGAATCGGCGGCCGCCTTATCGGCAAAGGGGCCCACGAACAGGCGAATATAGTCGCCCTTCTCCGGCAGCGTGACCCGCGCCAGAAACGGCGATACCTGCCCCAGAATGTCGCCATGCGCAGTCCGGAGTGTATCCCACCCGGCGACGGCGTTCGCCTGCTGACGATAGGAGGCCAGATGGACGGCATAGGCGCCGCCACGCGGGGAGGGGCGTGACGGTGCGGCGCTTTGCGGCGCAGAGGGCCCCGGCGGGGTCGCCTCGGCCATACGCGCGGGCGCGGACCGAACGCCCTGCCGCCCCGGCGAATAGGGAGAGACTTGGGGATCTTCATCGGCGGGATCTTCATCGGCGCGCGGCGCCGACTGTTGAGCAGAAGCCGTCCGGGGCGTCGCCTTCGCCATGACGGAGGTGGTGGCCCGACGATCGGGCGCGGGACGCGACACGATGTCGCCCGGAAGAACGGCGGTGGAAAGAGGCGCCTCGTCCTTCGTCGTCACCGCATCATTCATCCCCGTCTCGGGGGCCCCGCGCCTGGGCGGCGTCGTGGTCGTTGAGGGGCTGACAGCGGCGGATGTTGGGGGGGGAGAAGACGATAGGGTCGGCAGCGTCCGGACATTCGCCGCCGCCGTCCGCTCCAGACCGGCGAGGCGATTAACCGGCTGCCGGGGAATGGCGCTGCCGGGTTTGGGAATTCGCAACGCCCCGGCCTCACCGCTGGACGCCGCATAAAGCTCGGTGGGCAGCTCTCCTTCGGCGCCGCGATCATCGGCGATCGCCCGCGCGGGCGGCGCGGCGGGAGGCGCCGAGCAGGCGGTCATCAACAGCGCAGAAAGGGCAGCGCCCGAAAAGACTTTCATGGACACAGTCGTTAACCTTTTTGGTTAGCAAAATGTTAACTCGACCCATCGGAGGGCGGACTATGCCATCAAATCAGGACCTTGCCGTCGCCAACGATTGCGTAGAACTTGAGGCGATTCTCCGCCCATGTCGGCAGGGGAATCGTAAAGTCGCCCTGGTGCCGACCATGGGCGCCCTCCATGAGGGCCACTTATCCCTCGTGAGGTTAGCGAAAGAGCATGCCGACACTGTCGTTGTGAGCATCTTCGTCAATCCCAAACAATTCGGCCCGAACGAGGATCTCGGTCGTTACCCCCGTTCCCTCGAAAGCGACCTTGAGGCGTTGAGATCCGTGGACGCCGATATCGCCTATGTGCCCGCCGCCGAGGAGATCTATCCACCGGGATTCGCGACCGCCGTCACCGTTGACCACCTCACCGACTGCCTCGATGGCGCCTCACGCGGGCCCGGCTATTTCACCGGCATCGCGACCGTGGTCCTCAAACTCCTGAACCGTGTACGTCCGACCATCGCGATCTTCGGCGAGAAGGACTATCAGCAGCTTCTCGTCATCAGCCGGATGGTCGAGGATCTCGACTTGGGCATCGATATTCTGGGAGCTCCCATCGCCCGGGCATCGGATGGCCTCGCCCTCTCATCGCGCAATCGCTACCTATCGCCCCAAGAGCGCGACCTGGCGGCCCTCTTGCCGCAGGTCATGCAGGAGACGATCGTCGCCCTTTGCCAAGGCGCCGACGCCGAGACTGCGCTCAGCGCCGCGATCGAGCGCTTGACCGCGGCGGGGCTGGCCCCGGTGGACTATCTTGAATGCCGCCATGTCCCCGACCTTGCGCCCCTCACGGGCCCGATCGAGCAATTCCCCCCGGGCAAGGTGCGCCTGTTCGCCGCCGTCATGCTATCGGGCACCCGGCTTATCGATAATATGCCCGTGATTCTCCGCTGATCTCGTCTCGAATTGCCGCCCCCACGCGCAGCTGATGCGGTCAGTAGCCGAGCGCGTGCCAAAAATCACAGCGGTGCCGGAGCGCGAATTGCTGGGCGTCGCCCGTCACCTCCGGGGAAAGCCATTGCGGATCGCCGCCGTCAAATGCCGGCCATTCCGTCCCCGGCGCCCCCGTATAGGCGAACCGGCCCCAATGGGCCTGCATCCGATCCGCCAACGCCCATTGCTCATCCGTAAAGGAGGCAGGAGAGGCCAACGCCCAGGGACGTTGGAACACATAGGCAATCTCCGCGGCGTGATAGCTGCCGATGGGCGGGGCAAACGGGGCCCGCGGAATGCGCGAGGGCGCATTGGGGTCGTTGAATTCGTAGGCATAAAATGCGGCCTGCGCCCCGATCAATCGGTGGAGGGTCAACACCGGGCAGGCAAAATGGGAGTCGGTCAAAATCGCCGCATAGGCTTCGGCATAGGAGCGCTCGGCCAGATCTTCATAGGCGGCCAAGACCTGATCGCCGAATTGCGAGGGCATCATCCGTCGCACACGGCGCTCATATCCGCCACGGGTTTTGAGCGCCCAGCTATAGCTGAGAATGTTCGAGAACAGACGCCCTTCGTTCAAATTGTTGCCCATCAGGATCGGGAGATCGGGCTTCTGCTCGGCAAAAAGCACCTCGGGCGGCGCGGGCAGGACATCTCCCCCCGTCATTGGCGCATATGCATCCTGGCCTACATGGCCGCGGCGCCAGCTTTGGGCGCGAACCAGGCGCCCGGGCGATAACGCGCGCAGACAATCGGCGGCCGTTGCCGGCGCCCCGCAGCCTAGATCCGCCGCCATTTGGAGGCCCCCTGCCTCCGCATCGGCCTGGGGCACGGTCGTATCGGGATGGGTGCAACTGCCGCTTTGGATAATCGCCGCATCGAACAGGGCACGGCTTTCCGGCACCGCCACATGGCTGCACACGCTGAGGGCCCCTGCTGACTCACCGAATAATGTCACCCGCCCGGGATCACCGCCGAAAGCGGCAATATTTTCCTGCACCCACGCCAGCGCCGCCTGCTGATCGAGGAGACCATACGCCCCCTCCCCCGGGCCGCGCAGAGCGGGATGCGCCAGGAACCCAAGGGCCCCAAGGCGATAATTCGGCGCCACGACCACGACATTCTGCTCCCGCGCCAAGTCGCTAGGATCATATTGGCTGGCCGTCCCCCGCAAGAGCCCGCCGCCATGAATCCACACCATGACCGGCAGGGAGGTGCCCGCAACGGCGCCGTTCGGCGCATAGACGTTGAGATTGAGGCAATCTTCCGATGTCGGCCCCGGGCTTGGCATATTGGAGAAACAGGCGGGGCCGATCGCCGTCGCATCCCGCACGCCCTCCCATGGCGGGGGCGGCTGCGGTGGGCGGAACCGCGCATCGCCCACAGGAGGCGCCGCATAGGGGATGCCCAGAAACGCGATGGAGTCGGGGGTCTTTAGCCCCCGCAGGCGCCCGTCCTTTATCGTAACCAGGATCGGTTCCGCCGACTTCGCGGTGACCAGATGCGGCACCCGTCCCGGCAGGGTGTCACAGCCTGCTCCGATGAGGCCCATCAAGGCCAAGAGAGCACCGGCCCCCCAATTCCGTACACCCATTACTCAACTCCACTCGGATCGTCGCCGTCCCGCCACCCGGCCTCCAGTCATCATTCAGATCGCCCCCCGCGCCAGCGACGGTCCGCCCCACCCGTTAGATGCCAAAGCCCGATTGCCGCGCCGGGCAGGATGGCTTACCACAACCGGGTGGGTTGGGAAATTGTGAATGGTGGGTCGACGTCAACATCTGTGGGTCGCTTCGCTGATCGCGGGCATAGTCTCTTTGTTGCTCGGCATCGCGGTCGATGCGGTCGGCCAGCCCCCCTCTCGTCAAGCGACCTTGCTGACCTTGAAGGGGCCTGTGACCCCCGCCGTCGCCGGGTATTTGGTGCGGGAAATGGAAGAAGCGTCCGACCGCGCCGACCCGCTGACCATCATCGAAATCGACACCCCTGGCGGGTTGGTGACGTCGATGAAATCAATCATCAAAGGGATCCTTGCCTCGGAAACCCCGGTCGTGACCTTCGTGTCGCCTCAAGGGGCCCAGTCGGCGAGTGCAGGCCTCTACATTATGTATGCGGCGCATCTCTCCGCCATGGCCCCGGCCACCAATACAGGATCCGCCACCCCCATCGACTTTGGCGGGGGCAGTCCCCTCGATCCCGGCATGGAGGATCCGGCCGCCCCGCTGCCCGGCTCAGGTGACGAGACTGCCGAAGGGGCGGATCCGGCCAAGGACACAGCCCCCCCCGATCTCTCCAATGAGGCCTCCTTGCGCGGCAAAATCATCGAGGACTCCGTGGCGTATATCCGCTCGCTTGCCGAGCTGCGGGGCCGCAATGCCGACTGGGCGGAGAAAGCCGTTCGCCCCCCCTCGACCAGTGCCACCGCCCAGGAGGCTCTGGCCCTTGGCGTTATCGATCTTGTGGCGGACGATCTCGACGATCTACTGCGTCAGCTTGATGGGCGCACGGTCGAGACGGTGGCGGGACCGACCACACTCGACACCGGCACCCTGGCCCTTAGCCGTAAGGAGCCGACGGTCTTTGAACGTATTCTCTCCTTTGTCGCCGACCCGAATGTTGCCGCCATTTTACTGAGTATCGGGACGGCGGGGATAATCGCCGAGATATGGAATCCCGGCGCAATCTTCCCCGGAACGCTCGGCTTTTTGTCCCTTTTGCTCGCCCTCTATGCGTTTCAGATCCTGCCCTATAACGAACTCTTCGCGGTGATCATGGCCCTGGGGGCGTTCCTCGTCGTCGTGGAAATGTTCACCCCCACCTTTGGCTTGGCGGGGGCTGCCGGTATCACCCTCTTTGCGGTGGGTCTGTGGTTCCTTTTCCCCGAAGAGCTTCGGATCGCCCCCGGCATTTTGGTCGGCGCCGTAGGGGGCGTCGTACTCATCCTCGGCGCTGCCTTTTTCGCGATCACCGCGTCCCGCAGCCATGGCCCGCTCATCGGGGGTGAAGCCATCCGAAAGCGGTCTGGCCGAGTCGACGAATGGGACATCGAAAGCGGTGAGGGCTTCGTCATCGTCGACGGCGAGCGTTGGCGCGCCCGATCAAAGGATCCTCTCGCCGAAGGCGATGCCATCAAAGTGGCTGAAATCGATGGGATCGTTCTGGTCGTCCGTCGCGCCGTGAGCCCGAAGGATCGCCAAACCAGCCGGCTCGGTGGGCGACGCCGTCGCGGGTCCCCCCCCTCCTCCCCCCCGTCGCCCTCTGATCTTGTCCAAAGGTAAGTCTATGGCCTCTCTCTCTTTTATCATTCCGATCATTGTCGTGGCCTTTATCGTTCTTCAGGCCACGATCAAAATCCTGCAGGAATATGAGCGGGGGGTGGTCTTCACCCTCGGCCGGGTCAGCCGAAAAGGCGCGGGTCCTGGCCTGATCTTCCTGATCCCCGGCATCCAAACCCTGCGCAAAGTCGATATGCGGACCCTAGTTGCCGATGTGCCGCCCCAGGACGTGATCTCCCGTGACAACGTCTCCGTGAATGTGAACGCCGTGATCTATTATCGGGTGATCGATGCCGTTCGCGCGATGGTCCAGGTCGAGAACTTTAAGGAAGCCACGAGCCAGTTGGCGCAAACGACCCTCCGCTCCGTTCTCGGGAAGCACGATCTCGACGAGATGCTGCAGGAGCGCGACCAGCTCAACAAAGACATTCAGAAGATTCTGGATGAGCAAACCGAAGCCTGGGGCATCAAGGTCGCGAATGTTGAGATCAAGCGCGTGGATGTCGACGGCTCGATGATCCGCGCGATTGCGCGCCAGGCCGAGGCCGAACGGGAACGGCGTGCCAAGGTCATCCTTGCCGAAGGGGAATTGCAAGCCGCGGCCAAATTACGAGAAGCCGCCGCCGTGCTGTCGGCCGAGCCGCAATCCATGCAGCTTCGCTACCTCAATACGCTCCAGGAAATCGCCTCGGACAAAACCAATACGATCGTCTTCCCCTTCTCCCCCGAAGACATCGGCAAAATGCTCGGAAAGAGCTAGAGCCGGTTCCCGCTTCGCGTCAAAAAGGCTCTAGGCCTCCTCCTGCAGGGGGAGGCTAGGCTGCTGGGGTCGGCATCAGCGCCTTCTCCCCCTTCAGCGTTTGACAGGCAGGACAACGCCTTGGGTTACAGCCCACTCACGCAGGGCCGTGCGCAGATCGCCGTCCTGCTCTTCGGCGAGGAGCCTTTGCATCTCTGCTTGGAGCGCGGCGAATTCGACCGACCGGATTGTTGCGCGCAAAGGGCCGATCGCCGTTGCCGCAACGGAAAGCCGTGCCACACCGATCGCGATCAGCGCCAATGCCATCAGGGGATCCGTGGCCTGCTCCCCGCAAAATCCGACGGTTTTCCCGGCCCGCTTCGCCTCGTCGATAGTCCGGGCCAGGAATGAAATAAATCCGTGGGACAAGGGGTCGTAGCGCAGGCTGACGCGATCATTCTCCCGATCCGCGGCGAAGAAGAATTGCGCAAGATCGTTCCCGCCAATCGATAGAAAATCGCACACCTCGGCCAAACTGCGGATGTTCCACGCCGCCGATGGGATCTCGATCATCGCCCCAACGGCGATCGGCGGGGGGGGACCGACATGTTTCCGGTGACGATCGACTTCTTTCTCGATCAACCCCTTAGCCTCGAGGAATTCTTCCTTGGTGGTGACCAGGGGCAACAGCATATTGAGCTTCCGCCCCCGCGCCGCCGCGAGGAGAGCTCTGATCTGCGTTCTGAGGAACCCGTTCCGATCAAGGGCAACCCTCAGACCGCGCCACCCCATAGCGGGGTTCGGCTCCCGCGGGCCCGACATATAGCCCGCCCGCTTATCCGACCCGATATCGGCGGTACGGAAGATCACTTCCCGCTTTCCGACCGTCTCCAGAACCTGACGGTAAAAGGCTTCCTGGGCCGCCGCGGTGGGCAAGGCCCCGCCCAGGAGGAACTGAAATTCGGTTCTGAACAACCCCACGGCCGAGGCGCCGGTTTGGGAAAGATGCCCAAGGTCGAACAACAGTCCCGCATTCATTTGCAGTTCGACCGTCACACCATCCTTGGTGACAACCGGCGCATCGCGATCTTCCCAATACTGAGCCAATGTTCGGCTACGTAATTGGTCTTTTTCCGCAAACGCATCGAGAACATCCTCCCCCGGACGAAGATGAACCTCTCCTGACTCACCATCGATAAGGACAAGATCCCCCGACACCGCCTGGTCGACGAGATCGGGCACCGACGACACCATGGGCACTTGGAGAGATCGGGCGATGATCGCAGCATGGCTCGATGTCGCACCGTCCGCCAGGACCACCCCCCTCAGATGGGGAGAGTTCAGTTCAAGCAGTTCCGCCGGACCGAGAGAAGTCGCGACCAGGATCGAATCGACTTCGAGCTTTTGCGGCCCTTTCTCCCCGGACAATTGACGCAAAAGACGTCGGGCCAGGTCATCAAGGTCGTGAACCCGTTCCCGCAAATAGGGGTCGGACAATTGCCGCAGTCTTTGACCGTTTTCGGCCCGCACCTGCTCGACGGCAGACTCGGCAGTGATGCCGGCCGTCACTTTTTCCATCATCTTCTGTACCCAGCCTTTATCATAGGCAAGAAGACGAAAGACTTCGAGGATTTCTCTAGAACTGGTGGCAAGATCCCCACCGCCGTCACGAACCATATCGTCGACGGTCTTTCGCACCGCCGCGATCGCATCTTCTAAACGCTCGGTTTCCGAAGCGACGTCGACCGCAAAGGTCGCATGGGGAGCGATCTCCGGCTCTTGCCGGAAAACAACCCCCTTGCCGATCCCCGGTACAATGGGATGACCGATTTCATGCGCCGGGCGGGTCAGAACCGCTTCGACATCCTCGCGATCCTGCTCATCCAGCAATTCCCCCGTCGCCACCACTTCGGCAAGGATGGTCGCCACGGTCTGGGCCACCTCAAGCTCCTCTTCCGCAAAGACTCGCTTCGAGCGGTTCTGAATAACCAGAACCCCCAATACCTGACCGGAGCGGGTAATCGGCACACCGAGAAAGGCGTTGAGGCCGTCCTCACCGGTCTCCGCCCGATAGGCAAAGGCGTGGTGAGAACGGGCGTCGCTGGTCTGCACGGGGGTCTTGCTGTTGGCGACATAGCCGACAAGCCCCTCGTCCACGGCCAGACGGGTATGGTGGATTGCGTCGGATCGCAGCCCCTCGGTGGCGAATAATTCAAGGGTATCGTCACTACGCCGGACATAGATGGAGCAGACATCCCCCACCATATTCGCCGCGATCGCCGTCGCCAGCCTATCAAGCCTGGCTTGGGCGGATGTCTCCGTCGCCATGATATCCCGAATACGCCGCAGTAAGGCGCGCGGGGCCGAGCGCGGTCGCGGAATATATCCGGTTTCTGGCGGTGATCCGCTCACATTACATCCTTAGGCGCTAGATTGTCTCAGTCCGAATGAATCGTGGAGCGCCCGAACGGCCAGCTCCGTATATTCAGAAGAGACCAAGACGCTGATCTTGATCTCGGAGGTTGAGATGTTGAGGATATTGATCCCTCGCGAACTCAAGGTCTCGAACATCTGGGCGGCAACGCCCGATCGATCGTTCATCCCGACACCAATGATCGACACTTTTGCCACATTCTGGTCGGCCAGGATCTCCGTATATCCAATATCGCTCTTTCGTTCTGCGAGAACGGATTGCGCAATGGAGAGGTCTTGCTCCTTCAGGGTGAAGGACAAGTTGACCGAGGCGCTGTCGCGCGACTGGCTCTGGATGATCATGTCGATATTGACCTTCGCCGCCGCAAGCGCGGTAAAGATCATCGCGGACACGCCCGGCTTATCGGGAACGCCAAGAAGGTCGACACGGGCTTCGGAGCGGCTCGGGACCACGGCGGAGACGACCCGCCGTTCCATAATTTCCTGTTCAGACATAATCTGTGTAAAAACCTTACTTTCTCCGGGTTCACCCAGACTCGACAAGACGCGAAGGGGGACCCCGTACCGCATGGCCAAGCCGACACTGCGCGTTTGCAGCACCTTTGCGCCAAGGGACGCCATTTCGAGCATTTCCTCATACGAAATTTGATCGAGACGGCGTGCGGAAGGGACGATCCGAGGATCGGAGGTGTAGACCCCATCGACATCGGTATAGATGTCGCACCTGCCGGCATTCAGTGCAATGGCAAGGGCCACTGCGCTGGTATCCGATCCCCCGCGGCCGAGGGTCGTAATCCGCCCCTCCTCATCGATCCCTTGAAACCCCGCGACGACGGCCACCTCCCCCGCCTCCAGGCTGTCGCCAAGGCTGGACGTGTCGATCTCGTGGATCGTCGCCGCGCCGTGACGGGCATCTGTTTGGAAGGGAAGTTGCCACCCCAGCCAACTGCGGGCCGCAATGCCGTGGCGCTGGAGCACGAGCGAGAGGAGCCCGGCGGTCACCTGCTCCCCCGTCGACACCACGGTATCGTACTCGGCCATTCGGGCGGCCTTGTTCCCAAAGGCACTCGTCGCAAGATCGACAAGTCGGTCGGTCTCCCCCGCCATGGCCGAGACATTGACGCAGACCTTATACCCCGCAGCGCGGCCCGCCATCACGTGACGGGCCACCCGCTCGATCCGGTCGATCGACTTCACGGATGTTCCCCCGAACTTCATGACAAGCCGGTCGTCCCGGCGGGTGGTCAGGGCCGCAGCAGCGGAGGCCTCCTCGCGCAAATCGTCGCTCCCATCCTCGGTTGGCGTTGAATCGAAGCGCTAAACCATGGATCACAAGGGCCGTAAATGGCCGACCCGGCCAGGATGCCATAAGAGACAGAGTCCGAAACGATTTTTATTCGCCGTGTCAGGCAGTTAGACCCAATACCAACGATTTTGCCTCGGCCTTGGGGCGGTCGACCTTTGGATGGAGAGCACGATGACCCAATCCCGTACGATCGACGATCAAGAAGTCGAAAAATTCGCGGCGATGGCCGAGGAGTGGTGGGACCCGTTCGGCAAATTCAAACCGCTACACAAATTCAACCCCGTGCGCCTCGCCGCCTTGAGGGATCGCCTATGCGCTCATTTCGGCCGTGACCGCTTCCAAAAGCGTCCCCTTGAGGGCCTTCGTCTCCTCGATATTGGGTGTGGTGGCGGTCTGGTCTCCGAACCAATGGCCCGTCTGGGCGCCGAGGTCGTAGGGATCGATCCGGCGGACCGAAATATCAAGATCGCCGAAGCCCACCGCCGGGAAAGCGGTGTGAATGTCGACTATCGCACGGTGACGGTTGAAAGGTTGGTCGCGGAGAAGGAGCCACCTTTTGATATCGTGCTCAGCCTTGAGGCTGTCGAGCATGTCGCCGACCCCGCCTATTTCCTCTCGCAAGGGGCCGCGCTTGTGCGGCCAGGGGGGCTGATGGCCGTGGCAACGCTCAATCGGACGCTCAAATCGCTTTTGACCGCGAAGATCGCCGCGGAGTATATTTTGCGGTGGCTGCCGGCCGGGACGCATGACCCCCGTAAGTTTCTCAAACCCGCTGAAATCGCCGGTCCCCTTCGCCAAGCCGGGCTGACGGTCACGGAAGAAGTGGGGTTCAGCTACAATCCGCTCTTCGACTCATGGCGGGAAAGTGACGACCTTGAGGTCAATTATTTGGTCGTCGCTCATCGGCCGGAGGCCGCCGATCCCCCCGCCTCGCGTTCCTAGGACACCCAGGGCCTAGGGCACCCAGGGGCGATCCCCCCGAACCGCCTTAACGCTGGTCATCCGCCAGCCTTGGGGCCCGCCGACGGATGACCCTGACCGGGCAGGCAGGAGGGCGACAGGTCCCAGCGCCTCAAGGCGGGCCGCCGTCAGCAAGACGGCGTCGCACCCATCGGTGATCCGTTCGGTCCGCCAAAGGGGAAGGATGACAATATCGTCGGTCCGGCAGGCCTGACCTGCGGCCTCCAACGACCGGACAAGGCTGATCCGCGGGCCGGCCGTACGGAGGACGCAAATAGGGGCCGCCGGAGGGCAGTCGAGCCGCCGCAGCGCCGTGCCCTTTGGCAGGCCATAGACCGCCCGCCATTGATCGAGACTGAACCGGGCTCGACGACGGCTGAGCACGGCCACCTCGCCATCCTCGTCCCGGATCGCCAGGTTCCCGGCCCCATCGGCGATCATGGCAATCGGGGGCACGGCCGAGGCCGCCCCGGCCAGCCCCAAAGCGATCAGCCCAAGACCGCCCCAGCGCCACGCCGCGCGCAACAGGCAAAGGGCAAGTCCCCCGGCGAGCACCGTGGCGAAGGCCCATGGCGGCCATTGGGCCACCGCGATAACCGCCCCCTCCCACCCTGCGATCCAGGTCGCAATCGACAGGATCGCCTCAAGGCCGAAGCCGGTGATCGGCCAAACGAGGCCATCGGCGCCGAAGGGCATCAGCGCAAGCCCCAGGACCAGACCCGGCATAATCAATAGGCTGAATATTGGCATAACGATAAGGTTGGCCAATAGTCCGTATGCCGCAACTTGATTGAAGTGATAGATCGCCATGGGGGCGGTCGCGAGCCCCGCGACCAGACTGGTCACCATAAGGCCAAGGACGAAACGGCGGACCCGTCCAGCTATCGTCACTGCCGGGCGCAATCGGCCTTCCAGCGCGGTATAGGTGGCGACGAGCGCCGTCACCGCCGCAAAGGACATCTGAAATCCGGCCCCAAGGATCATGTCCGGCCGCCACGCCACAATGACGATGGCTGCAACGGCAACCGTTCTGAGCGATACGGCTCGCCGATCGAGGAGGACAGCCAGAAACCCAATACTGGCCATGATGAAGGCGCGCTGCGCGGAGATCGGTCCGCCAGATAGCGCAAGATAGATAATGCCCGCCCCGCAGGCGGCGAGGGCGGCAGGCTTTTTCATCGGCCACCGCGCGGCAAGGGGCGGGATCGCCGCCAAGGCCGTCCGTAGGACAACGAACACGGTCCCGCAGACGAGCCCCATATGCAGGCCTGAAATCGCGAGGAGATGCGCCAATCCCGTATGGCGCAACGCATCGACAATCGGCGGCGGAAGAGCGGACCGGTCCCCGGTGACAAGGGCGATCGTCACCGCCCCGGCGGGTCCGGGCAGGGCGTCGGCAATCCGCTCGGCAATCCGTTGTCGCAATCCCTGAAGCCAAGCGGCCGATCCCAGCGTCGGGGTCGCCTCGGTGACAAGGCGGGGCTCGGCCATCAAAAAACCGACGCCCCCGATCCCCTCGAAATAGAGGTGGCGGCCGTAATCATACCCGCCTGGGACCGCGGGGCCCGGCGGCGGCATCAATTGGCCGAACAGGGACAGGGTCGCCCCGGGACTTGCCGCGATGGGGTCCCCCCGCCAGGTGACGCGGACCAGCCGCGGCAAGCTGTCAGACGGCAGGACACCGATGGCGGTCGGTGCGATGGTAAGGCGTTGGTCGCTCGGCCGGTTTTCGAGGGCGACAAGCGCCCCCGTGAGGGGCCCAGGCCCCCAGGGGCGCGCCAGAAGAGGCGTTTCGGCACGATCGGTCCGCCAGTCGGCAAGGGCACTTCCCAAGGCCATGAGGGTCGCCGCCCAGGCCAGCCACGCCAGGCGATCACGACCGCCGCGCCTCACCATGACCGCGCCGACAGCCCCCAGGCCTGCGATCAGCAGGGGGAGGACCGAGGGGGGCTCTTGGGGTCGCGTGAAATAGATTGCCGCCCCCGCCATGAGGAAGAGCGGGGCGAAGATCAACAACCGGCCGCTTTCCGCCGCAGCCCATTCGCCAAGTCGCCGACGGACCGAAAGAAGATCCGCGGCGAGACGGTCCGTCGCCTTGGGCAAAGGCCCAAGGACCCCGCCTCGCCCATAGCGTTTATCGAGGGTCAATGACATCAGGCCCGATCTTGGCGGATCTCATGGCCGACTGCACCCGTCCCGGTGTCGTCCTCAGCGGATCGCGCCTTTTGCCGAGTCTCGTCCCCCCTCCCTTGGCAGCGTCGCTCTGGCCCTCTATCCCCGCCCGACACGTCCGCAAAAGCTTCCCGAAGGAACGCGAATGGCTTCACCTCAGAAGATCGTGACGAGATTTGCGCCCTCCCCCACGGGGTACCTCCATATTGGCGGGGCGCGGACCGCGCTCTTCAACTGGCTGTTCGCCAAGGGGGCTCACGCCGCCGCGGGGTCGCAATTTTTGCTACGGATCGAGGATACCGACAGAGCGCGTCACAATGAGGCAGCGGTCGCGGCGATCACCGAGGGGCTGTCCTGGCTAGGCCTTGACTGGGACGGTGAGGTGATCAGTCAATTCGCCCGCGCCGACCGTCATGCGGCGATTGCCCATCGCCTTCTCGACGAAGGGAAAGCCTATAAATGCTGGTTGGCCGGTGAGGCGCTCGATCAGGCCAGAGCAGCGGCGCGGGCGCAGAATGCCCGCTTCACCAGCCCTTGGCGCGACCGCGATGACGAGGGCGAGGGGCCCTATTCGGTGCGGCTGAAGCTCCCCCTTGAGGGCGATACCGTCATCGACGATGCCGTCCAGGGGGAGGTCCGGTTTCCCAACACGGCCCTTGATGACATGGTCATTCTGCGATCCGACGGGACACCGACCTATATGCTCGCCGTGGTGGTCGATGACCATGATATGGACGTCACCCACATCATCCGGGGCGATGATCACCTCATCAATGCCGCACGGCAATTCCACCTTTATGAAGCGGCGGGGTGGCCGGTGCCGGTCTTCGCCCATATCCCGCTGATCCACGGGCTCGACGGCAAAAAATTGTCAAAGCGCCATGGGGCGCTCGGAATCGAGAGCTATCGTGAAGATGGCTTTTTGCCCGAAGGATTGCGCAACGCGCTATTGCGCCTCGGCTGGTCCCACGGCGATGCGGAGATCATTTCGACCGAAGAAGCGCTGAAATGGTTCGGCCTTGAGGGGATCGGCAAGGCGCCGGCGCGCCTCGATCCCGATCGTTTTCGATCAATCAACGGCGCCCATCTTCAAAAAATGGCGCCCGATGCCTTTCTGGCGGCAGCCCTGCCCTTTCTGCCCGTACAGCCCAGCCCAGGCCAAAAAGCCCGGCTCACGCGCGGGGCCGCCGCCCTGCAAGAGCGTTGTCAGCTCCTCACCGATATCGCCGAAGCGGCGGCCTATCTATTGATCGAGCGACCGATTACCCCCTCGGGGAAAGCGGCAAAGCCCCTCAAGCAGGAGACGGCCCCCGACGTGCTCAAGGCCGCCCACCATCGCCTCAATGGCCTTGAGGCGTGGACGGCCGCCGCCTTGGACACGACGCTGAAGGCCCTCGCCGAGGATTTATCATTGTCGTTCGGAAAAGTAGGCCCGCCCCTCCGAGTCGCGGTAGCAGGGGGGCTTCCCTCCCCCGATCTTGGCCTCACCCTTGAGGCCATCGGTCGGGAAGAGACCTTGGCCCGCCTTGCCGACCGTCTATGAAGGTTTATTGTTGCACTGCCCCTAGTCATAGCGGGTCATACTGCGTTTTTTCGCCCTTTGGGTACCGACCGTGGGACAATGGCCGCAGGGCCCCCCTGCCTCTAACCGGAGTGATGATATGAAAAGCACACTTAACCAGACGGGAACAGCGACGCTCGACGGCAAAGAGTTCCCCGTCTACTCCCCCACCCACGGCAATGATGTCATCGACATCCGGGCCCTGGGCAAGGAAACCGGCAAGTTCACCTTCGACCCCGGTTATACGTCCACCGCCTCCTGCGAGAGCAAGATCACCTTTATCGATGGTGATGAAGGGATCCTCCTTTACCGCGGATTTCCCATCGACGAGCTGGCCGAGCAGTCGGATTTCATCGAAACCGCCTATTTGCTTTTGCACGGCGAATTGCCGTCCATGTCGGAGCTGAAAAACTTTCGGAGCAACATCACCTATCACACGATGGTGCATGAGCACTTCAAGGGCTTCATGGACGGGTTCCGCCGTGACGCCCACCCCATGGCCGTGATGTGCGGGGCCGTCGGTGCCCTCTCCGCTTTCTATCACGACTCAACCGATATATCGAACCCGGACCATCGGGAGATTTCCACCCACCGGATGATCGCCAAGATGCCGACCATCGCGGCGATGGCCTATAAGTACAATATCGGCCAACCGTTCATTCATCCTCTGAACGATCTTCACTATACAGAAAATTTCCTGCGCATGTGCTTTGCCGTGCCCGCGGAAGAATGGAAGATCAATAAGGTCTGTGCCGGAGCGCTCGATAAGATCTTCATCCTGCACATGGATCACGAGCAGAATGCCTCGACCTCGACGGTGCGCCTGGCCGGCAGCTCGGGGGCGAACCCCTTCGCCGCTATCGCGGCCGGGATCGCCTGCCTTTGGGGGCCGGCCCATGGCGGCGCCAACGAGGCCGCCCTCCGTATGCTGATGCAAATCGGGACTGTCGATAAGATCCCCGAATATATCGCGCGGGCGAAAGACAAGTCCGACCCCTTCCGGCTTATGGGCTTCGGCCACCGCGTCTATAAAAATTTCGACCCCCGCGCGAAGGTCATGAAAAAGGCCTGCCATGAGGTTCTCGAGGCCCTCGACATCAAGGACCCCCTGTTCGACGTGGCGAAAGAACTTGAGCGGATTGCCCTTGAGGACGAATATTTCGTCGAGAAGAAGCTTTATCCGAATATCGACTTCTATTCCGGCATCACCCTCCGGGCTCTTGGGTTCCCGACGGAGATGTTCACCGCCCTCTTCGCCCTTGCCCGCACGGTGGGCTGGATCGCGCAATGGTCGGAGATGCTTGAAGATCCGAACCAGAAAATCGGCCGCCCCCGGCAGATCTATACCGGTGCGGCAAAACGAAGCTTCGTTCCCCTCGCCCAGCGCTAAGCGATCATGCCAACGGCTCGCCCCCAAAGCTGAGGGCGAGCCGGAACACGAAAGACGTCTCGGGGTTCCCTCTCTACGCTAGAGGAAATCCCGATATGTCCACCGACACCATTCAAACGATCAATCCCGCCACGGGAATGTCCCTTGAGACATATCCGATGATGACGGATGAAGAGGCCCGTTCCGTGGTCGACAAATGCCATCGGGCTTTCGTCGAATGGCGGGAGACCTCCTTCAACCATCGCGGCCGGATCCTGCGATCGATCGGCCAAGCCTTACAGGACCATAAAGACGAGCTCGCTGAGTTGATGAGCCGTGAGATGGGCAAATGCCTCGCCCATTCCCATGCCGAAATCGATCTTTGTACGGGCATTTGTGAATACACCGCCGAACACGGCGCCTCCTTCCTGAGGGAGGAGCGCCGCGACCTTGAGGTGGGCGCCGAGGGATATGTCGTCCATGCCCCGATCGGCGTGGTCTATGGCATCCAGCCGTGGAATTTTCCGGCCTATCAGGTCGTCCGTTATTCCATCGCCAATTTGATGACCGGCAATGGCGTCCTTCTCAAACATGCTGAAATCGTGACCGGGTCGGCCTTGTTGCTTGAGAAAATTTATCGCGAGGGCGGCTTGCCCGATAATCTCTTCCGGGTCCTCCTTATTTCTCACGACCAGTCGGATGACATCATCGCAAACGATCAGGTCCGCGGTGTCACCTTTACGGGCAGTCCCAATGGCGGACGCCATGTGGCGGGGGAAGCGGCAAAGCACCTGAAGAAATCCGTGATGGAACTGGGGTCCAACGATGCGTTCATCGTTCTGGCCGATGCCGATCTCGACTTGGCGGTCAGGGCCTCTGTGACCGGACGGACCTTCAATAATGGCGAGACCTGCGTGGCCGCCAAACGCTTCATCGTCGTCGACGAGCTCTATGACGAATTCGAGGCGCGGTTCATCGAGGCCATGTCGGCGTTGACGCTTGGGGATCCGATGGCGGAGGAAACGGACATCGGCCCAATGGCGCGGGAAGACCTCCGGGACACCCTCCATCAGCAGGTCGAGAAAAGTGTGGCGAACGGCGCCCGTCTCGCCCTTGGCGGCCAGATGCCCGAAGGCGACGGATTTTTCTATCCGGCAACGGTCCTGGCCGATGTGGTCCCCGGCCAACCCGCCTATGGAGAGGAATTCTTCGGCCCCGTGGCGTCGCTCATCAGGGCGAAGGATACAGACGATGCCATGCGCATTGCGAATGACAGCCGTTTCGGCCTGGGGGGCGGGATCTTCAGCACCGATACGGACGAAGCAAAGCGCCTCGCCGCCGAGCATTTCGATACCGGCATGGTCTTCATCAACGGCTATGGCGTGGCCCAACCGAACATGCCCTTCGGCGGCGTGAAGGATTCTGGCTATGGCCGGGAGCATGGGGGCACCGGCGTGAGGGAATTCGCCAACGAGAAAGCCATCTTTGTGATGAATGGCGCGATCCTCGGCTGAGATCGCGGCGAGGAAGGCGCGCGTGTGCCTCCCCTACTGTGGCTCTCCAAAAAAACCCCGCGCGCCCAAAGGGCGGCGGGGCATGACAGTCAAGAGCGAACCCGTCAGCGCTTAGAGAATTGGAAGCTCCGGCGGGCTTTCGCCTTACCATATTTCTTCCGTTCCACTGCCCGACTATCACGGGTCAGGAAGCCGCCTTTTTTCAACACAGGTCTGAGGCCCGGCTCGTAATAGGTCAGCGCCTTGGCCAGGCCGTGGCGAACCGCCCCGGCTTGCCCGGAGGGGCCTGACCCCTTGACGGTGCAGATCACGTCAAACTGGTCCATCCGCTCCGCCGCTTCGAGGGGCTGTTTAAGGACCATTTGCAGCACAGGCCGTCCGAAATAATCGGCGATGTCACGATTATTGACCGTGATCTTACCGCTGCCCGGCTTGATCCACACCCGCGCAATCGCCGTTTTCCGCCGACCGGTCGCATAGGAGCGACCATATTGGTCGATCTTCGGCGCCACCGGGGCGAAGGCATCCTCGCCGGAATCCGTCGTCGCCTCGGTCTCTGCAGCGGTGCCTTGGAGGTCCTTGAGGGCGTCGAGTCCTTGGGAAGTGTCGCTCATCTTTATCCTGCCTTAACCGCGGGGGGTATTTTTGGAGTTGAGGGCCGCCACATCGAGGGGCGTCGGCTGTTGGGCGTCATGGGGATGATCGGGCCCGGCATAGACATGAAGGTGGGTCATCTGACGGCGCGCCAGGGGGGAGTCCTTCGGCATCATCCGCTCCACCGCCTTATACAGCACCCGCTCGGGGAAACGTCCTTCAAGGACCTTGTCCGCCGTGCGGGACTTGATCCCGCCGGGATAGCCGGTGTGCCAATAATAGGTCTGCTGCGTGCGCTTGCGGCCGGTGAACGCCACCTTTTCGGCATTGACGACGATCACATGGTCGCCGTCATCGACATGGGGGGTGTAGGTGGGCAAGTGCTTGCCGCGCAGGCGCATGGCGATCAGGGATGCCAGCCGACCGACAACGAGATTTTCCGCATCGATCACCACCCACTTCTTATCCACATCCGCGGGCTTGGTCTGATATGTCTTCGAGGCCTCGGTCTGCATGGCCGCCTCTTCTCCTTCTGCGGGGCCGGCCCCGCCTAATCATGAAAATCGAGCGAAGCGTCACTCCGCAAGGCGCTGCGTATTTGCCACCCTCGCGATAATGTCAAGCATGCCTAAAATCGACGAGACAAAACAGCGACTTAAAACTGTGGTATCAATATACCACATAACGCGCGTCTCACCTCTAGCTCCCTGATTTCGCTTTGCTAAAGACCGTTGCAGTGGGACAGCAAAAGGGACTCACCATGCTCAAAAAAATGACCCTCCTGAGCCTTTTTGTGGGACTTTGCGCCTGTGGCGGGCAGAAAGAGGACCAGAGCGCCGAGGCCCCTGCTGCCCCGGCGACGGAAGACAGCGCCCCCGCCGCGGCTGCGGGGGACGGCCCCCTCCCCCTTTCGGCAACCGACGTCCTTGGCGGGTTCGAGGGCACGGTCACAGGCCTCGCCCTGTCCCGGAACCCCGATAGCGTTCTCGACAGCGCCGTGATCGTGGGCAATGGGGCGGCCGGCCTTGCCCTGGTGCCGACATCGCAAACACGCAATGCGACCATGATCGATTTCGGCGGCGCCGTGGCGGCGGCGACGGCAACGCAGAGCGAGGGGGGCCCGCTGATCGTCGTCGAGCGCGCCGACGGTCGGGTAAGTTTCCGAACTTTCGGCGCCAACCGCGACAGTCTGCAAGAGATCGCCGCCCTTGAACCCGGCGCCCTGGCTGGGCGCCCGCGCGCCCTGTGCGCCCTTGAGGATCATGTCTTCAGGATCGATGCCGATGGTGGGGTCACCGTTATTTCCGCCCGAACGGGCGCCGAAGGCCCAAGCTTTGAGACGACCGTCATCAGGACCGATCCGGCGCTCGATTGCACGGCGGCCGGGGATCGGATCTACGTTTTGAAACGCGACGGCCGGATCGCCGCGTTTAATCCCGATGGCACGGTGCTGATCGCGAATGTCGCCGATCTGCCCGGCACCAACCGAATCGCCGCCATGCCCCTGACCGAGGGGGCGCCCGTCATCTTCGCCGTGCTCGACGATGGGACCGTCAGAACGGGCGAGACGGTCTTTCGCCTCAAGGTGGCAGGTCAGCCGGTGGCGGTCGACCGCCTAGCCTTCGGTCGCGGCAATTTCGGCGCGGTCTATCGCAATGGGGTTGCCGCCATCGTGACCTCGTCCCAGGGGCTCGTGGTTCTCTCCTGGCTTGCGCTCGCCGACCAGCTGTCCCTCGCCGAAGACACGCGCCCTATGCCGCCGTCGACATCGTCGGAGATGTCGGCACCGGTGACGATTGAGGTGCCCGATCTCGCCCTGCCCACGCAGGATTAACCCGGTACCACGCCGTAAGGACGAGGCCGAAGAGGCAGAGAGCGGCCAATTGGTGCAACAGCCCAAGGGCCATGGGGACCGCCATGACCACCGTCCAAATCCCCAGGCCCATCTGGAGGACAATGCCCGCCAGGATCAGCGCGCTCCAGCGACGCAAGGACGAGTGTTCTCGCCAAACCGCCACGAGGAGCCAAATCGCAACTCCCGTTAGCACATAGGCCAATAAGCGGTGATTGAATTGGACGGCGGCAATGGAGTTCACCGTATCCCCAAAATCCGGCGATCCGACAAAATAGCCACGGGGAAAAACCTCACCATCCATGAGGGGCCAAGTATTATAGGTCTTCCCCGCCCGCAGCCCCGCGACGAAAGCGCCGAAGATGATCTGTAAAAAGACTCCGCCCATCAGGACGGAGAGCCCCACCCGGACAGGACGCGGCGCCGCGATCGGCTGAAGCGCCCCCCAAAGGGAGAGGGCCTGCAACAATGTCAGGCCGAAAAGGAGGAAAGCGGTGGCAAGATGCAAGGCCAACCGAAAATGGCTGACATCGACCCGATCCGAAAGGCCGCTCGCCACCATGAACCACCCGATGGCGCCTTGAAGGCCGACAAGGGCGAAAAGGCCCCAAAGACGCCACCGCAGCGGACCTGACACCGTCCCCCGCAGTGACCACCAAAGGAGCGGCAGGGCCACATAAAGCCCGATGAAGCGCCCCAAATTCCGGTGTCCCCATTCCCACCAGAAAATTTCTTCGAACTGGGCCAGGGTCATCCCCGCATTGACCAGCGTATATTCGGGGATCTGCTTGTATTTTTCGAATAGGTCCTGCCAACCGGCCTCGGAGAGGGGCGGCAGCGCCCCCATAATTGGATCCCATTCGGTAATCGACAGCCCCGAATCCGTGAGGCGCGTGGCACCGCCCACCGTGACCATCAGGGCGATGAGGGCGCACAGGCCGAACAGCCATCCAGCGATCAGCCGAGGGCGAGGCGTTTGGGGGGACAAGCTCTCAGTCATGGAGGGGTCTATAAGCCTCTGGGCCAAACTTGCCAGCGCGACCCCACGCCGCGTTGGCGACATTGTGCCCGTCGGCATGTCTTTCTAGACATCTGGATAGGAGACCTCCCCTCGCATGACCCCCAGCACCAAGAAATTGATCCTGATCCTGTCCTTCCCGGTTTTTCTCGTCCTTTATATCGGGATTGTCTTGGCCATCGCCGATCGCCTGCCAGATCATTGGGCGATCGATCTTGTCTATTATATTCTCGTTGGGACGGTCTGGGCCTTCCCGCTGAAGCCGGTTCTCCTTTGGGCCAATCGCCCCGTCCCCGACCCGGAGCGATCCTGAGATTGAGGTTCTGTACATCGCGGCTTTCGGCGCTGACGGCTTGTGCCTTAATTTTGCCCTATTGCGCGCCCCGGCGATCTGGTTAACTGACCACGATCGAAATCGGGGGGGGCCTGATGTTTTTCGAAATCGTCAATGATCTGGTGACCGCTGTCCGAGGCGTTGTCGAACCACCGGTGTCGCTGACCCTCTTGGCGCTGATGTCAGCCGTTGCCCTTATCCAGGGGCTGACCATGAACAGCCTCTTCGCCCTTTGGGGGAAAGCCGGTCAGGGTCTGATATTTCTCGCTCTTTCTTGGTTTGCGATCATGGGTCTTGCTTCATCGGCGCGATTCTCCGTCGATCATTGGAATGAGTTGGGCATCACCGCCTGGAACACCCTCTTGGCGCAATCGATAGAAGACATGCTGGGACTTTATCTTGTCCTTGCGATCCTTATTCTGGCGGTTTGGGGCGTGAAGGCCTTGGTTAACCGCTGACCTATAGGCTACACGCATTCGCACGTGCACACGGAAAGAGATTGTTCAATTTGTGTCGGTCGGTTAACACTTGCCTGCGTGCACCGTGAGCGCCGAAGGGGAGAGCATTTCTGCGTATCCGCCTTCACTGCTCGATAGGGGATCTTGCGAATGATCGCTTACGATACGACTTTTTTCTCGAGTACGGTCGATCGGCATTGGCGTCGTCAGGTTCTCCTGCAGCTCACGCGTATCCGCTATCAATTGCTCGGCGGCGCGATCTTCGGGCTGCTCGTGCCCTTCCTGGTGGCTGCTAATCTCTATATCGACGACATCGACAAACTGCCGGCCTATCTGGCGAGCCCCGTGACAAAGACCTCGATCAGCGCGGGCGTCGCGGCGCTGCTGATGGGATTTTTGATCCTCCGCAAAACGGCCTCCCTCCCCGGCTCTGAGGCGATCATCAATGTGGTCCCCTCTTTCGTGATGTCATTTTGCGCCGGTTTCCTGGTGCTGTTTGCCCTGCGCCTGGAATACAGCCAGCCCTTTCTCGCCTCGAGCGCGGTGGGGACAACGGTGTGGTTTCTTGTGTCCAATATCCTGATCGAGCGCGCCCATCACATGACCTTTGGGGTGATCCCAGGGGGCAGGGCCGATGATCTTTCGGAAATCACCTCCGTCACGGCATTGCCTCTACGATCCATCAAGGAAGCGGAAGCCAAGCCGAGCATCCCGCTGGTGGCGGATTTTCGGTCCGATACCCTGTCAGAGGATTGGGAGCGGTACATCGCCGAACAGGCGATCCAGGGGCGCGCGGTCTATAATGCCAAGCAATTGGTCGAATCGCTCGAGGGGCGCGTCCAGATTGATCACCTCTCGGAGAACAGTTTCGGCCAGATCGGTCTCGACCTCATCTATCGTCGGTCGAAACGCGGGTTGGACGGGCTTGTCTCTCTGGCGCTGCTGATCGGCCTGTCACCGCTTCTTCTCATTGTGGCGATGTTGATCCGCCTCGACAGTCCCGGCCCCGCCATTTTCAAGCAGACCCGGATGGGATTTCGCGGCAAGCCCTTCACCGTCTACAAGTTTCGATCGATGCATGTTCAGTCGACCGCCGACCGCCTGTCGGACATGACCCAATCCGACGATGACCGAATCACGCGCATCGGCCATATCCTACGGCGCCTGCGAATCGACGAGCTGCCGCAAATGGTCAATGTCCTTCGAGGGGAGATGAGCTGGATCGGTCCGCGGCCTGAGACCCTCAATCTCTCTGAATGGTACGAATCAGAAATTCCTTTCTACCGTATTCGGCACGCGGTTCGGCCCGGCATTACCGGCTGGGCCCAGGTGCAACAGGGGCACGTTACAAGCGTCGAGGACGTGCGGCGGAAGCTTGAGTTCGATCTCTTCTACGTCAAGCATTTCTCACTATGGCTCGATATTGTGATTGTGATTCATACAATTGGAGTCATTTTGACTCGCAAGGGCGCCCGCTAACGGCGCCCAAGCCCTTCATCGCCCATTCGGCCAAAAAATGCTGCATCGCCCCGGGAACCGGTTTCGCCGTTGACTCATTAGGCATGACAAGGAATGCTCAATCTCACTTGATCGCTAGAGTGGGTGTTGTGTTCGGAAAGATCGCCAGTTTTAGGATTGGCACGGTTTACAACTCGGGCGTTCTTGAGTATGTCTCAATTCGGTCTTACGGGGTTCCATTATGATGACTAAAAAACTGATTTCCGCTTCCATCGCGGGTGCTACTCTCTTCGCTACGGCTGTTGCTGCTCCGGTTGGCACGGCTGTCGTCGAAGGTGACGCGCTCGTCCTCCGCGCGAACGAAACCGTCGCGCTTTCCAACGGCGCCGACGTGTTCGCTAACGATCGCGTGATCGCGCAAAACGGTTCTGCTTCCATCTCTGCGTTCGGCTGCACCGCCGTCCTCGAGCAAGGCATGTCCGTCACCGTTTCCGCTGATATGTGCGACGCACAGCCGGTCAGCCTCGGTGCCGCTCAAATGGAAGCTCCTGGTCTTCCGACGATTGCCGTCGCGACCCTGATGCTCGCCACTCCGGCGATCGTTGCCGCGGCCGTCGATGACGACGACGACGACGATGAAGAAGTTAGCCCTGAGTAAGGGAAACTCCTTGTGAGTTGAAAGGCCGCTCTCTGAGCGGCCTTTTTTCGTTGAGGCGGGGATCCCTTTTGGGTCTAGGGTGGTTGATGGTGCCCTGCCCCGTACGTGCCCCCTGCCGCCGCTTAGCTGCGCTGTCATCGCCGCGGATCTTCATCGCTGGGCCTTAACGGCGCGAGGGCTTTGGGCGCCGCAAAGCCTGCCCTGAGCGCTTGGCCATGGACTGCGGGCCGGGGGGACAGGACAGGGGCCGCCCGTATTAAGGCTCCCCCCCTCCGGGCCGGGGGCCTCGTTTTTTGACCAGCGCGTCGCCTCAAGCTCTCCTTTATCCGCGACGCCTGCGATCGCCTCAGCTATCGTGACCTATGCGCGCTGTTCTTGCCCTTCTCTCGCGCCCTTTTGCCATTCTGGCCCAGCTCTTCATGGCAGTCGTGATTGCCCGCGCTCCCCTGACAGAGCAGCTGGTTTCCGAAGCGTTGCACCAGCGCGGCCTCACTGACCTTGAGCTTGACATCCATCGCCTCGCGCTCACGGGGGCTGATTTCGTCGTGGATGCCCCGCCTGGCAGCGGCATCCCACGGGGAACATTATCAGTGGTGTACGATCCCGCCGACGTCCTTTTCTCACGCCGGGTCGACCGCGTGCACCTCGACAAGGCAGCCGTCACCCTCTCGTTGGACAGCCGCGGACGACCACAGCTTCCTTCCATAAAGAGGGGTGAAGGCAGTCAGCGTTTTACCTTGGCGGCGCTGCCCTTTGAGGAATTCGTCATCAGCGACTCGACCTTCCTCGTGGAGACGCCAGAGGGCCTGCTTCGAACCCAACTCGACGCACGCTTCACACAGCAGGCGGGGCTCACCCTTGACGCCAATATCGTGAGCGAGGGCGCAGGGCTTACCCCTCGAATTACCAGTGACGGCAGTCTAACACTCAGTGTTGAAGCCCCAAGAGAAGCGCCCTTGAGGGCCGTCTATTCCTTCGCGGGCGATGTCGCGGTCGCCGACCATGCCCTCTCTTCGCTCATCGCCGAGGGGGAGGTGACCCTTTCCGCCTGGGAGGAGACCTTGCTGCTCCCCACAGAGGCGGACCTGAGCGGCACGGTGGAAATTGTCTCCGGGGTCCTTCACCTCGGCGAGCGTTTCGGCGTGGGGGCGGGTGCCCCTCTCTTGATGGGCGAGGCCGCGGCGAGCGCCCCCTTGGCGGTGAGCGGCACCCTTGACGCGCGCTATGAGGACGGACGGGTGACCCTCTCGACCGTTGCCCCCCCTGCCCTGCGTCTTGCGGGGATAGAGGGCGCATCGGTTACGGTCCTGCCGCGGGGGGAGGCCATCCCCCTCGCCCAGTTCGGCCCCAACGGAATGGCGGTTTCGGTGCGCATGGCGGTGGCCTCCCCCACCGGCGAAGGAGAATTCACTCTTGCGACGCGCCCCGAGGTGCCGGACGACATCGCCTTCACGGCCGACCTGGCCGATCTCCACCTCGCCGGCCTTTCCGCCGCCGCCTTGCGGGCTGAGGGCCATTTCACGCCGAAGGACCGTCGAGGGGTCGTCAATCTCATCACCAGCGGCGCCGGCACCCGGCTTGGCCCCCTTCACCTCGATGACCTGACGCTCACCGGCTCATTGGCCGCCCTCCTGCCCGAGGAGGGCGGCTATGAAGTGGCGATCCCCGAAGCGGCACAATTGAGGGTTGAGCAGGGGCGCCTCTCCACCGACCAAACGACCTTTACCCTCAACGGCGGAACGATCCTTCCCGCCGCTTCGGCCTTGGTGAAGACGACGGGAGGCAAAGCGCCGCTGAGAGTGGCAGCCCGCGCACGGTCATGGTCCCTCACGGCCCAAGCGGGCCAAACAAAAATGGCGGTCAACTCACTCGACACGGATCTTTCTGTGATCCGGGAGCTGAGCGGGACAACAATCGACGCCGAGATTGGCGGAGGAGCCGGGACCGTCAACCGTGCGCTGACCTTCGATCGCCTCAAAGGAGCTGTGGCCCTCACCTTGCCCGCAAGCGGCGCGGCAAAAGGAACCGCGCGCCTTGATCGGCTTATTCTGGGGGAAGCGCGCCAGATCAGGCGGGTGAATGACATTGCCGGCCGCGGCCATCTTCGTCTGGCCCACGATCAGGTGCGCTTCGATATCGATGTCACCACCCCGGCCGGGCAACCGCTCGGCACGCTCGAAGGCCACCATCGCCTCGCCGGTAACCAGGGCCGCGCGGATTTTAGCAGCGGCCCTCTCCGCTTTGAGCCCAGTGGATTGCAACCGGCCGGTCTTGTGCCTGCGCTGTCGGGGATTATCGGCCCCACCACGGGGACCGCCACCGTCACGGCAGGGGCCGCCTGGGGAGATGGCCTTCGGACGAACGCCGAAGTCAGTCTTGATCGGCTGACCTTTCAAGGGCCGGGGGTCGCGGTGAAATCAACCCGTGACGTCAATGGCGTCCTTGTGTTCGATCAACTCTTCCCCCCACGGACCCCGGAGACCCAGACCCTTAAGATCGGGATGTTAGACATCTACGCCCTCGATCTGGAGGAGGGCGAGGTCAGCTTCCGCCTGCCCGGCGATCAGTCGGTGATTGTCGAGCGCGCCGTCTTTCCGTGGTTCGGCGGCGCCGTGTCCGTTGAAGAGAGCAGATTGGCCTTTGACGGGTCCGCCCGAGCGGTTTTGAAAGCCAGCGACCTCGATCTTGGACTGATATTGGCCTTTGCAGATATCGAGGGATTGACGGGGACAGGACGGTTGAGCGGGACCCTCCCCCTCGATATCGAGCGCCTCAATGTGCGGCTCGATGACGGGGTCTTGAGGTCGACCGAGCCCGGCACCATTCGCTATAGCGGGCCCGCTCAATCCTTAGGGGACACGAATCGTAGCGCCCGGCTCGCCTTCGATGTGCTTGAGAATTTGCGCTATGACGCCCTTAGCGTTCGTCTCAACGGCCCCCTCGACGGCGATGTCGATTTCAATTTCTCCTTCGAAGGGTTGGGCGATATCCGCATTGATGACCCGCGCGTGCGCGAAGAAGTGACGACCCCCGTAAAGCTCAATGCCGCCATCGAAGTGCCGCTTCTGTCGCTGATCGAGCAAGCGCGCTTGTCCGTCACCCCCGAGCTTCAGATCCAGCGGTTCCGCACTGAAAGCGCCGCGCCGCCCGAATAGAACGACAGATGTTTCCCCGCTGCCTCAATCCTGTCATGGTAGGGGTCTAACGAGTGGTGATGTCGCGCATGATTCCTTCTCCCTACCGCCCTCTGGCCCTGGCAGCCGCTCTCATCAGCGCGCTTTCCGCGTGCGCCACCGTCAGAGTGGAGGCACCGGACGAGCCCATTGAGATCAACCTCAATATTAAGATCGAGCAGGAGGTTCGCGTTCGCCTGGAACGCGATGTCGAAGAGCTGATCGCGCAAAACCCCGACCTGTTCTGACGGAGTAGTCCATATGACTTTTTCCCGCCGCCTATTCGGCGCCTGTGCCGCGATCCTGGTCACCCTCGGGGCCGCCCATGCCGCGCCGCCCATTATCGAGGAGGCGAAGGCGAACTGCGTCGTTGGGGAGCGGATCGACGGCTATCTTGGCATTGTCGACGGCGCCGCCGCCAACGATGCCCTGCGCCGAGAGGTGCGTGTCATCAATCAACAGCGCAGCGCGGCCTATGATAATCTGGCCTCAAAGAACGGCGTGACGGTTGCGGTTGCCGCCAAGGCCACCGCCGAGCGCGTGATCAACGGGGCGCCTTCTGGACATTGTGTCCAGAACGAAAGCGGTGAATGGATCCGCGTCCCCTGAGACAGCCCGGCCCTTTTTGGGGGAGGTAGGGAGCAACCCCAATTTTCGCTTTTGGGTCCCCTTTGCGCGCAGTGACATGTGCTCACCGGGGGGCATCCCCCAGACCATCGGGATCGGCATCGGGGGCACCTGAGGGATCCGCCGCCGATTGCGGTTGAGCCAGGGGAGACCGACGGGGGAGCCCCGCCTCCTCAACTGTCGCTGACGAGGCCGTCGACGACGACCCGGCAAGACCCGATCGGATATGCAGATCCCGTTGTGGAAAGGGAATTTCGATTCCCGCCTCCTTGAACGCCCGCCAGATCGACACGCGCAGACGGGTTCTTATGCCCAAGGAGAGGCCAATATCCCGCACATAGGCCCGCAATTGGAGATTTTGCGAGTTATCGCCGAAATCGTCGAAATAGACGTAATATGGCGGATAACTCAGGACATCGGGATCGTCCTTCGCCACTTTCATCAACACATCGATCGCAACTTGCGGGTCGAGATCATAGGAAATCCCGACCGGCAGGACGATTCGCCCTAATTTGTTCTTATGCGTCCAGTTCGTGACCGCCGAGGAAATCAACTCCGCATTCGGTACGATGACTGAAGACTTATCAAAGGTCTCGATGATGGTGGAGCGGACCGAAATCCGCTGAACGATCCCTTCACCAGAGGAGGTCACGATCCAGTCACCGACCTTGATCGGCCGCTCGAAAAGCAAAATCAGTCCAGAAACGAAATTATTGACGATCGATTGGAGGCCAAAGCCGATCCCCACCGACAGGGCCCCGGCGATGATGGCAAGGCTGGAGAGGTTAAACCCGAGCGTGCCGACCCCCACCATCACGGCAATCAATAAGCCGACATATCCGATCAGAGTCTTGAGAGAATTCTGTACCCCCGGGTCGATCCCCGCCTTGGGAAAGATCTGACGGTCGACCACCCGTTGCGCGGTACGGGTCACGATCATGACGAAGGCCGTCAGAGTGATCGCAAGAAGTATCTTGGCGAAGCTGATCCGTATTGGCCCGACCTGGAACCCTAAAAAGGCATCGGTCACCCCTCCCCGGACATCGGACCATGCCGCCCCCAAAATCAACAACGCCGGAGGGATGAAGATCAGGAGGCACAGCACATCGATCGCAACCCCGATCCAATAGGTGGTCAGCGGAGAGGACGCCGTCTCCCCGTCTTTCTCCCTAAGCTCTTCAGCCTGCTGACTACGGAAATTCGCATCGACCAGGCGGACCCCCTCCCTGAACAGGGCACGGAGGAACCAGATAATGCTCCCAAGGCCGAGAAGGTAGAACAGCCGTGTCATCAGGTAATGGCCGAGCGACACATTACCGACCAACGCAGCCAACACCGCGATGCAGGCAAGGACCCGTCCTGAAAACCGTATCCGTCCCCAAGGGAAGCGATTGCTGTCCTGTGTTGGATCCGTCGGGACGGGGACGCCTTCTGCGGCAGCCTCCCCCTTGGTCGTCCACAAGGATTTGAAGGACAATCCGGCGAGAACCAACGCCAGTAGCAGCGTCGTCAGCGCCTTGATCTGGATGATCAGGGCCGATGAAGTGGCGAACAGATCGGCGCCGCGCAACACCACTTGATCGAGACCGAGGAAAAGAACGGCAAGGATCAGGAGCAGCCTGACCGCCCTTGCCTGACTGGTGGCCAAGGGAACAATCCGCCATTTCGGCGCGAGGGGGGCGAACACGCCGACAGCGGCCCCCTCGACGAACAGGACACCGAGAAAGGTGAACCAAATCGCCTGGGCGAGGGGATAGCTCTGTGTCGAGACGGCCCCATTGGCCCGCAAGGTTTCGAGTAAGATGACCCCCCCTAACAGACCGGGCAATAAGCGAACCACGGTCCGCGCCGCCGCGACCAGCACCTTGCGCGAGGGGAGCGGCTCATAGGGCTCGAGCCGGTGCGCGAGGAAATTGGCCAGCCACCCCCTTACGGGAATCCACAGAGCGACGGCGAGCGCCACAGCGAGAGCCAGGGAAAGGAAAAGACCTGTGGTGGCGTTCTCTGCCTTCTTTTGCTCCCAATAGCTTGCGAGGGCCGCGGCATAGCGGCGAAACCCCAAGGCGGATGTTTCCGCCGCCTCACCGAGAAGTGCGGGTTGCAGCGGGCTTGGTCCACGGGCGGACAGATCCTCAAAGAACTGGCTCCGTCGTAAATTGGCGATCTCAATCGCCAGGCGTTGGGCCTCGGCGATATTGAGGGCAATCTGCGCTTTGACGGCTTCGGCAGAAGTGAGCTCCGTCGTCAGCCGGGACCGTTCCTCAGCGATCGCCGGGGCCTCGGTTTCTCCCTCCTCCGGGCGCGGACCAAGACGATTGAGGTCGCTATTGATCTGCGCGATCTCGGTTTCGATAGGGACTTGCGCCGCCTCCGCTGCCCGGCGCAGGGTGCGAATCTCCTCCCGCAGATCAATGAGATTTACATCTGAGCCGTTTAAGCTGCCGGCGATCTGTTCAAGCCGGCTACGCCGATCCTCGACCGTCTGCTCATCGGTCGATTGAGCCGCTGAGATGGAAGAGAAACCGGCGAAGATCGCCAACAACACGGCGATGAAAACGGGGAGACGCATTGACCTTAGAGCCATTTGAGAGAGCGGAAATAAAGAATGAGGCCCCCGCCTATGGCGACCGAGAGGGCACACACAAGGGGAAACCCAAGAGCACTGTTCGCCAGAGGGATGCCGCCGACATTGATGCCTAAAAGGCCGGTCAGAAAGCCAAGCGGCAGGAAGATTGCCGCGACGATGGAGAGGATCATCATATTGCGGTTCATCTCTTCCGCGCGGCGGTCCGCCAACTGATCGGAAATAACGCCTGCGCGCTCCCGTATCGCGTCGAGTTCCTCCACCATGCGCGTGATCCGCTCAACGCTTTCCCGGATCGAAATACGATTGTCTCTGTCGAGGAAGTCCACATTATCCGCATCAAGACGGAACAAGGCCTCTCGCTGCGGCGCGATATAGCGTCGAAGACCGATTGCCGCCCGGCGGATCTCCGCCACATCCTGGCGAAGGCCGGTGACCTCATCGAGACTGCGATCCTCAAGCTCATCGACCTCGTCGGCCAGGTCGCCGATGACGACATCCATGCGTTCGGTCAGCCCCTCGGCCAGTTTGACCACGAAACTCGCCACATCCGTCGGGCCTCGACCATCCTCGATGGCCTCGCGCAACCCGACAATGGCCATCAAGCGGCGTATGCGGCAGGACAGGACCAATCCGTCTTTGATGAACATGCGGATCGAGACCATGTCCTCGGGATCGCTGCCGGGGTTGAGGTTCACCCCGCGCAAAATCACCAACAACCCGTCGTCATGGGGGGTGACCCGAGGGCGGGTGTCCTCCGCCCTTAACGCCCGCGCCACGGTCAGGTCGGTGAGATCGAGGATCAGCGCCTCGGAGTCGGGGTGCCGGATATCCACATGGATCCAGCGATAAGCAGCCCCCGCCGAAAGGGGCGATTTGACGTCTTTCTCGGCAACGCGGCGGCCCGTCCCATCGGGGAAGACGTCGAAGAGATAGAGACACACCCCTGTGGGCAGAGGGTCGTCCGTGGAAGAGAGCGCAGTGGTCATGATCGCGCGTCTAGCCGATTTTTATCGCCCGGGGAGTCATTGCCTCCCCGACTTTCAGAACAGTATGGTGATGCCGGAAAAGGATCTGCAACCATGGACAATGCCATCGACCTTCAGGGCATTCGGTTCGGGTATCGCCGGGCGCAGACACCGCTCCTTGTCGTTGACTCCTTCGCCGTGAAGGCAGGGGAAAAGGTCCTCCTCGAAGGGCCGAGTGGATCGGGCAAGTCGACGCTTTTGGGGGTGATTGCCGGCACCCTCGTCCCGCAGCAGGGGACGGTCACAGTGCTCGGGCACCCCCTGACGACCATGTCCGGTCGCCAGCGGGATCGGTTGCGGGCCGATCAACTCGGGGTGATCTTTCAGATGTTCAATTTGATCCCCTATCTCTCCGTCATCGATAATGTTCTTCTGCCGACCCGATTTTCACCCCGGCGGCGACAGGCCGTCCTCAAGACTGCCCCCCTCACATCGGCGGCACGGGACCTCCTTGGCCGACTGGGCCTCGATGACCCGGATCTGCTTCGCCGCGCGGTGAGTGAGTTGAGCGTCGGCCAACAGCAGCGCGTGGCGGCGGCCCGGGCCCTGATCGGTCAGCCCGGCTTGATTATCGCCGACGAGCCGACCTCGGCGCTCGATCCCGTCTCCCAGGATCTCTTTCTGTCCTTGCTCACGGCCGAAACGGAACGCTCCGGCGCCGCCCTTCTCTTCGTGTCCCACGATGATCGGCTGCGGTCCCATTTCGACCGACGGGTTTCCCTCGACAGTCTCTCACCAGCTTCGCATTCGGCGGCTGCGTGATGGCCGGTCTCCTCACGCTCGCGTTTCAAAGCCTGTTGAGCCGCAAGACCGCGGCTCTGTTGTCGGTGATATCGGTTGCGTTGTCCGTGACCCTTTTCCTTGGCGTCGACAAGTTACGCCGCGCCGCGACCGACGGGTTCGAGAGTACAATCAGCGGTACCGATCTGATCGTCGGGCCAAGAGCCGGCGGGGTCAACCTTCTTCTCTATACGGTCTTTCGCGTGGGCGAGCCGACGGGCAGTGTCTCGTGGGAGAGCTATGAGATGTTGCGTGACCAGCCGGGCGTCGCCTGGACGATTCCGCTTTCCCTGGGGGACAGCCATCAGGGGTTTCGGGTCGTCGGCACGGACAGGTCCTATCTCGACCACTACCAATATGGCGCGGGCAGGCACCTTAGTCTTGCGGCCGGCGAATGGTTCGACGGCCCCAAAGGGGCCGTCCTCGGGGCAAAGGTCGCCGATCGTCTCGATTACGATCTGGGGACAGAACTCACCGTCTCCCACGGCCTCGTTTCGGCGGGCTTCGCCGAGCATGAGGGACATAAATTTCGGGTGGTGGGGAGTCTCGCTCCCACCGGCACCCCCGTAGACCGCTCGATCCATGTCTCCTTGGCCGGGATTGAGGCGCTGCATGGCGATCCTGGCGCCTCGATCGGAGCGGGGAACACGCATGAGCATGAGCATGAGCATGAGCATGACGGTGTCGCCTCGCCCGGTGATCAAGGCGAGGCCCATCCAGAAGCCCTTTCGGCCTTTCTGGTCGGGCTTGAAAACAGGACCCGCGCCCTCGTCTTACAGCGACAGATCACGACCTATGAAGGTGAGCCCCTCACGGCGGTCCTGCCGGGGCTCGCCCTTAGCCAACTTTGGTCGGTGGTCGGAACGGTGGAGACCGTCTTGTTCGCGATCTCGCTGTTCGTTGTCGGCACCGGCTTTGTCAGCATGATGATTGCCCTACTGACGAGCCTGGCGACGCGGCAACGGGAACTTGCCGTATTGCGCGCGGCGGGGGCAGGCCCCGGCCATATTTTCGGCCTCTTGATCGCTGAAACGGCAACGCTTGCCACCCTCGGCACGCTCATCGGCGCGGGACTGACGGCAACCCTGATCGCGACATTTGGCGAAGGCCTGGCCGCAAGAAACGGTATTCCCCTTGCGGGCCTTGGCGCCTCCCCCACCGATCTTGGCATCGCGCTGGCCGTGATCGGCGTCGGCACGGCCCTTGGCACCATTCCGGCGATGGCCGCCTATCGGCGATCTTTGGCCGATGGGCTGAGCCCCCGGCTTTGATCTTCCCCCGCTGAAAGGCTTGCGGTCCGGCACGCTCCTTCGCTACGGCGCAAGGCCCCTTGCGGGGGAAGAAAGAGAAAGAGACGCCGATGCAGATCCTGCTGGTCGGAAAGGGGGGGCGAGAGCACGCCCTCGCCTGGAAAATCGCGCAAAGCCCCCAGCTGACACGCTTGATCTGCGTGCCCGGCAATCCTGGAATGACGCCCCTCGGGGCGCATCTCGACCTTGCCACCCCGGACATCCCCGCCTTTGCGGCCAAGGAAGGAATTGACCTCGTGGTGGTCGGTCCAGAGGCCCCCCTGGCCGAGGGGTTGGCTGACGCCCTTTCCGACCTCAACATCCCCTGCTTCGGCCCCAACCGGGCCGGCGCGCAGCTTGAGACCTCGAAGTCCTTCGTGAAAGCCTTGGCCGCAGAACAAGGCATTCCCACCGCCCGCGCCGAAACCTTTACCGATGCCGCCGCCGCCCGCGCGGCCCTCGACCGATTTGCCGCGCCTTACGTCATCAAGGCCGATGGCCTCGCGGCGGGCAAGGGCGTGACGATTGCCCCTAATCGTCAGGGGGCGGAGGATGCCATCGACATGGCCTTCGCCGGTCGCTTCGGAGACGCAGGCAAAACCTTGCTGATCGAGGATTTCATGGCGGGGACGGAGATGAGTGTCTTCGCGCTCACCGATGGCGAACGCCTGATGCGCTTTGGTACGGCGCAGGACTGGAAGCGGGCCTATGACGGCGACCGTGGCCCCAATACCGGGGGCATGGGATGCATCTCGCCCTCCCCCCTCGAAACCCCCGCCCTGATGGACCGAATCGAGGACACCATCTTGAGGCCAACCCTTTCGGCCCTCCAACAGCGAGGCATCACCTATCGCGGGGTCCTTTATGCCGGGCTGATGATCACCGAGAACGGCCCGAAATTGATCGAATATAATTGCCGCTTCGGCGACCCCGAATGTCAGCTGCTGATGCGGCGCTTCTCCGGCGATCTGGTCTCCGTCCTTTATGCCGCGGCGACGGGCACGTTGGGGGAGGTGCCGGGGACGTTCTCCCCCGAAGGCGCGGCCAATGTCGTCTATGCGGCCAAGGGCTACCCCGAAACCTATGAGCGGGGGACAGAGATCAAGTCAGTCGACGCTGCCGACCATGTCACCGGCGCCCTCGTCTTTCACGCGGGTACCCGCACCGAGGGCGACCGCCTGCTTGCCGATGGAGGGCGCGTCCTGAATGTGACGGCTACCGGGCAAACCGTCGCCGATGCCGTGGAACGGGCCTATGAGGCCATTGGCCGGATTGACTGGCCCGAAGGCTTTTATCGCCGGGACATCGGCTGCTAGGCCCCCGCCTCACGGATAAAGGCGCGACGTCTCCCACCCCTCCCCCTCGCGGCGGAAGACGAGACGATCATGCAACCGATAGGGGCGATTGACCCAAAACTCGATATCCTGGGGAAGGACCCGATAGCCGCTCCAATGGGGCGGCCGGGGGATGTCCTCCCCCGAGAAGCGTTCGGTCAGATCCGCGATCCGGGAGGTCAAATCGCCCTCCCCGTCCATGATCTGGGATTGCGTCGACGCCCAGGCCCCAATTTGCGATCCCCGGCTGCGCTCAGCGAAATAGGCATCGGCCTCCCCCACCGACACCGGCGCCACAGGACCGCGCACCCGCACCTGGCGGCGGATCGATTTCCAGTGAAAACAGAGCGCCGCCTGGGGCCTGTCGGCTAATTGCACCCCCTTGCTCGACTGGAGGTTCGAATAGAAGACAAAGCCGTGATCGACCTCCTTGAGGAGAACGATTCGGACATCTGGGGCGCCGTCGGCCCCGGTGGTGGCGAGGGCCATCGCATTGGGGTCGTTGAGTTCATGCTTGCCTGCCAAGGCCATCCACTCTGCAAAGAGGGCAAAGGGGTCGTCCTGATCGAAGACGGCCCCCTGGTCGGCCTCTTCACCGAAGGCGTCTTGCGCCGCCCGCTCCCGTGCATAATCTTCGTCAGAGGGCGTAGCGGGGATGATGTCGTCTTTGTCCATGGCGGGAAGTATGCCACATGCCCCGCTTCGAAGAGAAGCGAGAGACCATGTCGCATAACAGCTTCGGCCATCTGTTCCGGGTCACCACCTGGGGCGAGAGCCACGGCCCGGCCATTGGCTGTGTCATCGATGGATGTCCCCCCGGCCTGCCCCTGACCGTTGAACGGATCCAAGCCCGCCTCGATCAGCGTCGCCCGGGGACGTCTCGCTTTGTGACCCAACGCCGAGAGCCCGATAAGGTGCAAATCCTCTCCGGCGTGTTCGAGGACGACCGGAGTGACGGCCCCAGGACCACCGGGACCCCCATCTCCCTGATGATCGAAAATGTCGATCAGCGTTCCAAGGATTATTCGTCGATCCGAGACCGCTATCGGCCGGGCCACGCCGACTATACCTATGAGGCGAAATACGGCATTCGGGATTATCGCGGGGGCGGACGGTCGAGTGCGCGGGAAACCGCCTCCCGTGTCGCCGCCGGCGCCGTCGCCTTCACCCTGCTCGAAGCGATGTGTCCGCAGCTGACGATCGAGGCGGCCCTCATCGGCCTTGGGCCCCATAGGATCGACCCCGCGCGGACGAACTGGTCGACCCGTCACGACAATCCCTTTTGGTGTCCCGACCCCGTCGCAGCGCAGGAATGGGAAGGGGTCTTGGATACCATCCGTAAGGAAGGCGATTCGGTCGGGGCCCTGATCGAAGTCAGGGCGAGCGGCGTCCCTGTGGGTCTTGGCGCCCCGATTTACGGAAAAATGGATGCCGACCTCGCGGCGGCGCTAATGTCGATCAATGCGGCCAAAGGGGTTGAGATCGGCGCCGGCTTCGCCATGGCCGACGGACGGGGCAGTGACATGGTCGACACCATGCACCCCGGCCCCGACGGCCCCACCTTCGCGCCGTCAGGGCCCGACAATATCAATGGCGGTGTCCTGGGCGGCATCACCACGGGGCAGGATCTCGTGGCACGGTTGGCGATCAAGCCCACCTCTTCGATCCTCAAGGAAGTCCCCTCCGTCACCAAGGACGGTGACGCCGTTAAGGTCCAAACCAAAGGCCGACACGACCCTTGCGTCGGCATTCGCGGGGTCCCCGTGGCCGAAGCGATGATGGCCCTTGTCCTTGCCGATCATCTCTTGCGGCATCGCGGACAGATTGGCGAAGGCGGCCTCTGACGTCCTCGCGGACGACGGGTGACGACCCGGGAAGCGTTGGCGAAAATCAGACCGCCTTCCGGGCATGGCTTTCGAGGCCGAGGCTTACCTGCAAGAGAGGCTTTCAGCTCCGCGCGTTTCCTCTATCCTGGTTACCAGACGGGGAGAAGAGGCCATGACCTATTATGATTTCGCGGTGACTGCCGTGCCTGCCGCCAATCGCGAGGCCTATGTTGAGCATGCCAAAGAATTTGCAACGATCGCTGCGGCGTTTGGTCCGCTCGCCATCAAGGAATGTTGGGGAACGGACGTGCCGGAGGGGAAGATCACGTCCTTCCCTTTAGCGGTTCAATGCAAGGAAGACGAGATTGTCTGTGTATCGATGATCGCTTGGGAATCGAAGGCGGCGCGGGACGCGGCTTGGGGGAAAATGATGGAGGACCCGCGGATGCAATCCATGGCGCCCCCCTTCGACGGGTCACGAATGATCTTTGGGGGCTTTGAGGAGATTTTCTCGGCTCAATAATCAGATCGTCAGCGCGGTCTGGTCCCGTTTCTTCCTCGGCACAGATGGGCGCGAAGGCCCCCTCCCAAGGGACGCTTTCCTTAGAGGACACTCCCACCAGAACAGCCGCCCTCTGGCGTAGCAAACCGGTCTTAGTTGAGCTTCTTCTTTGCCGTTTCGGCGGGAGGATCAGGGGCAGGCAGCGGCGCGATATTGACCCCCTCCTCCGTCAGCTCCTTGACCTCATCGGGGGTCGCCACGCCGTAAATGCCGCGCTCCTCTGACTCGCCATAATGAATTTTGCGCGCTTCTTCGGGAAAGCGCTTGCCCACATTGTCGAAGTTCTTTTCGACATAGGCCCGCGCCTTCCGGGCCGCCTCCCGCATGGCGGAAATGGCCTCGACGGTCCGCGCCGCCTCCTTCCGGCGGCCCGTGGCAATGGCGGGGGCCATGATGTCTTTCGAAATGCCCGACGTGTCGCAAACAGGACAGGTCAGCGCGCCCGCAGCAGCCTGGGCATCGTAATCGGCGGAATTCGAGAACCAGCCCTCAAACCGATGGCCGTTCTGACATTTGAGGGCGTATTTAATCATAGATCTGAGATGCGCACAGGAATGTCGTGTTCAAGGGTCAAGCTCGGGATCCGCATTCGGGTCTCATTGACGAGATCAAGGTCGAGATCGGCGACCACCACCCCCGGCTCATCATGGTCGAGGGTGGCAAGAACCTCCCCCGTTGGCGCGACAACGGTCGAATGGCCCCAGGTTGCCCGGCCATCTTCGTGCCGCCCCCCCTGGGCCGGGGCGAGGACATAGGCGGCATTTTCGATGGCACGGGCGCGCAGCAACACCTCCCAATGGGCCTTTCCGGTGGGGACGGTGAACGCGGCGGGGACCGTCAGGATCTCCGCCCCCGCCCGCGCCAAGGCCCGATATAGATGAGGAAAACGGAGATCGTAGCAGATCGACAAACCGATCCGCGTGCCCGCCGCTTCGACCAGGCCCGCCGTCTGGCCCGCCACCATGGTGCGGCTCTCCCGCCAGCTTTCCCCCGTGGGCAGATCGACGTCGAAGAGGTGGATTTTGTCATAGGTAACCCACCGACCGCCGGCCCCAAAAACATAGGCGCGATTGGCAATCTTTGGGGGATCACCGGGCAGCAGCACCGCCATGGAGCCGATCGCGAGGGTCACGCCGAGATCCGTTGCGAGGTCGTGAAAGCGACCGATTTCCTCAAGTGCCGCCTCTTCATCGAGATGGGCGAACAGCCGGGCTTTGTCCCGGTCGAGAACATTGGTCATTTCCGGGGTGACGATCAGGCGCGCACCACGAGATGCCGCCTGCCGAATGAGATGGATCGCTTCATCCACCGACCGGCGACGATCGATCCCCGTGCGCATTTGGACGAGGCCGACGGTGAGGCGGCGTTTATCGGTCACCAGCCAGCTGCCGGTCGAGCTTCCCCTCCTCATTGAGGGCCATTAGATCATCGCATCCCCCCACATGGGTGTCGCCGATAAAGATCTGAGGGAAAGTTCGCGCCCCCCCCGATTTCTCGATCATCTCATTCTTCAGATCGACATTCAGGCCCGCCCGCTTTTCTTCGATCGTCGCCCCTTTTTCTTCGAGGAGACGGCGCGCCCGGGCGCAATAGGGGCACATCGGGGTGGTATACATGATAACACTTTGCATATCGGACATTTACACGGCCCCACCTGGATCGCCTAGCCCCTGCCGGCCAGGGAGCACGCGGGCAAGGGTGACGGCACTGACCGATAGTGCCCCGGCCTGGCGCAGAGGACGCGCACAACTAAGGAGCGTGGCGCCGGTCGTCAGGACATCGTCGACCAGGACGAAGGAACGCCCCCTGATGATGTCGTCATTTTCCCGAACGGCGAAGGCGCCGGACACATGGCGCCGACGTTGATCGGCGCTGGCCGCCTTCTGGCTGGGGGTCGCCTTTATGCGGCGGAGCAGACGATGACGCACCGGACGTCCCGTCACGGCCGCGAGGGCGTCGGCCAGCCGCCCAGCCTGATTATAGCCCCGCTGCCTTAGGCGCCGATGATGAAGCGGAACCGGGATCAAAATGGCTTCGTCAAAGGCAGGAAGAGCCTGAGCGACCCGCGCGAGAAGGCGCCCCGCGACGCGCAGAGAGTCGCTACGGTCGGCATATTTGATGGCGAGGATCAGATCCGCACTCACCTCGTCATAGGCAAGGGGCGCGCGGAAGGCGTCCAATCGATCCTTGCCGACCAGTCGCGGGGCGAGGCCCCCCTCCCCCGTGCAAGGGAGGCATAAAGGCCCGTCACCGACAAGGGTGAAAGGAAAGCCGCATTGTCGGCACCAGGGGGCGGTGAGGTGATCAAGAGACGCCCACCCCGCCGGGGACAGGGTGCCAGGGGACGACACTAAGGTCCCGGTAACGGGACAGGTCGAGGGGAACACCACTTCCCCGACCCTCGCCGCAAGCGCCCGTCCGGGATAGGTCTCCGCCATGCCCCCCCGTTGGTCCCAACGGCTGAGAAAGGATGTGATCTGATGGAGCCCCCTCATCGGCCTATCTTCAACGAAGCGGCACGACGTCGCAAACGGCAACGCGCCGCCGCGGGATTTATCCAGCACGCCTTTCTCCACGATCGGGCGGTGGACGAGGTGGTGGACCGGCTCGAAGCCATTCTGCGACGCTTCGAGGTCGCGGCGATCTGCGGCCCCCATGCAAAGGCGTGCCGGTCCGCCCTCCCCCCCGCCGCCAATGTCGGCCGGGCCGTCACAATCGACGACATTGAGGGGGCTGATCTCCTCGCCGCCCCCGACAAACTCCCCTTGGCTGACGGCAGCGTTGAGCTTGTCGTGTCCTTGATGACCCTCCACGCGGTGAATGATGTCCCCGGTGTGCTGAGAGAAGCCCACCGGGTTCTGGCGCCCGATGGATTGTTCCTCGCGGTCTTCCCCGGTGAGCGGTCCTTGTCGGAATTACGAGAGGCATTGCGGCGCGGTGAAGCCGCCATAACGGGCAGTGTCGCGCCGAGGATCGCCCCCTTCATCGCGGTCAGGGATGGCGGGCGTCTTCTCCAGCAGGCCGGATTTGCTCTGCCCGTGGCCGATGTCGACCATGTACAAGTGGAATATGCACAGTCAGGGCGTCTCTTCGCCGATCTTCGCGGCACCGGGGAAACCAGCGTGCTGCGCGCCGGGCCGAAGGGCGCCTTGCGCCGAGATGTGCTCGCGGCGGCCCTCGCCGCCTATCAAGACATTGCCCCCGCGCCGGACGGGCGAGAGGGCATCGTGGCGACAGCGGATCTTGTCATTTTGACGGGATGGAAACCTCATCCCCGGCAGCAAAAGCCCCTCAAGCCGGGAAGTGCAAAGACGTCCCTCGCCAAATTATTCCCGCAAGAATAAGGACGGGCGCTCAGGTCGTCCCGTCAAATCCCGAGGCGGCGTCATTGAACGCCTTTTGGAGCCGGGTGCCGGTCTCCCCCTGAACGGCGACCACCAGGGCAACGGCAATGATCGCCACGATGAGGCCGTACTCCATCGCTGTGGCCCCCTCCTCATCGCTGAGGAACCATTTCATATATGTGCGTAGTCGTCTCAAACTGCCCCCTTAGCCCTTTGTGATCAGGGGAGGAGGTAGTCCCTCACCTGCGCCGCCAAGGGTCGATCGAGTGGCGGCATATCGAGATCGAGGACATCTTTGGGAAGAACCCATTTTATTTTCTGCCCCTCCTGCGGAGTGGGCGTCCCCGACCATTTTCGACAAAGAAACAACAAGAGAATTAAGGATTGATTGGGATCGAGGGAGAATGAGAAGGGGGCTAGGCAGGTATCGACCGTTTCGACACCGAGTTCTTCCTTCAATTCCCTGACAAGGGCGTCCGCCGGGCGCTCCCCGGCTTCCACCTTGCCCCCCGGAAATTCCCACATCCCCGCCCAGTCCTTGGGCGCCGGGCGGGTACACATCAGGAGGCGCCCATCGCGATCGATCAGCCCCGCCGCCGAGACCAAAATCGGCAGTCCGCTACCAGGTGACAGTGCTCGTCTCCGCTAACGCCAACATGCCGCTGGGGGCAGAAAAATCAGCTTCGACCGTCCGGATCGGCCAGCGGTTGCGGGCCTTGGCAACGGTTTGCGCGAGGGTTTTGCGTTGCAGCTCCGCCATCAAGCGCGGGCGAAGCTCCTCATAGGGCGGGATCTTGACCTCGTTCCGGCTCTCCACAATCAGCAAATACCAGCCCTCCTCGGTTGCGACCGGGGCACTGACCGTGCCGAGGGGGAGCGCTGCCACAGTCTCGCCAATAGGCGTCGGCAATTGGCTGACCCGCGTGGGCGGCAGAAGCCCTGCCGAGGATCGCGTCTCGAAATCGAGGGAGACTCGCCGTGCCATGTCACCGAAGGGAATACCCGTCTGGATCCGCCGCGCCACCGACAGGGCCTCTTTCTCGCTTGAGACGAGGAGCCGCCGCATCACGACGCGACGATCGGCGGCGGCGGCGCGTTGTTCCGCGGCATAGGCGGCCTTGAGGTGAGTTTCGGAGACTTCGCGTTTGATCGCTTGATCGAGATAGGCGCTGGACAGGATACGGCGCCGCGCGAGGGCCAGCTCCGCCTTGATCTCCAGCGTCTCATCAAGGCCCTCACGCTCAGCCAGGGCCGCCAGCGCGACCTGATCGGCCATTTCATCGACGAGCCCGGTCTCGAAGAGGGCAAGGGTCGGCACATTGGCGGTATCGAGAATGTCAGAGATTGCCACCTGCGCTCGAGCATCGGACAGCCGAATCGGTGTCGGCCCGACCTCGGCCAGGATCGGATCGCCGCCTGTCTCGGCAATGTCCGGAGAGGGGGTCGCGAGAGGACCGTCCACCGCCTGCGCCGCAACCCAGAAAATCGTGCCCAGCGCCCCGATGGCTGCCAGGCCGTCCCTAAGGCCAAGGCGGCCCCCCGCTTTGACGCAGAGCTGCGCTGGATAAAAAGAGTTGAGCTTCGGCAAAATCTTAATCATTCCTTTCCATTTGGCCGATGCGCGCAAGAGTCAATAAGCGATAAGGAAACAGGCCCCGCGCCGGTTTGACACTAGAGGGGGGCTTTCTTATCTGTCCGGCACTGCGATGCCGAGCTGACGCCGATTGCCGCGCCCCCTCGCCGCACCGCCTCGATATAGCGCCGTCAACCGAAGCGAGATCGCATTTCATGGCTCAGAAATCATTCGTCCGCCGCCTATTCGGCTCCGCTAATGAGCGCCGGATGAAACCGCTGATGAAGCGGGCCAACGAGATCGACGCCTTGGCCGACCAGATGGCGGCACTCTCCGACGCAGAAATCATCGAGACGACGGAAAAGTTCAAAGCCCGCCACCGCGACGGTGAGACCCTCGACAGCCTGCTCCCCGAAGCCTTTGCGCTGGTGCGAGAGGCGGCGGACCGCGCCTTGGGCCTGCGTCCCTATCCCGTTCAGCTGGCGGGGGGCATGGTCATCCAAGGCGGGAACATCGCCGAGATGAAGACCGGTGAGGGCAAGACCCTCGTGGCCACCCTCCCCGCCTATCTCAACGCCCTGACCGGGAAGGGTGTCCATGTCGTGACGGTCAACGACTATCTCGCCAAACGCGACTCAGAATGGATGGCGAAGGTCTATAACGCCCTCGGCATGACCGTCGGTGCCGTCGTTCATGGCATGGACGATGCCCAACGACAGCAGGCCTATGCCGCGGACATTACCTACGCCACCAATAATCAGCTCGGCTTCGATTACCTCAGGGATAATATGAAGCAGCGGATCGAAGACATGGTGCAGCGGGGCCACCATTTCGCGATCGTTGATGAGGTCGATTCGATCCTGATCGACGAGGCCCGCACGCCGCTGATCATCTCCGGCCCCACCGAAGACAAATCCGACCTCTATAACGCGATCGATGAACTGATCCCCCTATTGGCGGAGGATCACTATGAGGTCGACGAGAAAAACCGCACCATTCAGATGACCGACGATGGCAACGAAGCCATTGAGGAGTTGCTGCGGGAGCGGGACCTTCTCGAAGGGGATCAGCTTTACGAAGCGGCGAATGTCAGCATCGTCCACCATGTGCAGAACGCGCTGCGGGCGCATAAGCTCTTCGTCCGCGACAAGGATTATATCGTACAGCGCGACCAGGTGGTCATCATCGATGAATTCACCGGACGGATGATGGAGGGACGGCGCTGGTCCGATGGGTTGCACCAGGCGGTCGAGGCGAAAGAAAACGTCCGTATCCAACCCGAAAACGTGACCCTCGCCTCGATCACCTTCCAAAACTATTTCCGCCTTTACGAAAAGCTCTCCGGCATGACCGGCACCGCACTGACCGAAGAGGGCGAATTTCAGGAAATCTACGGCCTGTCGGTTTACGAGGTCCCCACCAATCGCCCGATCGCGCGGGAGGATCTGGACGACGAACTCTATATGACGGCGAAGGAAAAATATCGCGCCATCGCCGCGCAAATCGCAGAATGCCATTTGCGCGATCAACCGGTCCTTGTCGGGACGGTTTCGATCGAGAAATCCGAAATTCTCTCCTCCCTCCTCTCCGACAAGCGTTTCTGGAAAGAAACGGCGGCTGTCCTGAGAGAGCGAGCAGCGGCGCTGAAAGAGGGCAAGCACGACGAACTGATCGCCCAGATGACAAAGCAGGCGGACGACCTAGAGGGCTTGGCTCGCAAACCGATCCCTGTGCCCCACAATGTTCTCAATGCCCGCTTTCACGAGCAAGAGGCGGAGATCGTCGCCCAGGCGGGGGTTCCCGGCGCGGTGACCATTGCCACGAACATGGCCGGCCGCGGGACCGATATTCAGCTTGGCGGGTCGGTGGACATGGAGATCATGACCTCGCTTTCCGAGGAGGATGACGCCGAAACCATCGCCCGTAAACGCACAGAGATCGAAGAGAAAATCCGCTCACAGAAAGAACGCGCCCTTGAAGCCGGCGGGCTCTACGTCCTCGCGACGGAACGCCATGAAAGCCGCCGTATCGACAACCAGCTGCGCGGGCGGTCCGGGCGTCAAGGGGACCCTGGCGCGACGAAATTCTTTCTTTCCCTCGATGATGATCTGATGCGGATTTTCGGCTCCGGTATGGAGAAGATGCTCAATCGGTTTGGGATCAAGGAAGATGAGTCGATCGAGCATCCCTGGTTCACCAAGGCCGTCGAAAACGCGCAAAAGAAGATCGAGCAGCGCAATTTCGACATGCGCAAGAACGTCCTCAAATATGATGACGTGATGAACGATCAGCGCCGCGCGATTTTCGAGCAGCGTATCGAGTTCATGAGCGCGACCGATGTGTCCGACATTGTCGGCGATATGCGGGCCACCTTTATCGACGATGTCGTTACCACCTATATTCCGCCCAAATCCTATGCCGAGCAATGGGACACCGAAGGGCTGAGTGAAGAACTTAAGGCCGTCTTTGGGCTTGAACTGCCGGTGGCGGATTGGGCCGCCGAAGAAGGCGTCGCCGATGCGGAAATCCGCGAACGGATTACCGAGGCGGCTCAACAGCGCTGGGCCGCCAAGGAACAGGAATTCGGCGAAGACTTCGTTCGGCAGGTCGAGAAAGAAATCCTGCTTCGGACCATCGATACAAATTGGCGGGAGCATTTGCAGATGCTCGACCACCTGCGGTCCGTCGTCGGGTTGCGGGGAATGGGGCAGCGCGATCCCCTCCACGAATTCAAGACCGAGGCCTTTGCGCTCTTCTCCGGTCTTCTCGAAGACCTTCGGCGGGACGTGACGCGCAATCTGTATCATGTGCAGATCAGGCGGCCGTCGGAAGAGGATCAGCGCTTCGACATCGAAGAGGCCAAACGCCTTTTGGAAAAACTTCAAGCAGAAGGGCGCCTCGACCCCGCCAGCCTGCAAGAGCGCCATATCGATGCCACGACCGGGGAAAACGATGCCGGTCACGGCAATCCCGATGCCCCCCAACGGACCTACGGTCAGGCGATCACTCACCGGACACGGCGGTCAGAGCGGGTCGGTCGGGAAGTCAACGCCGATGATCCGTCCACCTGGGATAAAGTGAGCCGCAACGCCCCCTGCCCCTGTGGATCAGGCAAGAAGTTCAAACATTGCCACGGCGACCCCAAGCGGCAAGCAGGACAAGCCGCCGAATAAGCAGCAGGCGCGATCTTGGCGCAATGACGTCGCCCCTATCGTCCGTTGGCGCCCCGTGCTTCCATCCCGAACCACGAAAGGGAAGACAAATGACAGAGCCACGAGCCGCCCTAGGGCGCCGCTTCCAGTCGATCCTCGAAACAATCGGCGCAACGCCGGTCGTGAAGATCAATCGCCTCAGTCCCGAGGGCGTCGATCTGTTCGTGAAGGCGGAATTCTTCAATCCAGGGGCGTCGGTAAAAGACCGTCTCGCCCTCTCGATTATCGAGCACGGGGAACGTACCGGTGCCCTGAAACCCGGACAGACCGTCATCGAAGCCACTTCGGGCAATACCGGCATCGGTCTTGCGATGGTTTGCGCGGCAAAGGGATACCCCTTCGTCTGTACCATGATCGAAACCTTTTCGATCGAGCGACGCAAGCTGATGCGGTATCTTGGCGCAAAGGTGATCTTGACACCGAAAGAAGAAAAAGGGGTTGGGATGGTCCGTAAGGCAAAGGAACTGGCCGAAGCCAATGGCTGGTTCCTCGCCCGGCAGTTCGAGACCGAGGCCAATGCCGATATCCATGAAAAGACCACCGGACCGGAAATTCTCGCTGATTTTGACGGCCATCGCCTCGATGCCTTCGTAACGGGGTTCGGCACGGGCGGCACTGTCACGGGGGTCGCGCGGGTCCTGCGCCAGCATCGTCCCGACACCAAAATCATCTTGTCCGAACCCGATACGGCGCAAATGCTGGCGAGCGGCACCCCGCAGGAGCGGGCGACGGACGGCAGCGCGGCGGCCACCCATCCCGCCTGGTCCCCCCACCCGATCCAGGGCTGGAGCCCGGATTTCATCCCCCTCGTCCTTCAGGAGAGTATCGACAAGAAGCTCTATGACGCGTTGATCCCGGTCAAAGGAGAGGACGGCATTCACTGGGCCAAGCGGCTGGCCGCCGAGGAAGGCATTTTGACGGGAATTTCCGGTGGATCGACCTTTGCCGTTGCTCACGACCTCGCTCAGCAAGCCGAAATAGGAAGTGCCATTCTCTGCATGCTTCCCGATACCGCAGAACGCTATCTGTCGACCCCGCTCTTCGCTGATATCAGCGCCGAAATGAACGACGAAGAAGTGGCGATCTTCAACGGCCCGATCATCTAACCTGTCGACACCGCGGATGGTCGGCTCGCCCCCCCTCAAATGAGAGCCGCGCCATCCGGTACGGTCGTCTCGACGAGGCGATGGTCGTCGATATGAATGACACGGTCCATCTGGGCCGCAAGGGATCGATCATGGGTGGCGATCATCGCGGCCAACCCCTCTTGGCGGACAAGGGTCAACAACGCCGCAAAAACCCGGCCTGACGTATCGACATCAAGGTTGCCTGTTGGCTCATCGGCCAGAAGGAGACGGGGTTGGTTTGCTAAGGCCCTGGCGATCGCCGCGCGCTGCTTCTCCCCGCCGGAAAGCTGCGCGGGCTGATGGTCCAGTCGATGATCGAGCCCCATCTGGCTCAACAAATCAGTGGCCCGCGCCTCCGCCGCCTTGGGGGAAACCCCGGCGATCCGTAGGGGAAAGGCCACATTCTGACGGGCCGTAAATTCCGGAAGAAGATGGTGAAACTGATAGACGAAGCCGATCTTTTCCCGCCGGACGGCCGTGCGCTCTCTGCTCGACAGGCGCGACACCTCGCCCCCCTCGATCAGGACGGTGCCCGCGGTCGGCGCCTCCAATAATCCCGCGATATGGAGCAAAGAGGATTTTCCGGAGCCTGACGGTCCCAATAGGCCGACGATCTCCCCCGCAGCGATAGAGAGAGTCGCCTCTTCAAGAATAATGAGGTCGCCATAGGCCCGCTTGATCCCCTCAAGCCGCAACACCGGCGCTTCATTGGGCGCACTCGACCGGACCTCATTCATAGCGCAAGGCCTCAACCGGATCGACCCGCGAGGCCCGCCAAGCGGGATAGGCGGAGAAAACAAAAGACATGCCGAGGGCAAAGCTCACCACGATCAGCACTTCTCGCCATTCGAATATCGCCGGGATCTCTTCGAGGTAATAAACATTCGGGTTGAACAGTCGGAAGCCGAACACCGCCGACAATGCCCGTTCGATCAAGGACAGGTTACTGATAATCAGGGCTCCAAGGCCGACGCCCGCCAGAGCGCCCAGAACGCCGATGATGGCGCCGGTCAGGAGGAACATGCGCATCACCATGCCCTCGGTCGCGCCCATCGTCCGCATCACCGCGATATCGCCGCGCTTGTCCTTCACCAACATGACAAGGCCGGAAACGATCAGCAAGGTGGCGACGGCAACAATCATCAGCATCAAGATCCTCATCAAGCCCCTCTCCGCCTGGACGGCATTGAAAAGATCCGCATTACGATCGCGCCAGTCGGAGAGATAGGCCGCCTCCCCCGCCGCCGCCTGGATGGCCGGTAGAACAAGATCAGGGGTCAGGGGATCGGAAATCCTGAGTTCAATCTCCGTCACCTCCCCCGGTCGTCGCGCAAACCGTTGAGCCTGCTCAAGGGGGAGATACATATAATACTGGTCGAAGAAAGAATTCCCGACGCTGAAGATCGCCCCGACACGATACTGAATTTGCGTGGTCGGTGTTCTGCCAAAGGGGGTTTCCGCTCCACCGGCCGTAATCGCGCTGATCACATCCCCCACCGAGGCGCCGAGGAGCCGCGAAAGCCCCACGCCGATCGCAACCTCGCGCTGGCCGGTTTCACCAGCCCCAAAGGTATCAAGGCTTCCCGCCCTCACCCCGTCCGCGATATCCTCAATCGCGCGCAAATCCTCCGCGGTAATGCCGATGGTCTGCGCCGCGCTTTGCCCCCGCGGACCGACGAGATAGGTCTCAATCCGCAAAACAGGCGTTGCCCGCTTGACGAAGGTCAGGTCTTCGATCCGCGAGATCTGTTGGGCCCGATCCACAGACTCTGTGTTCTGAACAAAAACATGCCCATTGACGCTCAACAATTGGGACAACAAATTGACGCGAAATCCCTGAAAAACACTCATGACCACAATCAATGTCGCCACCGATAACATAATACCGGAAAAAGCAATGAGGGTGATCAGCGAGACTCCGGCCCCGCGGCGGGTCGCCCCAAGATATCGGCGCGCCACAGACCATTCGAAGCGGCCAAATGGCCGAGCCCGACCAGCGGTCGGCGCGAATGCGGTCATGATGATATCTCCGTGGCCCCGATGTCTTCGGCCGGGATCCTCCTGCCATGGGGCGGCAGCAGCATCCATCCCGTATCATTCTTTTCGCAGCGATCGATCTGAAGGCGGAGGAGGTCGACCCGTGGCGGCACGTTGAACCGTAACGGTAGGCCTGTCATCCCGACCCCTGACGTCACAAAGAGCTGGCCCGAGGGGGTCGACGCCAGCCCATACCGCAAAATATCACAGGCGAAGGTCAGGCGGCAGGTCACGCCGGGCAAAAACACCTGACCGCCATGGGTATGGCCCGCCACCATCAGATCGAATCGGCCAGTTCTTGGGTCGGTAATCGCCTCGGGATTATGCTCGATCACGATGGTCGGCATCGGCGCCGCACTGCGCGGCGGCACCATGTCCAAGCCCTCCATCGTCGCCTGCTGATAATCCCGATAGCCAAGAAGGCGCAAATATTTGCCCTCCCCCTTGAAAATCGCTTCCCCTGGATTGAGCAAGGTAATGTCGGCGGCTTCCAATGCCTTGATCAAGTCGTCGCCATAGTCCGGCCCCGGATAGCCGACATCGTGGTTCCCAAGAACCGCGTAGACAGGCGCCTCAATGGCGGCAAAAGGAGCAAACGCATCCTTCAAACGAGCGGAATGCAGATTATTCGTGAAATCACCCGGCATGAGAACCAGATCTGGATCGAGGCTATTCACCGTACGAACGATCCGCTGCATGGAGGGCGTATTGGCAAACGACCCTCGGTGAAAATCAGCCACCACCGCCATATCGATCGTGCCCGGCAGGCCGGAGCCACAGAGCTCCACCGGCGTTTCGAAGACCAATAGCCGATAAGGTTCGATGAACCGGGCCCAGACCCCAAGCCCAAGCACAGCGGCGAGGATGAAGGTTGCTAGCCGTGTTGCAGGGCCGCCCCCCCGCACACTCAGCCAGACGGCAAGAAGGAAAATCGGAAGGAGGAGAAAGCTCCCCCAATAGATTACCGTCTGCATAATACCGCCGACACCACTTCGTTCTTGTCACACCGTCTTCGACCAGCTTGCCCCCCAAGGGGCTAGTGCCATCGAGCGCCCCAAGCGCCGCCCGCCCAGTGGCCCCAGCTCATCTCTTACGACAATTCTTGTTCGACGGCCTCGAAGGGTTTCGAGAGGACATCCTTTTTCGCATAGATCCCTTCGGCCTTTTGCGCCAACAGGCGATCGCGGTCTCGTTCGCGATATTCGGCCATGATGTCGGCGATCAATTGTTCCGAAAATCCCAACCCGGCGAGGGTTTCACCGGCGAGGGCCATGCTGCTTTCATACATCTCTCGGACCACGAAATCGGCCTTTACATCCATCATCTCGATCTCATGAAGGCGGTCATAGACCCGGGCCAGGATCCGTACCTTGGGGCACCGTTCCCTGACCGCCTGAACCACGGGTTTCAGCTTCTCCTTGGCATTCAGGGTAAAGACTATAGCATCGACATCGAGGGCGCCGGCCTGAAACAACAAATGGACATCGGTCCCGTTGCCGAAATAGACCTTATTGCCGAAGCGGGAGGCAACCTCGATCCGGCGCGGGCTGTTATCAATGCAAATCGTTTTGACGTTCGAGCTGCGGAGCACCTGATTGACGAGTTGGCCCATACGGCCAAAGCCAACGATCAGGACCGACCCGTGATCCTCCATATCGGTCACCGGGATGGCCGCCCCCGATGGATTATGCTCGAGCTTGGAGACCGCCATCATGATGAGCGGCGTCGCCATCATGGACAGGGTGACGATAGCGGAAAACATGGTGGCGTCCGCTGAGGTCAGCAACCCCTCCCCGACGGAGAGGCTGAAGACGACAAAACCAAACTCCCCCCCCTGCGACAGGACCGCCGCGGTCTTGAGGGCGGTGGGGGTGGCGGATTTCAGGATCCGCGCAAGGACAAAGATCACCGCCGCCTTGAAGACGATCAGCGCTGCGGCCCCGAACAGGACGACGACCCAGGCATTGCGCAGGACGGCGAGATCGAGCTGCATCCCCACGCCGATGAAAAACAGACCGAGCAGCAATTCCCGAAAGGGTTCGATGTCGCTCTCGATTTGGTGGCGGAAGGTGCTTTCGGCGAGGAGGACACCGGCGAGAAACGCGCCCAGCGCCATGGACAGCCCGGCCGCATCGACAATCAGGGCGGTGACGGCAACGATCAGCAGGGCGGCGGCGGTGAAAGCCTCCCGCGAGCCGGAGATCGCCACCAATCGCAGCACCCTGTCGAGAACGAAATGCGACAGGAACACGATGGCGGCAATGGCGCCCGCCGCAAGGCCGATGGCCTGCCAGTCGATGGGAAGGCCATCGGCTGCATTGTCCCCTTGCGTCGCAACGAAGGGGATCGCCGCGAAAAGAGGGATCACGGCCACATCCTGCAGGAGCAATACCGAGAACGCCTTGGTCCCATGGGGCGTGTTCAGTTCGTGTCGTTCCTCAAGCAGGCTGAGAGCAAAGGCCGTAGAGGAACAGGCGAGGCCAAACCCCACAATATAGGCAGGGCCTGTGCTCAGGACGTCGATGTAATCGATGACCCACCCGATCGCGGTGCCGGTCACGAGAAGTTGCATCAGCCCAAGGCCAAAGATTGTGTGCCGAAGCGACCATAGGCGGCTCAAACTCAGCTCGAGCCCGATCACGAAGAGAAATAAGACAACCCCGAGTTCGGCAATCGCGAAGACCCCATCGCCATTGTAGAGAAGGTTGAGCGCCGACGGCCCCAACAGCACGCCGGCACCGAGATAGCCGAGGATCGTTCCGAGCTTCAGCTTACGGAACAGCGGCACGGCGACCGCCGTCGCGCCAAGATAGAGCGCCGCATCGACCAGAAATTCAGTGCCCCCGCCAGCTGCCATCTCTTCTCAGCCCCCTTCCGTTGCCATGGGTTCGATCGCCGCCCCAAGCCCGTTCATCAAGTCGATGAAGCCTGGAAAGGATGTGGCGATCATGTCGGCATCGTCGATGGTCACCGGTGCCGCCGTCGCCATCCCCATGACCAAGGCGGACATGGCGATTCGATGATCGTGATGGGTCGCCACAGCCCCGCCACCACCAGGCCTCCCCCCATCGATCTCGATCCAGTCCTCTCCCGTCCGAACATCGACCCCATTCGCGCGAAGCAGGGCGGCGGTGGCGGCCAGGCGATCACTCTCCTTCACCCGTAATTCACCGAGACCGTCAAAGCGGGACGTCCCCGCCGCGAATGCCGCGACGACACAAAGGATCGGATATTCATCGATGAGCCCCGGCGCTTTGTCGGCGGTTATGTGGATGGCCGTGAGCGGCGCATATCGGAGGGTCAGATCGGCGATCGCCTCCCCCTCTTCCCCCCCCACTGGCACGGTTGAGAGGTCGGCGCCCATGGCGCTCAACGCCTCGAAAAAGCCGGTCCGATGAGGATTGGTCATCACACCCCGGAGCGTCACCACCGATCCATCGACAATGGCCGCCGCCGCCAGGGGAAAGGCCGCCGAGGAAGGGTCGCCGGGGACGGGGACGATCCCCCCCGCCGTCAATCGCTGGGCGCCGGGCAGCCGCAGGCGCCGCCCTCCCCCCCCAAGGGGCTCGATCGTCAGTCTACCGCCGAATTGAGGTAACATCCGCTCAGTGTGATCCCGGCACGGCACCGGTTCCTCAATGACCGTCTCGCCTTCGGCCCCGAGCCCGGCGAGCAGCACGGCACTCTTGATCTGGGCCGAGGGCTTGGGGAGTCGGTATTCGATGCCGCGGGGCCGTCCGCCGACGAGCCGGACGGGCAACTTGCCCTCCCGCGCGTCGCTCTCAATCCCCATCTCGCGCAGCGGGGCCAGGATCCGCTCCATCGGACGACCGCGCAGGCTCTGGTCGCCGTCGAAGGTGACGCTCACCCCCTGTCCCGCCGCCGCCCCCATCAGAAGGCGGGCGCCCGTGCCGGAATTGCCGCAGTAAAGCGCCTGGGCGGGCGAGGACCATGAGGCGCCCGTAACAGTCCACGATCCCTCTCCCTGGCGCTCAACCGCCGCGCCAAACCCCCTGACGCAACTGGCGGTCCGCAACACATCGTCGGCCTCCAGCAACCCCGTGATGGTCGTCGTACCCTCGGCCAGGCCGCCAAGGATGAGCGCGCGATGGGAGACCGATTTGTCACCGGGGGGGGAGATTGCCCCATTAAGGGGGCCGACCCGCCGCGACCTATACGTCGAAACCACGCGGACCCCCCTTTTATTGAAATCGCCGACGGTTCCGTTTTGACAGTGCCATAAGGCTCTGGCAACACCGCGCCTTCGATCGAGAGGTCCATGTGAGGGCCGTCGTCAATTCTTTTATCGGAGTGCTTCCATTGGCAAATGAAGACCTCGGTACCAAGCGCGATTGTCCCGAATGCGGGGCACGGTTCTACGACCTGAACAAAGATCCGGCGCAATGTCCGAAATGCGGAAATGAATTTACCCCCGAACTCCTGCTGAAACCGCGGAAGGCGCGGGCGGAAGAAGAAACCGCAAAGCCCGCCCCTGAGGCTGAGGACGAGGATGAGGACGAGGTCGACGAGAGCGAAGTCGAGACCAGCCTCGATGAGGCGGATGAGGACGGGCAACCGACCAAGAGCAAGCGCAAATCAGGGCTCGCCGAAGAAGATGAGGACGAAGATGAAGACGAGGATGACACCTCCGACATCGACGATATCGACGTTTCCATCGATGACGACGACGATTCGCTGCTCGACGATGATGACGACGACGATGACGATTTAGGCGGCGTCGTTCCCGGTGCGGGCGACGATGATGACGAACGCTGAGAGCACAGGGCTCCTGTCATATCGGTCGATATGATGGGCAACTGACCTTGAGCCGTTTCAGGACACTCGGCGCCGTGAAACGTCTCTAGGTCTTTGTGTGTCGCATGTTATTGACGCGAACCGGTTTTCCCTCGGTTGAAAATACGCAGGAGAGGAAGGCGGGCGTTGGCCCGCCTTTTTCTTCTGCCGCCGTCAAAGGCCCTCGTCAGGGGGTCGTAGACCCCCTGTCTGGCCTCCCCGCCTATGCGTCCTCGCCCCCGACCCGCTGAGCGAGGGCGGCCCCCATAAAGGCATCGAGATCCCCATCGAGGACCGCATCCGGCGAGGGGCTTTCGACGCCGGTGCGCAGATCTTTCACCATTTGATAGGGCTGCAACACATAGGATCGGATCTGGTGTCCCCAGCCGATGTCGGTCTTGGAGGCCGCCTGGGCATTTGCCTCTTCCTCACGGCGCTGCAATTCCATCTCGTAAAGACGGGCACGTAGCATGTTCCAGGCCGTGGCGCGGTTCTTGTGCTGCGATCGTTCCGACTGGCACTGCACCACGATGCCCGTCGGCTCGTGGGTGATGCGCACCGCCGAGTCGGTGGTGTTGACGTGCTGACCACCGGCGCCCGATGCCCTGAACGTATCAACGCGGCAATCGCTCTCAGCCACTTCGATCTCGATATTGTCGTCGATCTCCGGATAGACCCATACGGAGGAAAACGAGGTATGGCGGCGTGCGTTGGAGTCGTAGGGGCTGATCCGCACAAGGCGATGCACCCCCGATTCGACCTTCAGCCAGCCATAGGCGTTGATCCCCTTCACCAAGATGGTGGCGGATTTGATGCCCGCTTCCTCGCCGCCCTGCTCTTCGATGATATCGACCTTGTGGCCATGCTGCTGCGCCCAGCGGACATACATCCGATAGAGCATGTTGGCCCAGTCGTTCGACTCCGTCCCCCCTGCCCCCGCATGGATCTCGACAAAGGCATTATTGGCATCCGCCTCGCCCGACAGCAGGGCCTCAAGCTCGGCACGCCCGGCCCGATCTTTGAGATCGGCGAGGGCCGCCTGGATGTCATCCACCGCCGCGTCGTCGCCTTCGGCCTCGGCCATTTCGGCCAATTCCAGATTGTCGTCGAGCTCGGTCTGCATAGCGGTCAGGGCCGCAATCTGGTTTTCCAGATGGGTGCGTTCCTGCATCAATTTTTGGGCTGTGGAGGGATCGTCCCAGAGGCTGGGATCTTCGGCTTTTTCGTTCAGTTCACTGAGACGTTTGTTGGCAACGTCCCAGTCAAAGACGCCTCCTCAGCAGGGCCAGCGATTGCCGCACCTGCTCAGCGTCATGGGTCATTTCTGCGCGCATTGCGCTCTCCTCACTTCGGCCCCGGAAACTATCTTTTTCGGCCGAAAATGCAAGCCGCCGCCGGGGATCAGTAGATCCCGCCCAGATCGTCCGAGATGCTCTCATCAGCTCGCCCCTGGAGCGAGGGATCGCTATCCGTCGCGAAGCGATTGGCCCCATAGACATTATCCTCGGCCTTGAAGGCTTCGAGGATGACATTGGGGTCGCCGGACTGCGCAGGCTTTCCCGTCTTGGCGTTGACGCGGACCAGCCGAATACCGGACGGCGCCCGAAAGGGAACCACATCGCGCTTTGGCAGGACGCGGGCCATGAATTCCCCGAAAATGGGCGCCGCCACATTCGAGCCGCCTTCCCCCTGCCCCAAGCTCTGGGGCGTGTCGTAACCGACATAGACGCCAACGGCGAGGTCGGGGGAAAAGCCGACGAACCACGCATCATGATAATCGTCTGTGGTCCCGGTCTTTCCCGCCAAGGGATAATCGCCGTCAATTTGACTTTTGATGCGGGCCCCTGTCCCCCGGTCGATCACTCCTTCGAGGATGGAGACCATTTGAAAGGCGGTACGCGGATCAATAACATATTCCCGATCGTCCGCCAGAACCGGTTCGCCCTGGCCGGTCCAGGCCTCGGCATCACAGTCAAAGCAGGAGCGCTGGTCCCAGGCGTAAATTGTTTCCCCGTAGCGATTTTGCACCCGGTCGATGAGGATCGGTTCGATGCGTCGACCGCCATTCACAAATTGCGCATAGGCGGTGGTGATCCGCATCAGCGTCGTTTCCCCGGCCCCAAGGCTGATCGCCAATTCCCGAGGCAACCGCTCGGAGACGCCGAAGGTTTCGGCGGTGTCGATGATCCGCCCAATGCCGATATCCTGGGCAAGGCGGGCCGTCATCGTGTTCCGCGACTTTTCGATCCCGAGCCTTAGGGTCGATTCGCCGTAGAACCGGCCGGCAACGTAATTGCCCGGCTTCCACCAGCTATTCCCAAGCGACGGCGCCACGAACGGGGCGTCGAGCACGATCGAGGATGGCGTGTAGCCATTTTCAAGCGCCGTGGCATAGACGAACGGTTTGAAGGTCGAGCCGGGTTGCCGCCAGGCCTGGGTTGCGCGGTTGAATTCCGAAAGATCGAAGGAAAACCCGCCCACCATGGCAAGCACCCGGCCGGTATGGGGGTCCATCGCCACCAGTCCCCCATTCACCGCAGGGATCTGATAGAGCGCGAAATCCTCCCGCGCCTCGGACAGCGCCTCGACATAGACAACGTCGCCGGCGCTCAGCACCTGACCGGCGCGCGTGATCTGCGGCCCACGGCTGTCGATCGATCCAAATTCCCGTGCCCAGGTCAGCTGGTCGAGGGGAAGGCGACCGCGCTGGCCGTCCAGCAGCCCGATCTCGGCCGACTGATCGGCGACGGAGAGAACCACCGCCAATTCCCACGGATCGAGGTCCGCCGCCGCTTTTCTATCCTTGTAAAGACGGGTCTGTTCATCTTCGAGCGCCACTTGCCAGATGAAGGGCGCCTCACTGCTTGCCTCCCCCTCCACTGGCAGGCGTTCGGCGAGATCGTTCGGCAGGGCCAAGGTTGAAATCGGCCCGCGATATCCATGCCGACGATCATATTCCACCAGATGCATGCGGAAGGCGAGCCGGGCCATCCGCTGCATTTCGGGGTCCAGGGTGGTGCGGATCGACAGGCCCCCATCGTAAAGCGCCTCACTGCCATAAAGATCGGCGACCCGGCGGCGAACTTCCTCGGCAAAATACTGACCGGCATCTTCCCGCGCCCCGAGGGGCGGCGCGAGCGAGGCGCCGAGCGGCTGCGCCCGCGCGGTCTCCAACTCCTCGTCCGTCAGATAGCCATCTTCGTGCATCCGGCCCAAAATCCAGTTTCGCCGAGCGATCGCGCGGTCTTCATAGACGGTGGGACGATAATTGGCGGGCGCCTTGGCCAGGGTCGCAAGATAGGCCGCTTCATGCGGTTCAAGCGCAGAGAGCGGTTTCCCAAAGTAGTTGAGGGCCGCCGCCGCGACGCCATAGGAGCGATTTCCGAGATAAATTTCATTCAGATAGAGCTCAAGGATATGCTCTTTGGAGAACGCTTTCTCCATGCGCTGGGCGACAATCGCCTCCTTGGCCTTCCGCTCGAACCGTTGATCTGCGGTCAGCAGCATATTCTTCGCCACCTGCTGCGTGATCGTGGAGCCCCCCTCAAGGGAATTCCCCTGGAGTTTATCCGGAATGAAGCGGAGCGCGGCCCGTGCGATCCCGCGATAATCGAGTCCCCCATGATCGTAGAAATTCTTGTCCTCAGCCGAAATGAAGGCCTGCTTCACCACGGCGGGGATCGCCGCATCGGGGACGAATAACCGTCGCTCCCGGGCGAATTCGGCGAGCAATTCACCGGTGCCCGCATGGACGCGGGTGGTCACGGGGGGCTCGTAATCCGCGAGGGTCTGTTCGCTCGGCAGTCCGACATGCAGGCTCTGCAACCAGACGAAAATACCGATCACGACGGCGATGGCGGCCACCGTGCCGATCGCCGCCAGCCCGCCAATGATCCTCAGAAGGAGCATCCAAATCCCTCCTTTCTTGGCCTTGGGTTCATCTGCCGGATCGCTCGCGCGGCGTTTGACCCCGCCAAGATCGTATTTCGCGTTCATTCTGGATGCCGTTTCCGCCTAATGGCTCGTTATCGCCCGGATTGGGGGAGCGCTTCAACCGCTCATGCCGACCGTTGACCGATCACCCCCTTCTTAAACGGAGTATGCCTGCTCCTCACCGCCAGGGAAAGCGGGGCCTGCCTTACGATTTTTCGATCTTTTCGTTCGTTCGCTAAGGCTTTTCAGGGACGGAGATCCTCCGGTAAAGGCGGCCTGAGCAACAAGAGAATTGCGGGAGGGTGCCATGGGATTGAATACGCCGTCCGATGAGGAAACGGATCTGATGATCGGCCCGACCGATCAGGGCATGGTCCGAATCTATATCCAGTCGACCAGCGTGGACCTGCCCCTGGATTTCTCTCCGGAAGATGCTCTAGCCATCGCTGAGGAATTGAGCGCCGCGGCCAGCATGGCCCAATCTGTGGGGACCAAATGAAGAAGCTGTTTCTGGGCCTGGCCCTTCTGATCGTGGTCTTGGTGGCCGTCTTATTGATCGCGCCGTTTTTCATTCCCGCTTCGGTCTACGAAGAAAGGATCGAAGCGGCCGCTTCTGAACAATTAGGTCGCCAGGTGACCATTGAAGGCGCGCCGAGGATCTCGCTGCTTCCCGCAGAAATCACCGTCACAGGACTGACCGTCGCCAATGCTGACGGTTATGAGGCGGCGGTCTTCGCCGAAGTCGATCGGGCACAGATTGGGGTCAAATTGTTGCCGCTGCTGTCCCGGCGCGTGGAGATCACGAAATTCGACCTCGACCGTCCGACGATCAATCTCGAAGCGAGCGAAGACGGCGGAAATTGGGCGTTTGGGCGCCCTGCCGCCGATACGGAGACCGAGGCCGCCCCCCCAGGTGAAGCCCCCGACGCCCTGCCGGATCTGCGTCTTGGAACCGTGACGATCAATAAGGGGCATATCAGCTACCGCACGCCCGATGGGCAAACCTGGCTCGCCGAAAACGCCGATCTGCGTTTGACGCTTGAGAGCTTGGAGGACCCGCTCACCATTGAGGGGACCATGGTCGTCCAGGGCGAGCCCTCGCGTCTCGATGCCACTTTCACCACGCCGGGCCGATACGCTCGCGAAGGGGCGGCGGATCTGCGGCTTTCGATGACCGTCGGTGAGAATCACGCCTCGACGGAGATGGCGCTATCGGACGAGCTGAGCTTTGACGGGCGTCTTGATATCGACTTTCCCGCTTTGCGGAGCCTTTTTGCCCTCGCCGGCGTGGACCTTGGGACGGCCAATGGATTCAAGCGCCTGCGGCTCGACGGGCCGGTCAGCGGCTCCCTCGACGGCGTTCGGTTCGGTGAGGGGACGGCGTTGACCTTTGACGATATCACCGGGACCGGAAAGCTGGCGATCATGATCGACGGCGACAGGCCGAAAGCGACAGGCACCGTCGCCCTTGGGACCCTGGACCTCACCCCCTATCTGCCCCCCGAGCCCGAAGGCTTTGCGGCCCGTCGAAGGGCGGAGACAGGGGCAGACGCGGACTTCCCCGAATGGTCCGACGAGCCCATGGATTTCTCCGCCCTCCGCGCAATGGACGCCGATCTCGATATCCGTACCGGCGAGATCATCACTCCAAGCCTCACCGTGGGGGCCTCGGCCCTGCGTCTCGTGGCGGTGGACGGCAAGGCCCAGGCGATCGTCTCGGACACCTCGGTCTATGATGGCAGCGGCCGCGGTACCGTTACTCTCGACGCCACTCGCACCGTGCCGGAAGTGGCGATCGACTTCACGATGGAAGACGTCGATGCCGGCGCCGCCGCGCAAGAACTGGCAGGGATTACGCGCCTTGGCGGCAGAGGCTCGATCCGGCTCTTCAACCTGCGGGCCCGCGGGCAATCGCAGCGCGAGATGGTGGAGAGCTTGACCGGCGAAATCCGCCTGGTCCTCGACGATGGTGTGATCGAGGGGATCAATCTGGGCCAGATCGGGCAGGTCGCCTTCGATCTCTACGACCAGGTTCAGGCGGGGACTCTGTCGCTCAAGGCGCTCGATGCCGCGACCCTTGCCACCCGCTCCACCGAACTGTTCGCCGCCGCCAGAGGCCCGGCGCAGCAAACCGATTTTACGAATTTCACCCTCACCCTGGTGGCCGATCAGGGACGCGTGACCCCGACCACTGCCCAACTGGCAGGGCCCTATTTCGAATTCACAGGGGACGGCGACATCATCTTGCCCACACAAAGCCTTGAGCTCGCCCTCGCTGCCGCGGTGACGAAAGAAGGAACCGATACCAAACGGGTCCTGCCAACACCGATCCTTGTGACGGGGACGTTCAGTGATCCGAAGATCGGGATCAATCTCCGCAGCGTCGCCGAGCAAGCTGTGCGGAACCGGGTCGGCTCGGCCCTGTCCGATCGCGGTGTCGACCTTGCCCCGGGCGAGACCTTAGAGGAAGCGCTGACCGGCACCGCACGGAACGAGTTGATGCGTCGGCTTGGCGGCGCGGTGCCCGGCAATACGCAAACGCCCCCCGCCCCCGCGGAAGAGGGGGGCGACGAGGAGACCAACAGCGAGACCAACAGCGCCGAGCCGAGCGCGCCCGCCCCAGCGCCGTCGCCGCGGGAGGAATTGATCCGCCAGGGGATCGGCGCATTGCTCGGTGGGGGCGCGCGCCGGGACACCACCGGGGACACCGCCGACGAAGCGCCTGCTACGGACGGCACAGAATGAGGGGGGCAGGAACAGCCCCCTCGGGCCCGTCACAACGCAAAAGGTGCGGCCATGCATCTGGTGCATGATCCCGCCGCCGCCCCGCAAGCCGAGATCGATTTCGGCTCTTTTCTGACGGTCGATATGCGGGTTGGGACAGTCATCAAGGCCGAACCGTTTCCCGAGGCCCGTAAGCCGGCGATCAAATTGCTGATCGATTTCGGTGACGGCGTTGGCGAGAAGAAAAGTTCAGCGCAGATCACCGCGCATTATCAGCCCAAAGATCTCGTCGGCCGGCAGGTGGTGGCGGTGGTGAACTTCCCGCCCCGCCAGATCGGGCCCTTTATCTCAGAGGTGTTGGTCCTGGGGGCCGCCGATAGCACAGCCGGGATTGTGCTCCTCGCCCCCGATCAGCCCGTCCCCAATGGGGCCCGTATCGCCTAACCAACACGCAAAGGTCGGCGTGGCCGATCCGCGCCCATTGCTCGCGCCAAGGGGAGCCGCTGACGCCTCCCCTGACACTGGAGAAGAGAGCAAGGGCGAAGCGGTCATAGACCAGCGCCGTCAGACCGTTGGAAGCGTAAAGTCAGCAAACTGCTTCCGCAGCTCGGTCTTGAGAACCTTCCCTGTCGCGCCGAGAGGAATAGTTTCCACCGTCTGGACATCGTCGGGCCAGGAAATTTTCGGCAATTGCTGGCGCGTAAATTCCAGAATCTCCGCCGGCTCGGCATTCGCCCCCTTGGCCATCTCCACGATCAACAAAGGACGCTCCTGCCATTTCGGGTGCGGCATGCCGATCACCGCCGCATTGGCCACCGCGGGGTGAGAGAGGGCGGCATTCTCGATATCGATCGTCGACAACCATTCGCCGCCTGACTTGATCACATCCTTGGCCCGGTCGGTGATCTGCATACGGCCATCGGGATGGATAACCACCACATCGCCGGTATCGAACCATCCATCGTCGGTGAGCGTCTGGCCGTCATATTCGTAATAGGCCGACAGGACCCACGGGCTCTTGACCTGCAAATGGCCGTCGCTTTCCCCGTCATGCGGCAGGCAATTGCCCTCATCGTCGACAATCCGCATCTGCATGAACGGCACGGCCTTGCCCTGGCGGAGCTGAATTTGCACCCGCTCCTCTTCGGGCAGTTCGGACCAATCGTCTTCCTCGACATTCGTGGTCCCGATGGGCGACATTTCGGTCATCCCCCATCCCTGGCGCACCCTAACGCCGTGACGCTCAAAGCCCTTGATAATCCGTTCACTGAGCGCAGCACCACCGACCATCGTATGCTTCAGCGAGCTGAACGACAGATTGTTCTGATCGACATAGTTCAGAAGATTGAGCCAAACCGTCGGGACACCAAGGGCGTAGGCGACCTGCTCGCTTTCGAAGATTTCATAAAGGCTCTCCCCATCGAGCCCCGGCCCCGGCATGACCAGCTTTACCCCCATCATCAAGGCTGCGTAGGGGACACCCCAGGCATTGACGTGGAACATCGGCACCACGGGTAAGAGCGCGTCGCCCCGATCGAACGCGCCGACATTGGGCTGTGCGAGAACGAGGGCATGCAACACTGTCGAGCGATGGGTATAGAGCACACCCTTGGGCCGACCGGTCGTGCCGGAGGTATAACAAAGCCCGCAGGCGGTTCGTTCATCGAATTCCGGCCAATCATAGGTCGTCGGATGTTTTTCGATCAGACTCTCATAATTATGGACAGGCTTGTCACCAATCTCCGGCAAGGCCCCGGTGGCCGACAGAGCGATATAACTTTCCACCGTCGCCAGATGGGGCGCGAGCCCCTTGACCAGCGGCAGGAAGGTCTCGTCGTAGAACACGACCTTGTCCCGCGCGTGGTTCATCACATAGCCCGCATTTTCCGGCCCCAGGCGCGGATTGATCGTATGGCAAACCGCCCCGATTCCGGCGGTGGCATAATAGAGTTCGAGCTGGCGATGGGTATTCCAGCCCATCACGCCGACCCGATCGCCCTCGCCAACCCCAAGCGCGACCAATGCATGGGCAAGCTGGGCAATGCGCTCCCCCGCCTCCTTGAAGGTGTATCGGTGCATCCCGCCCTCAACGAGGCGCGTCACGACTTCTTGATTGGGACTTGATCGGACGGCATGGCGGAGGATTTCCGTCACAAGTAGCGGCGTTTCCATCATCAGACCATGCATATCAAATCTCCCTCAACCGTGGCGCCGAGCGCCATCCTGATTATTTGTCTTATGGCCCTTTTTGTGGCCGAACAATGCAGGAGACGCAATCATAGCAGGGGGAACTTTACCCAGGGGCGGTGCCGAGAGATCCCTGCTTCGCGATTAGATCGCCGCCATCACTTCATCGAAGAGCGACCGCACAATGGCGGGGTCTTCGGGAAAATTGGCCTGGGCCCACCGCTCGGTGAAGTCCTTAAGCGCGTTCCCCACCATCGGACCGGCGGTCAAACCCGCCGCGATGAAATCCGCCCCGCGAACGGGCAATACCGGAACCGGCGCCGTCGTCAGAGCACGGACGATTTCCGCCTTCGCCGCCGCGGACAGACGACAAAGGGCGAGCCCCTCCTCGGCGGCAGGGCGGCCATAACTGAAGAGCACCTCCCTTGGGGTGGCGCCGGCTTCCCAGACCTTGGCAATCTCCGGCAGGGTCAGGGCGTGCGCGAGCACGCTAGTGGGCGGTTTGAAAGCCGATTGCAGCATGGATCGCGTCGCCGTCGGCCACAGCGCGGCCAGGCACAGCCCCGCTGACGGCGCCCCCTCCCGCGCGGCGTGGATCCGCGCGAAGCTCACGGGGTCGGGGGCAACCTGGATGATCGCGTCGAGTATCGGCCCCTTCGCCGCCTCGCTCAAAACTGTCGGGGCCCCCGCCGCGCAAAAGAGTCGCGACACCTCGCTCCAGATCCGTTCTTTAGAGAGATGAAGCAGGCCACCGGCCAACGCCTCGGACGCCTGCCATCCGGCGACGTCGAGAGTGCCGCCGAAACGAGCCGAAAATCGCATAAAACGGAGTATGCGGAGATAATCTTCCTTGATCCGTTGTGCCGGTCGACCGATGAACCGTACCCGCCGCGCCATCAGATCCGCCCGACCATCATGATAGTCGTAAAGGCGCCCCTCCTTATCGAGGGACAAGGCGTTGATTGTGAAATCTCGCCGCGCGGCGTCTTTTTCCCAATCCTCCGTAAAGGAGACGGTCGCATGCCGGCCATCGGTGGCCACGTCGCATCGCAGGGTCGTTATTTCAAAAGGAACGGCAGACAGAACGGCAGTGACCGTACCATGTTCAAGACCTGTCGGGATGACCCTTATCCCGTGGCGGCCCAACAGCTTTAGCGTCTCTTCGGGCAGCAGGGTCGTGGCGATATCGATATCGGTATGCCCCGCAGCGCCCGGCGGCTGACCCAGCAGGCTGTCCCGGATACACCCGCCGACGAAACGGGCCTCCCCTTCCTCGTTGAGGATGGCGAGGAGCTTTGCTGCGTCCCCCGAGCGGGCCCAAGCGAAGGGGTCCGCCGTCATGACCCGATGGGCCGGTCGTGCCAGGCCCGCATGAAGGTATGCAAGATCCCGGCGGTCAGCCCCCAGACATTCCTGCGGGGCCCGGCTCCCTCATAAGGCGCGGCATACATCCGATAAACCACGTCCTTGAACTGACGTTCGGTGACCTGATGACTGGAGGGGTCGATGAAATGGTCGAGCGGCACCTCGAACGCTTCATCGACTTCGCGTGGACAGGGAATGATCGGCGGCGGGGCGGTCACAAGACCCACAACAGGGGTGACGGCGTAGCCAAGCCCCCCATAGTGGATGGCGAATGTCCCCACGACATCGACCGCATCGGGGGTGAGGCCGACCTCTTCCTCCGCCTCCCGCAGGGCCGTCTCGATGACGCTCTCCTCCTGCCGCTGTCCCCCGCCGGGGAAGCTGATTTCCCCGGCATGGGAGGGCATGGTCGGAGAGCGGACCGTCAGCAGAACGGTATGCCGCCCCTCCCGCTCGATAATCGGGATCAGGACGGAGGCCGGCCGAAATCTCTTGGGCGGCGAGGACAATTGAGGAGAATGAAGGCGATCGGGGTTCAGTTCACGGAACAGGTGACGTTCGGCGCGGGCCGCCTCCGCCTCGCAAAGACGTCTCAACCGGTCGGCAATGGAGGGGACCCCCGCAGAATCAAGCGCCATCACCTCGCCTCGCCAAGATCGAGGGGACGGTCCAGTCCCGGCAGCCTCAGAACATACCGCCCGTCTTCCCCCTCGACGGCCTCCTCCATCAGACGATAATATACATTTCGCCCAAGGCGTGCCCACAGATCATCGCGTATCCGTACATAGGGGATCATGGGCGTCTCTTTTGGCACCGCTGCTCCCCCGCCGGGGGGGGCGTCGGGCCGCAACTCTATCGGATGATCGGGGCCGAGGGTGACGACGTCGCCGACATTCGTCCGCATCCGGCAGGCCGTGCCTGAAAGATCCATATCCGTAATAATGAACGGGACGTCCTCGACCGTGATCGCCAATTTTTCCGCCGGACTGACCAGCACATATCCGTCCGGATCGTGGCGCAGAATGCGGGAAAGCAGCCTGACAAGGCGAGGCCGCGCAATGATGCCCCCCTCATGGATCCAGGTACCATCGTGCCGGATCGTCAACGCCATCCGTCCGTGACGGGCCGGATGCCATTGCGTCACCGGCAACGGCCCCTCTTCGGGAAGGTCGGCAAGGGCGGCGGCGATGGTGGGCAAATCGGACATACGCCCATAGGTGTGCGATCCCACCGCCGGGTCAAGATGGACGATGATCGCCCCGGCCCTTCCTCGCCACGCCGTCGGGCCGCCCTCCTACTCCCCCTCCTACTCGGTCGGCAGGCAGGTCAGGCAGCGGACATAGGTCCCTTGGGGATCGTTATAACCGGCGAGGGAACGGATTTCCGCCACCACCCGCCGGGCGACACGCCCCGCATCGAGCGCCGACGCCCCGGTGCCAGCGAAAAGGGTATCCGCCTCTCCGGTAATCCCATCATCGCGACCGGCAAGTCCTTCGAGGAAACGCTCAAAAGGGGTCCGCTCACGGGTGAGACCGATCACGGCGTAGTCTTCAAGGCCGGCCTTTTCGGCCGCCGACGCCAGGGCGTCATCGAGGGTGCCAAGTCGATCGACCAGCCCCAAACGCTGGGCGTCGAGACCGCTCCACACCCGCCCTTGGGCAATGCTGTCGACCCCATCGGGGGTCATTTCCCGCCCCTCGGCCACCAAGCCGAGAAAGCGGCCATAGATCTCCTCGACCGACGCTTGGATGATCTCTCCATAAGCTTCCGGCAGGGGCCCAACGCCGGTGGCATAAATGCCGGTCAGAGGCGTCGTCCCAACGCCGTCGGTGGAAATCCCGATTTCGGCAAAGCTCTCCTCGAAGGTCGGGAAGAAACTAAAGACCCCGATCGAGCCGGTGATCGTCACCGGGGAGGACCAGATTTCATCGGCATTCGCGCTGATCCAATAGCCCCCCGAGGCAGCCAGCGACCCCATGGAGACGATGACCGGTTTGCCCGCCGCCTTCACCGCCAAAACCTCGTCGCGAATGACCTCGGAGGCAAAGACCGACCCGCCGGGACTGTCGACCCGCAGCACCACCGCCTTGACGTCTTTGCGCGTACGGGCGCGCTTCAACTCAAGGGCAACCGCGTCTCCGCCGGCCGCGCCCGACCGTTCATCGCCATCGACAATCGCCCCGGCGACCGTCACCACAGCAATCTTATCGTCCTTATCATGGGGGTCTGAGACCGGCATGGACAGCCGGTAGGTGCGATAGCCGACGCCCCGAAAGCCCTTGAGCTCGCTCTTCTCGTCCCGCCCCACAATCGACGCGATATGCGCGATCTGGGAGGGACGGTCCATCAGTTGATCGACCAGGCCCGCCTCCAGGGCGGCCTTGGCCGCATTATTCCCCGCCGCGCGCATCAGGGCGGGGAATTGAGCCGCATATTCCTTGACGCCGCCGGAGACGGTCACGTCGCGCCGGGCGTCGACCTTGTCCGCATAGGCGCTCCAGAGATCGGAGAGATAGGCGATATTCGCTTCTTTGGCCTCGGCCGACATGTCGTTGCGAAGAAACGGTTCGACCGCCGCCTTGAAGGTGCCGACCCGGAAGACATGCGCGGTGACCTTCAGCTTTTCGAGCGCCTCGGCCAGATAGGTGTTGTAGGCCCCATAGCCCTCGATCGCGACCATCCCGAAATCGTGCAGCAAAATTTCGTCGGCAGCGGCGGCCACCAGATATTGCTCCTGGGTGTAATAATCACCGATGGCGATGACCTGTTTCCCCGCCGCCCGCACCTTTTCGACTTCGTCCGCCAGGTAGTGCGCCTTGGAGGCCGAGCCGGAGGGAATGAACAACCCTTGGAGATCGAGAACGACGACGTTGATCCGGTCGTCCTCAGCGGCGCTGCGCAGCACCGCGACAAGGTCGTGAAGGGAGACCGGCCCTTCGACGGGCATGGACAGCGCCGCCGCAAAAGCATCGGACAGCGGATCGGCCGGTGGTGTCGTTTCCACCAAGACGCCGGCCGGATTGATCACGAGCGCGCTTTCCGAGGGGACCTTGATTGAGGGGCCCCCCTCCTCCGCCTCCCCCGCCAGATCACGGGAGACCGAGGAGGCGATACCGATGACCACCACAAGGACCATCAAAAACAGGAGGGATTGGGCAAGTAGCGACAGGCCGATAACGACCTTGAACAGGCCCTTGAGAAATGACCACACGGTCAGACGGCTTCGCTCTTCGGCCATGATACCCCTCCACACAGATACGATTGCTTACCACAGCCGCCTTCCCCGTAAACCGTCGAGTCCGCGCGCGCTTGAGAGTTCTGTCGCCGCACTTGCCGAAAGTCCATTTGCTCCGAAGGGCGACCCTGACTACCCATGGGGACGAGACTGGATTGATCTGACGGCCGGCGGCAAAAAGGCGGCGGCAAAAGGAGACCTGATGGCAGACAAGGCCCCTTCGGCGCCCCCCCCAGACACCGACGACCTCCTTTCTTCGTTCGAGCGGCTATCGATGGTCGCAGCGGAGGTCGAAGCGGCACTGAACGAGGTGGTTTTCGGTCAGGAAGACGTTGTGAGGGAGGTCCTCACCACAGTTCTCGCAGGGGGGCACAGCTTGCTGGTCGGGGCACCGGGACTGGCCAAAACACGGCTGGTCAGTGCCATGGGCACAATCCTCGGGCTCGACCATGCCCGGGTACAATTCACCCCCGACCTGATGCCCGCCGACATTCTCGGGACGGAGATCCTGGAGGAGGACGGCACTGGGCGACGCGCCTTCCGTTTTATCGAAGGGCCGGTGTTCACCCAACTTCTCATGGCCGATGAAATCAATCGCGCCAGCCCACGCACCCAGAGTGCGCTCCTCGAAGCGATGCAGGAGCGGCAGGTCACCGTAGCGGGCGCGCCGCGTGCCTTGCCCTCCCCCTTCCTGGTCCTCGCGACGCAAAACCCCATTGAGCAGGAAGGGACCTATCCGCTCCCCGAAGCCCAACTCGACCGGTTCCTCCTCCAGACCTTGATCGGCTATCCCGATGCCGAGGCAGAGAAGCGGATGATTGCCGCCACGACCCGTAATGAGGATCTCTCCCCAAGTTCGGTGACATCGCCCGACACCCTCAAAGAAGTGCAAAGGCTCGTGCGCGCCATGCCGTTGGGGGAAAATCTGGTCAGCGAAATTCTCTCCCTTGTCAATGCGCTGCGTCCCGGGGGGGAGCAGGCGGATCACCTCCTTTGGGGCCCCGGCCCCAGGGCCTCCCAAGCCCTCAGCCTCGCGGTCAGGGCAAGGGCGCTGATCGACCGTCGCCCAGCGCCGGGGCTCGAAGATCTCATCGCCCTCGCCCCCGCCGCGCTCCGCCACCGAATTGCCCTCACCTTTGCCGCCCGCGCAGAAGGTCTCACCGTCGATCGCTTAATCAGCACCCTGACCGATCGCCTCTAAAGCCCCGATGTCCAGTCCCCGTCCCCTCGATCTCGAGCAATCCGCCACAAAGACGGCGGGGCACCTTCCTGCCTTGCTCGTCGATGCCGAGACCGTGGCGAATACCCTGATGGCGGGGGCCCATGGCCGTCGCCAGGGGGGATCGGGCGAGACATTTTGGCAGTACCGCCCCTATACAAGCGACGACAGCGCAACCCGTATCGATTGGCGGCAATCGGCCCGGTCGGCCCATCAACTTTTCGTGCGCGAGACCGAATGGGAAACAAGCGCCGTGATCGGCCTATGGAGCGCCGCCAGTGCCAGCATGGCCTATGGCTCGGATCAAAACGGCCCGACCAAACGCTGGCGCGCCCAGGTGCTGGCCGTTGCCCTTGCCCTCCTTCTGACCCGCGCGGGCGAGAGGATCTTGGACCTTGGACAGAGCCGCGGCGGGGGGCAGGGGGGAGAAGGCAGCGGCAGCGCAGGCGCGGTCATGGCCTTCGCCGAGGCCCTCCTCGCCCGCCCGCCATTGCCCACCGATTTGCCGCCCCTGGCCAGCCGACCACTGGCCCAGATCGTCTATATTTCTGATTTCTACGACGATCTCGACCCCTTGCTGAAACGCCTTTCTACCATCGCCGGAACGGGCCAGCCCCTGACCCTCGTTCAAATCTCCGATCCGGCGGAGGATGCGTTTCCCTTCGAAGGGCGCCGCCTGTTTCAGCAGGCAGCCGGGCAGGACCGGATCGTCTTTGGCGATGCGGCGGCGGTCAGAGACGCCTATCGCCAAGCCCGGACCGCGCATTTAGGAACCCTCGAGGATTTCTGCCGACGTCGTGGGATCCCCCTCCTTCATCACCGGACGGATCTGCCGGCGACCGCCTGTCTCTCAGCGCTTCACGCTGCGATTTCGGGATATCGCTTCCGATGACGGGACTGAGTTTTGCTGCCCCCTGGCTCCTTCTCGCCTTACTCGGCCTTCCCTTGCTCTGGTGGCTTCTCAAGGCGACCCCGCCGCCGCCCACCCGCACCCCTTTTGGCGGCACGGTCTTTCTCAAGGGCCTGCGCGCGACAAAGGATACGCCCGCGGCGACGCCTCTTTGGCTGTTGTTGATCCGTCTGTTCGTCCTTGCCCTGTTGATCATCGGCTTGGCAGGCCCGATCTGGGGCGCCAGGGATACGCTCGCCGGACAAAAACCACTATTGATCGTCCTCGACGACACCTGGCCCGCCGCGCCGGGCTGGCGCCAGCGCCAGGAGACGGTCAGAGCGCTGGCCCTCGACCCTGAGGCGGCAGGCCGTACCGTCCGTCTCCTGAGGACCGCAGGGGAAGCCAGCCTCTCCGACCCCATGCGGTTTGACCGGGCCGCCGATGACATTGCCGGGATTGTTCCGCAGGCGGGCAATGCCGATCGCGCCGGGGCCCTCCCCCTGATGGAGGGGGCGACGAGCATCCTGTGGATCAGCGACGGCGTTATCGGGCGCAGCGGCGCGGACGCCTCTTTTCTACAGCGCATAGCGCGGACCGAGGAGGTGTACCTCCTGCGTCCAGGCCCCGCCGGCGCCCTCGCCTTGCGGGGGATGACGGCGGAGAGCGAGGGACTTCGCCTGACGGTCGAGCGCATCGGCGATCATTGGAGCGAGGCCGATCTGCGCGTCATCGGGCGGGAGGGTCAGCGCCTAGCCGAGACGACCGTGCGCTTTGACGCAAACGCGCGCCAGGCGACCGGGAAAATCCGCCTCCCTCTCGCCCTCCAGAACGAAGTGATCCGGGCCGAGATCGGCGGCGTGACAAGTGCCGGCGCCACCTGGCTGGCCGATGCGGGGAGCCGCAGAGTCCGCGCCGGGGTGGTTTCGGACGGTGACGAAACCCTTCTGGACGGCGGATTTTATCTCCAAAGCGCGCTTGAGGAGGCCGCGGTGGTCGCCACCGCCCCCCTCGCCGATCTGTTGAACGCCGAGACGGGGATGATCATTCTCGATGATATCGGCACCATTCGCCCCGACCTTACCCAACGGGTCAGTCAGTGGGTCGAGGCGGGCGGGGTGCTGGTGCGCTTTGCCGGGCCGAATACCGCCAACACCTCCACACATCAGCGGCGTGACCTCCCTCCCTTGCTTCCCCTCCCCCTGATCGCCGGGGAGCGGGCCCTTGGCGGGGCGCTGTCCTGGACCAGCCCGCAAACCCTCGCCCCGTTCCCTCAGAATAGCCCTTTCGCGGGCCTCGACCTCAGCGGGGCGCCGGTGGTTCGCCGCCAGGTTCTCGCCAATCCCAATGCCCTCGACCAGGCTGAAATCTGGGCGTCGCTGACCGATGAGACGCCCCTTGTCACCGCCAGGCGGCAAGGAGACGGGGTGATCGTCCTGTTTCACGTCACCGCCACCCCGACATGGTCCGACCTGCCCCTGTCGGGAGTCTTCCCCGCCGTTTTCGGCCGTCTTGCCGATCTCGCGGCGGGCACGCTTGAGGTCGAAGCGGCGGCGACCTTGCCGCCCTACCTCCTCCTCGACGGCTTCGGCCGTCTCCGCCCCCCGGGCGACCGTGCCGAGGCCTTAAGATCGGCGCCGCGCGACGCCCAAGCGCGCCGACCGGCTCCCGGCCTCTATGGCGATGCGCGCGCGGCGCGGGCCGTGAACACCTATCCAGAAGGGGCAGCCCAGCTCGATCCCCTGACCGGCGTGCGGACCCCGGCCAATGTCACCTATCTCGCCACCGAGGGGACGGCGGGGCGATCGGGGCCGGCCCTGATTACCGCCGCCCTCGTCCTGCTGCTGATCGATGCGCTGGCAGGGGGCCTCCTGCATCGCCGTACCATCGGGACCGCCGCCCTGGTGGTCCTCGCCGCCATTCTGTTCCCTGTCATGACGAATGAGGCCGCCGCCCAAACCCGACGCCCTCCCATCGATCCGGCGGCGGCGACGGCAACCCTCAAGGTTCGGTTCGGCTATGTCGAAACCGGCGATGCGGCCACGGACCGCCTCTCACGCCAAGGATTGACGGGCCTTGCCACCGAAGCCTATCGGCGATCGGCCCTGGAACCAGCGCCGCCCATGGCCATCGACATAGAGAGCGACGACCTCTCGGTCTTCCCCCTTATCTATTGGCCGATCCGGCCGGATATCCCGCCCCCCTCTGATGCAGCCCTCGCCGCTCTTGAGAGTTTCATGGCGGGGGGCGGCTTGCTCTTGATCGACACGATGGACGGCGAGCAACAGACCGATGCCAGCCTGACCGCCGCCGGCGATGCCCTAAGGTCGATCCTCCTGCGGATGAATGTCCCCCCCCTCGAACCGTTACCCGAAGGGCATATTCTGACCAAATCATTCTATCGCCTCGACGATCTCCACGGACGAAATTCAGGTGGAGAGGTGTGGATCGAATCCGATAGTGCCCTACGGGAATCGACTGACGGCGTCCCCTCCCTGATCATTGGCGGACGTGACTGGGCTGCGGCCTGGGCCATCGACGACCGCGGCCAGCCGGTGAGGTCACCGGGAAGAGGGGGAGAGCGACGGCGCGAATATGCGTTCAGAGCCGGGATCAATATCGCTATGGTCGCCCTGACCGGAAACTATAAGGGCGATCAGGTCCATGTGCAGTCGCTCCTCGACGAGATGGGGGAGACGCGATGACCAGTTTGACGTTCTCTCCGATGTTGCCGCTGGTCCTCCTTGGACTGCTGGCGGGGATTGCCGTGATATCGGCTCTTTTGCGCGGGATGCGATCGGCGGCGGCGGGGGCGATCCAGCTCTTGGGCACCCTCTTCGGCGTCGTCTTCTTGCTGTCCCCGCAGATAACGGTCACGGACGGCGAAGCGATCCCCGATCTGGCCGTCATCCTGAGCGATACCAGCCGCAGCGTCTCCTTTGGGGATCGGAACACTATCGTCGAGGCGACATCGGCCAAATTATCCGAAACGCTGACCGCGATGGGCCTCGATGTGCGGCAGGCGAGCTTTGGCGGCCCGACGGAGAGCAACCTTGCCGAGGGGGTTGAGCGCGCCTTGACGGACATCTCCCGGAACCGCCTTGCCGGGGTTTTCGCCGTCACGGACGGACAAGTCTCAGGCGAGACGGCCAATGCGGCGATAAGAATAGAGAGCCCTCTCCACGCGCTGGTCACGGGCAATCCGCAAACGGAGCGGGATCGCCGCATCGAGTTGGTGGCGGCACCGCGCTACGGACTAGTGGGGGAGACCGTGAATATCCGCCTGCGTATATTATCTCCCGGCGAGCAGGGATCCCTGCCCGCAACGCTCTATGTCGGCGGCGAGGTCTATACCGAGACCAATCTGCCAATCGGGGAGATCGTGACCCTTTCGGTTCCCCTCGCCGTTCCCGGCGATCGGCTGATCGAACTGGAAGTCGCCGCCTCGCCCGCAGAACTCACCGAGCTGAATAATCGGGCTGTCGCCGTCATCACCGCCGTCCGGGATCGCCTGAGGGTCCTTTTGGTGTCCGGCGAGCCCCATGCGGGGGAGCGCGTGTGGCGGAATATCCTGAAAAGCGATCCCGCTGTGGACCTAGTCCATTTCACGATCCTCAAGCCGCAAAACAAGGTCGCCGTCGCGCGCGAGGAAGAGCTCAATCTCATCCAATTCCCCCATATCGAACTGTTCCTTGAGAAGCTCCCGGATTTCGACGTTCTCATTTTCGATCGGTATACCTACCGAAATGTCCTTGAATCCTTCGAGTTCGAAGAGATCGCGCGGTATGTTGAAAATGGAGGCGCGGTTCTTATCGCCTCGGGCCCTGAATATGCTGAGAGTGGCAGCCTGGCGAACCGCCCGAACCTCGCCTATATCCTCCCCGCGCTCCCCGCTGGAGCGGCCCGCGAGGGCGCCTTTATTCCCCAAAGATCTGCCCTCGGACAAAAACATCCCGTCACTCGATCGCTCGACGGTGAGGATCAGTGGGGACGGTGGCTTCGCTACATTCCGATCGCTGCCCCCGAAGGCCAAGTCCTGATGACCGGGCCTGAGGGCGCCCCCCTCCTCGTCGTGGACCGCGTCGGGGAAGGACGGATCGGCGTTTTGCTGTCCGACCATGTCTGGCTGTGGGCACGGGGCTTTGACGGTGGGGGGCCCCATCGAGAGCTTCTGCGCCGATTGGTACACTGGTTAATGAAGGAACCGGAATTGGAGGAGGAGGCCCTGAGTGGCCGTCTTGAGGAGTCGGGGCAATTGCGCATTGAACGCCAGTCCTTGGAAGCAGCCCCGCAGCCCGTCCAAGTCACCTCCCCCCGTGGGGAAACCCAGACCGTGCCGGTCGAGGAAGTCAGCCCAGGGCAGTTCGAAGCCCTCCTTCCCGGTGGGGAGCCCGGCCTCTATCGATTGAGGTCGCAGACCGCCGAGGGACGTCGCCTCTACGCCCTCGCATCGAGTGCCGAAGGGGGCACAAGCGAGACCGAGGCGGTCATCACCACGACAGAAAAAATTACGCCGATCACGGAAGAGACGGGCGGGGGCACCTTCATCATCCGATCGGCCCAAAGCCCCCTCCCCGACATCCGCATGGTGGGCGACGGCCGACGTGCCGCTGGGCGGGACTGGGCGGGTCTTGTCCGCCGCAATGTCATGACCGTTCAATCCGTCAGGCAAAAGCCGCTCCTCTCCGCCCCCCTAAGTCTCGCCTTTATCGGAGGGGCGATCCTGCTGGCATGGTTAATCGAAGGACGGAATTTTCGGCGATCCTCTTAGGGAAAGCGCAAATCGAGGGTGGTAGACGGATGGGTGATTTCTTGGGGAAAGGCCCATTCATGGCGAACCAGCATCGTCTTTTTCGATTGAGTGAAATGTCGTCGGACGACGCTGAGAAACTATCCTGGGACAGCCCCGCATCCGCCCGGATCAGATCAACATTGTCTCCCCATATCGGTAGTTCGGCGGATAAGGCCCCCCTCGATGAGCCCTTGAGGGTCGCCATCATCACCCTCGACGATGCCTGCATGGTGTTGGACGGTGTCAGAGCGCAATTGCGGGATATCGCCGAACCCGTAATTGCCGCGGCGGCGGACCCCGATCCCGCCAACCGCGCCCTTTTCGCCGATGAATATGACGAGCATCGAGAGCGGTTCCACAGCTTTCGACTAGACGATCAGGACCCGGCAGCCGCGATTCTCGGCGAGTCTTCCACCGCGATGAGTATCGATCTGCCAAATGGGACGGCCTATCGCGTAGGGCGCTTTTCGCTCGGCCAACAGGCAGAACTGACCCTCCCCCCGCCGGTCACCGCTTTCGCCGATCATGGGGAAATTGCCGAGATTCTTGGCGCCATCGACGCCGCTTTTTCGGTTCTCGACGGCGCGCTTGTCCGCTATCGTCAAGACAGTCGTTTTCTCTCGGCCCGGTTTTCCTTGCCGACCAAGGACGATGACGCGCCGCCGCCGGTCGCCTGACGCGATCGATTAGGGGTCTACCATGACAAAAATGATCTGTTCCCTCTTGGGCCTTTGCCTGCTGCTGTCCGGCTGTGCCGTCGGCACCACGGCCCGTCTTGCGGGCGATGTCGTGGAGGGCTCAGCCAAGACCGGTCTGATGGTGGGAAAGACCACGGGCAAGCTGGCGATCAAGACTGGGCGGGTCGTCACCCCTGGTGGTTCCCCTCAAGACTAGGCGAATCGGGGCAGCCTTTCTGCGATGGTCGCGCCGCCTCCCTCCTCCGCCGCCGCCTGGCCCGTATTGACGGCTGCCTTTCTGCGTCACCTTGAGACCCAGACAAGAGCCAGTCCCTACACGATCAGAAACTATCGGCAGACGATCGACCGGTTTTCGGATTTCGCGCGACGTCATCGCGGGGGTGAGGTCGACCTGGTCGATATTGCGCGCTGGCGAACGGCCGATTTCCGCGCTTTTCTCGCCGATCGCCGCGCTGAGGGGATCGCCCCGCCGACCCTCAGGCTCGACCTATCGGCGCTGAAGCAATTATTTCGTTTTATCGATCGCCGCACGGGCAGCGAAACGACCCCGCTTTATGCGTTAAGAACGCCAAAGGCACCGCGGCGCCTGCCCCGACCGATCGGTCAGGCCCCGGCCTTGGCCCTGGCTGAGGCCGCCGAGCACACCCAAGACTGGACGGTGCACCGGGATCGCGCCCTCTTCGCCCTTCTCTACGGGGCCGGGCTGCGCCTCTCTGAGGCCCTCGCCCTCGATCGTCGGGATCTCCCGCCAAGGGGGGTGTCCCTAAGGGTCCTCGGAAAAGGCGCCAAGATGCGCGATGTTCCATTGCTCGATGTCGTCCGCACAAGAATAGACACCTATCTCGATCATCGAGACAAGGCGATACCGGGCAACACAGCGCCCGCCCTGTTCCTCGGGGCCAAGGGCCGGCGGCTGTCCCCAGGGGTGGCGCAACGCGCCTTACGGCGGGAGCGGGCCACGCTTGGCCTGTCGGACGATGCCACGCCCCACGCCCTGCGCCATGCCTTTGCCACCCATTTATTGGCGGCCGGTACGGATCTCAGAACCCTCCAGACATTGCTCGGCCATAGCTCGTTGAAGACCACGCAAGGATACACCGAGATCGATGCCGGTCGACTGCTGGCGGTCCATGCCGCGGCCCATCCGCGAGGCAGATCGTCAGACTAGATCCATTTAACGTCAATAATAGTCGTGAAACGTGTCTGGGGCTATATTCTATCGCCTTTTCTCCTCGCGAATCTGCGCCTGCATTTTCTTGAATATGCGCTAGTCGCTGATCTGTCCGAAAGCATCGTGCTCAGGGGTCTGACCATGAAGATCCTGCTTGAGGATAACATCCGCCCCCGGCACTTCTTCGCGAAGCTTGAGGTCGACACGGTCGGCAATTTCCTGGGCATGCTTCAAGGTTAAATGGGGATCGAGCTCCAAATGACCTTGAATATAGGTCGTCGGCCCAGCCTTCCGCGTTCTTACGGCATGAACCCCCGCAACCTCGGGGTCGGCGGTGATGATACGCAGGATTTTCGCCCGTTCCGCCGCCGACACCTCCTCGTCCATCAATTGCGGCAGGGCACGCCGGGCGATGGAGATCACCGACCAGAAGAGAAACCCGGCCGCAAGGACACCGGCGACCCCGTCGGCCCAGAGGATCCCGAACCGCCCGGTCAATATGACCGCCAATAGGATCCCAGCATTGGCGATGAAATCGCCAAGATAATGCGCCCGATCGCTTTCGGTCGCGAGGGAGGTGGACCGGGAGAGGGCAAAGGTTTGGAACGCGACCAGGAGCAAGGTCGCCCCGATCGAGGCCACCATGACTTGGATCGCCAAATTGGCGTGGGCGAGCGGCGCCGGGTCGATCAGCGCCCTGATCGATTCGACCAAGACAAAGACGGCCGACCCGGTGATCATCACCAATTGCACGAGGGATGAGATCGCTTCGGCCTTGGCGTGGCCGAAGCGGTGGTTCTCATCGGGGGGTTGGGCCGCAATCCGTACACCAAGAAACGCAATCAGGCTCGCCAGGAGGTCAAGCAGACTGTCGGCAAGAGAGCCGAGCATCGCCACCGACCCCGTCTCGATCCATGCCGCAGCTTTTAGAATGACGAGGAGTGTCGCGACGAAAGCCGCCGCGCCCGTCGCCAGGCTTGGCCAGGATATGCCGCTCCGCTCGCTCATGTCGATCGGGACGCCAATTGGCCTGCCACGGCCCGAAGGCGGTCGGCCCGCGGCCCCAAGCCGGCCAGAGCGGCGAGGGCAGCCGCCGTAAGCGCCGAAACCCGGTCCCGCGCCCCGGCAAGACCGAGAAGAGACACAAAAGTCGCCTTGCCCGCGGCGCCATCAACGCCCGCAGGTTTACCCAATTCGGCGCTCGACGCGGTCTCGTCGAGAATATCGTCGACGACCTGAAACGCTTCCCCCACCGCCGCAGCATACTGGCGCAATGCGGCTTCATCCGACGGCGCCGCAGCCCCGACGATCGCCCCCATGACCGCAGCGGCCTCAATCAGCGCCCCGGTCTTGCGGCGCTGGATCCCCACTATGGCCGCTTCATCGCCGCCATCGGGATAAAGATCCATCATCTGGCCGCCAACCATCCCCCCTGAGCCCGCCGCCAGGGCCAGCTCTCGAACAAGGCGGCAGGCCGTCGGCGCCGTATATGTCCCCTCTTCGGTGAGAAGCGCAAAGGCATCGGTGAGCAGCCCATCACCGGCGAGGATAGCGATGGCCTCGTCATAGGCCTTATGGACACTGGGCCGTCCCCGGCGGGTGTCCGCATCGTCCATGGCGGGAAGGTCGTCGTGAATCAGCGAATAGCAATGCACCATTTCGATCGCCGTTGCCGCGGGCAGCGCCGCCTCATCGTCCGCGCCGAAAATCGACGCCGCTTCGAGGACGAGAAAGGGTCTGAGGCGCTTGCCCCCGCCCAAGGCCCCATGGGCCATCGCCGCGCGCAGGCGCCCCAGGGCCGGCGACTCCGTCCGATTGATAACAAGCCGATTTTCTAGGCTTTTGGTAACCAAGTTCGCACGGGTTATGAGATAATCGGAAAGGGTATCTGACATGGTCAGTCCCTTTTTCGAACTATATCGGTGGGTCAAGGCAGGTCCCGTCTCTATCCGCCATAAAACAGGCCTAATGTGAGTAAAAAATCGATCAGTCATTGTGCGATTGTTGGGGGCCTTATCCTTCCCGTTGCCCTTTTCGCCTCTTCTGCGTCGGGAACATTGGTCCGCGATCTCGAGATCGCCGTTACCATTGAAGGTGTCGACGATTCCGATCTGCGAGGCGATCTGCGTGCCTTGAGCGTCGTGATCAATCGCGATGAGGAAGAGCGCTTCACCGCCCTTGCGCCCCTGCGGCGCGCCGTCGCCAGCGATGCGCAAAAAATGAAGCAGGCGCTGCTCTCCTTGGGATATTACGCCGCGACGGTGGAGCCCAAGCTCACCCGCGCCGGTCTTGATGTCGACATTACCTATCTCATCGCCCCCGGCGAGCGTTTTGAGATCACCGACTACCGGATCGATTACACCGACCCTCAGGGGGAAGCGAGACCGGCCTCCCTCTCAGAGATCCCCGGCCTGACCCTGGACGGCGACCCGACGGGAGACCGGTTGAAGGGGCTTGGCGACAAGCTCATCAGCTATCTTTGGAACAACGGATACCCTCGGGCGGAAATCCGCCGAGATTATGTTGCGGCAAATTTCGGCGCCGGGACGGCAAGTGCCGTCTATGACGTCACCACAGGCCCCAGAGCCAGCTATGGCGACATCCGGGTCAGCGGCAATGAGCGCACCAAGGACAGCCACATCAAGGCTTATTTCCGTGAGGACGAGGGCGCGCTCTATCAACGCCGCGCGATCGATGCGTATAGAGATGCCCTTTCCCGCACCAGCCTCTTCCGTGAGGTCTCCGTCCAGCCCGCCCCGCCGCTCGAGGGCGGACGCACCGACCTTTTGGTCGAAGTGGCCGAGCGCCCCCATCGCACCATCGGCGGGGGGCTCAGCTTTGCCACCGATGTCGGCATTGGGGCGACCGCCTCGTGGGAGAACCGCAATACGTTCCGCGGCGGCGAGCTTCTCTCCGTCACCCTTGAAGCCTCTCAGCCCGAACAGCAATTCGGGCTCCTCTACGAGGATCCGCTTCCCCGTTTTCCGGGGGCGTGGAACGCGACGGCGCTGTTCCTCAACGAACAGACCGACGCCTATGAGGCGGTCACAGGCAAGGTCGGCACCGGCATCGAGCGAACCTTCCGTGAGGATCGACTTCGTTTGAGTGCGAATATTCAGTACACCTATTCAGATATTACGGATCTGTCCGACCCCGATTTTCCCGAGGGACGATCGGAGACGGTCCAATTCCTCTCCTTTCCCCTGCGCGCGCAGTATAACAATGCCGATGACGAGTTAAATCCAACCACTGGATTTAGCGCCGGGGCCACCGTCACCCCCTTTGTCGGCGATCTCCAGTTCAACCGCGTGACCCTTTCCGGTGCGACCCGACACAGCTTCGGCGAGGATCGGTTCATCCTGGCAGGGCGCGGCCTTGTCGGCGCGACCCTCGGGGCGAGCGGTACAGACCTCCCCGCCACTGAACGCTTTTACGCCGGCGGCGGCGGCTCGGTCCGCGGCTATGCGTATCAAGAGGCCGGACCGATCAATATCGAAACCGGCAACCCGACGGGGGGAGCCTCGATTACGGAGCTGAACCTTGAAGGCCGGGTCATGGTGCGGGAAAATATTCAGCTTGCTGTCTTTGCCGATGCCGGCACCGTGTTCGAGAGCGAAACGCCTGACTTCTCTGGGGACACCCTGGTCGGGGCCGGGATCGGCGTGCGCTATATGAGCCCCATTGGTCCGGTCCGCCTCGATGTGGCAACGCCCCTCGATCGTCGCCGCCTTACCGGCCTCCGCCCGAACGATGAGGGCGATCTGGTCGAGCAGACCGTCTTTCAGGACGATGTCATCCAAGTCTATATTGCCCTAGGACAACCGTTTTAATGTTGCGTGTTCTGACTTTCGTCGCCTGCGTAATCGGCGCTCTCTTGCTGCTGCTCCTGGCCACCGTTTTCGTCCTGCCAAAGACTGGGCCTGGGCGGGACCTCATCAATTCGATCGTTGAACCGAAAATTATCGATCTTGCCGACGCGCAGCTCGGTAGCGATCTAAGCTATGATGGAATCAAGGGCGCCCTTCCTGGTGAGATCATCATCGACAATATCGTCCTCTCTCAGGAGGGGGAGCGGTGGCTCACCGCTGAACGGCTGGTCCTGCGATGGTCCCCCTTCGCCTTGATCCGTCGCAAGGTTGTCGTGCAGGAGCTCGAAGGCCAGGCCATCACCGTCTATCGTCAGCCCACCCTTCCCGAGCGCCCCGCCCCTGAGGCGGAGGAGCAGCAGAGGGACGACGTCAGTCTCCCCTCCTTCGACGTGCAACGGCTGGCGCTGACTGATCTGTCGATCCGCGAGGCCGTACTGGGTGAGCGATACGACCTGACCCTGGTTCTCTCTGCCAAAGGGGCGGGGCAGACCTTGGAGGGGAAAGCCGCCCTCGACACCGAAAGCGGCAGCGATCGGCTCAGGCTGTCCGGCGCCTTTACCGGGACCCGTCTCAATCTCACATTATCCGGCAATTCCGCCGCCGATGGCCTTCTGACCACCGCCATTGGCGCAGAGGCGCCCATCGTCATTGCCCTCTCCGGAGAGGGGCCCCTGACCCAATTCGCCGGTAAGCTTAAGGCCGAGATTGGCGATTATGGCCGGGCCGAGGGCACCCTTTTAGGAGACCTTCAAACCCTTAATGGCGTCAACCTCACCCTGACCGCGTCCCCGGGCCGCCTTGCCCCGGCCCCGACCGAGCAAATCCTTGGCGACAGCGCGCGGATCACCGCGGCGGCCCGGCGCGAAGGCCAGACCATCACCGTCGATATCGAGGAAATTGACGGGCGCTTCGGACGCATTACGGGCACAGTAAAGCTCGATGCCGAGACCGAAAACGACCGACAGGTGGTTGCCGATCTTCGCGGCGAGCTGTCCACCGCCCTCGCCACGGATTATGGGGCCGAAATTGTCGCCGGTCCCTTGTCGTTGCAAGCGACCGCGACCCTTGGCGACCAGGTCACGCGTTTTGCGGGATTGTTCACCACCGCTATCGGGACCCTTACCGTTCAAGAGGGCCTGTCGGGCGGGGACCGCCTGTTCGATGGTCTGGTCACCGTCGACCTTAAGCGCGCGCCCGTTGAGGTGCCGCAGATCGGGCCCCTTCTCGACGAAGGGGTCACGGCGCGCACCTCCCTCTCTGTCGGGCAAGATCTGGTGATCGAAGCCGACGCAATCCGCCTGGTGGCGGGCGGGACCGCCCCCCTGCGCCTCAGTGCGGAGGGCCAAGCGCGCTACGCCGTCGATGGTGGGGCCTTTGCCGCGGATCTTCGCCTCAACGCCGATGCGGCGGCGGCGGCGCTGTTGCTGAGCAGTGACGTTGTCGAGGGGCCCCTCACCACAACCCTTGTGGCCGAGGGGACGACAGACAGCTTTACCCTGGAGGCCGATGCCGCCATTCCAGCGGGCCAGCTCGGCGGAGAGCCCTTCGCGGCGGGACGATTGCGGGCGGATCTGACCGGACTGCCTCTCCAGCCTCGGGGCGAGGTGCGCCTCTCTTCAACCGATCAGTCCTATGACGGTCGGGCCGTCCTTACCGCGACCGGTGACCGCATTACAGTGGAACAATTGCGGTTTCGCGGCGGCGATCTGGTCATATCGGGTCAGGGGGCGGTGACCCCCTCCCCCCTCACCGCCGCGGCGGAGTTGAGCATCGATGCAGGAGATGGCGCGGCCTTGATCACCGGCGAAACGCTGGTGGGACGGGCCGACCTTACCCTTAATTACGATGCGGGCGGCAGTCGGCTTGCCGCCAATGCAGATCTCAATGCCTTTGGCTATGGGCCGGTTTCGGCGGACAGCCTCGCATTACGGGCGTTAGGTCCCCTCAACGCCATCGCCTATGACCTCAGGGGCCAGAATCTTTCCCTTCCCTCCGCGTTCCTCGCTCGCCTTTCGGCCAGTGGTCAAGCCGACATCGATGAGGACGGCCCGCGGGTGATAGGGATCGAGACCTTCAGCACAGCGCTTAACGAAGACACCGAGCCCAATCGGATTACTCTCCTGGCCCCGACGCAAGTGACGATCGGCGAGGCCATCACCATTGCGCCGACCCGAATCGACTGGCTTGCTGAGGGCACGCTCTCCCTGTCCGGCAGCTATGCGGCGCAACGCTGGCAGGCGGCGGTCACCGCAAGGGACATCGCCGTTCCCGCCCTGACCAGCCCCGTGAGCGCCGATATTGCCGTCGATACATCCACTTCCCCGATCGCCCGCGCCGAGCTGACTAGCACGGTGAGCCCGGAGGATGAGGATCAACTCTATCGTCTGGGTGCCGAAGCCATATGGGATGGGCGCACCTTTGGGGTCGATGCGACGGTCACCCCCGAAAATGGCGCACCGCTGATCACCGTGGATATTGGAGTGCCCCTCGACCTGACCCGGGGGGAGAGCCTTGGCCTCGTCCTGCCCGACCGCCCCCTCACCGGCACCATCGCGGCGGAGGGGACCATCGATCCACTCTATGCGTTCATTCCGGCCATCCCCCCCTATCTGACCGGTGACTTATCGGCCCAAATTGCCCTTGAGGGGACACCGCAGGCCCCCGGCGCCTCGGGCCAGATCCGGCTCGAAGGCGGACGGGTGGAGGAGCCGCAGGTCGGGCTGACACTGACCGACCTCCGCGGCACCATCGACTTTGCCTATCGCGATCAGGCGGCCCGCGGCACGATCGACCTTACCGGCTCGGGGGTGAATGGCCGGGCGGATGCGTTTCGGCTCACCGGCACGGTCGATACCACGCCGAGCGATCCGCGGGTCGACGCGCGCCTCATTTTGGCCGATGCCACCTTGATCGACAGCCGTGATCTCGAACTGCGCACCGATGCGGATTTGACCCTCGCCGGCCCGTTCACCGATCTCTCGCTCAGCGGGTCGATCACGCTCGACGAAGTCTATGCGACGATCCCCGAGACCGAAGGCGGCGGTGGTCCCTCCTATCGTGAGGTTGAGGTGGTGCGGGTCGATGGTCCCAATCCGGAAGCCCCGACCCTCGACGACCCGGTCACGACCGAGCCCGCATTTAACCTTGCCCTCGATATCGATGTCAACGCGAACAACCGGATCTTCATCCGTGGGCGCGGCCTCAACAGCGAATGGGCCACCAATCTGCAGATCGATGGGTCTGCCAGTGCGCCGATTTTGACTGGATCGATCCGGGCCCTCGATGGGACATTCGATTTCGCCGGGCGGATTTTCGATCTTCAGGACAGCCGGATTGTCTTCAACCGTGTCCCGCCGGATCAAGCGGTCCTCGATGCGCGTGCGCGCTATGAGGCCGAGGAGGTCGTTGCCTTCATCAATGTCGAAGGGAAGGCGACGGATCCGCAGATCAGCCTCACCTCAACGCCGCCGCGTCCACAGGAGGACATTCTCGCCCTGGTCCTGTTCGGCAAAAGCCCCACCGAACTCAGCGCGCTTGAGTCGCTGCAAATCGCCAATTCCATTTCGCGGATCACCGGCGGGCCGAGCCTTGGCGGGGGCGGCCGGGGGGGCCTGCAATCGGCCCTTGGCCTCGATGCGCTCTCCATCGGCGTCGGCGATGGCGGCGGCGCCGAAGTCGCGGTGGGAAAATATTTATCCGATGACGTTTATGTCAGTGCGCGACGCTCCTCCACCGGCACGGATACGGAGGTGACGCTGACATATGAGGTAACCGATCATATCACTGTCGAGAGCACGCTTGAGCCGAACGGCGCGCAGAGTGTTTCCGCCAATTACAAGCGGGACTACTGAGCGACCGGATCGGCGCCGCCGCCCGATTGGAGGCTGGCGCCGTTGGGGGGGGGCCTTTCCGGCGCTGGTGATCGGTTTGGCAGGGCTGCTGATCCTCTTGCGCCCTGGCTTTGTCCATATGGTCGGTGTGTGGCTCTCCTCCCCCACCTATCACCACGGGGCCCTCGTGCCGTTTGCCAGCCTGGCCATAATCGCCGATGGGTGGCGACGGGAGGAGGTTTTCGCCCCCTACCCGCCGGCCCTCCTCGCGATCGCCGTCGCGGCCGCCCTTTATGCCGGAGGGAACATGATGGATGTCGCCTTGGGCCAGCATCTCGCCATTGCCCTTGGCCTTGCCTCCCTCGCGGCACTCTTCCTTGGACGATCTTTTGCGATCCGCCACCGCTTCGCCCTTGGCCTATTGGTGATGATGGTCCCGGTGGGGGAGGAACTCGTCCCCACGCTTCAAACGGTGACCGCCTTTGGGATCATGGCGGGTCTCTCCGCTTTGGATATTCCCGCTATCCGTGAGGGACTGCTCATCAGGACCGGCGCGGGAGATTTTCTTGTCGCCGAGGCCTGCGCCGGTCTTCGTTTTTTGATGGCCACGATCGTCACTGGCTCGATCCTCGCGCGATATGTCTTCAAGGATGTCCGACGCCAGATCGGTTTTCTCTTCTTATGCCTTTTCATCCCCGTCCTTGCCAATATTCTGCGGGCGACGGCCACGGTTGCCGTGGCAAGCTGGACGGATATGACGGTGGCGGCGGGGCTTGATCATATGATCTATGGCTGGGGCTTTTTTTTCGTTATTCTCGCCACTCTTGTTGGACTTGGTCTTGTCTTGGCTGAGGAGGGGGCACCCTCCCCGCCAGACCCGCCGATTGTTCCCGCCGCGGCGGGGGTGGGTCGCGTCATCTGGATCAGCACGGCGGCACTGGCCCTGATGTTCTTTGCAAGGATTGTATAGATGTGTGGGATCGCGGGCATTGTGGACCTGGTGGGAGAGCGGGAGATTCCTGAGTCTCCGCTCGACCGCATGGTAAAGGCACTGGCCCACCGGGGGCCCGATGGCGGCGGGGTCTACCGCGTTCCTGGCCTCGCCTTTGGTCATCGGCGCCTAGCCATCGTCGACCCAGATCAAGCCGCGCAACCCTATATCGGGTCCGAAGGCTCCGTGCTCACCTATAATGGCGAGATCTATAATCATGGGGAGCTTCGCGGCGATCTCGATCGCGCCCGGCGCCCAATCAAGACTCGGTCCGATACCGAAATTCTGTGTGAGCTGATGGAACTTCGGGGGGAGGATGCCCTCCCCTCCCTCGACGGCATGTTCGCCTTCGCCCATTGGACACCGCGTACGGAGACCTTGCTTCTCGTCAGAGACCGGATCGGTGAGAAACCCCTCTATCTCGCACAGACCCCCGATAATTTCTTGATCTTCGCTTCCGAAATTGATGCCATCCTCGAAAGTGGCCTCATCAGTGCAGAGATCAATCCTACGGCGGTCGCTGACTATCTTCTGTACGGCTATGTTCCCGATCCGAAGACCATCTATCGGGGGATCGGGAAATTACCCCCTGGCCATCTTCTAAAAATCGCCAGGGGGCAACCGATCGCCCCGGCAAAGCCCTGGTGGACACTGACATTCAAGCCCGACGACGGCTGCCTTTATGAGGCAGTGGTTGAAGAATTACCGCTACTCCTTGACCGCTGCGTATCAGCACAGATGATGTCGGACGTGCCCATCGGCGCCTTTCTGTCGGGGGGGCTCGATTCTGGGGCGGTCACGGCCTCGATGCAAAAGGCCGCAACGGCACCGGTCACCACCTGCGCCATGGGCTTTGCCGACCCCGATTTTGACGAGCGCGCGGCGGCACGCGAAACAGCCACCCATCTTTGCACGAACCATTTTGACTGGGAAGCGCCACTCTCTCCCGTCGAGGATGTGCCCCGCCTTGCGGCAATTTATGGTGAGCCTTTCGCCGATAGCTCGGCCCTGCCCACCGCTCACCTCTGTGCAGGTGCCCGCCGCCACGCCACTGTCGCTCTCTCCGGCGATGGAGGCGATGAAGTCTTCGCGGGCTATGATCGGTACGGGGGCATCCTGAATGAAGCGCGACTACGCCAGGCGATCCCCGGCGTCGTTCGGCGCTCGATCGTGACAAAGGCCGGCAATGCCTTTCCTGCTTTCACGGACCGTGTTCCCAAACCCCTCCGCCTTCGAACGGTCCTCCAATCCGTTGGGGAGGATCACGCGGCGGCCTATGCCCGCGCGGTCAGCGCCGTGTTACCCGATCTTAGTCGTACTCTTCTGTCAGAAGAACTTCGCGACTACCGGCCCGAGCATCATGTGGAAGAGGCAGTTTACAAGGCGGATACGGATGACCCGATCCTTTCTGCTCAGGCGGCGGATTTCGCCACCTGGCTGCCGGGTCGTATGCTCGTCAAAATCGACCGCGCCTCCATGGCCGTAGGGCTCGAAGTTCGCCCCCCCCTGCTCGATCATCGGTTGGTGGAATGGGCGGCGCGTCTGCCCAGGCGGATCAAATATTCAGAAGGCAAGGGGAAAGTCATCCTGCGGGAGGCCATCGGTGATCGCCTGCCCAAGGGCGTCAGTACCCGCGCCAAAAAGGGCTTTGGCTCGCCGGTCGATCATTGGTTCCGCGACCAGGATGGCAGCCTTAGCCGTCACCTCCTCGACCGAACGGCCTGGCGGGAATGTGGGTTTTTCGATCAGTCGGCGGTGGAAGATCTGGTTGCTCGCCATTGTGCCGGCCGACGGAATGCCGGCCAGGCCCTGTGGTCGATCCTGATGTTCGATGCCTTCCTCATCCGTAAACCTTCGGACCGCACAAGTATCGCCAGCTATTGAGCGCTGGTCGCCATCATGGAGACGAAGCGAGCGAAGATTGGCGCGCTGTCCTGCGGGCCCGGCCCCGCTTCGGGGTGATGTTGAACCGAGATGACCGGCGCGTTCCGAAGCGAGAACCCTGCATTGGAGCCGTCGAAAAGGGAGGTATGCGTGGCTTCGGCCTCGGCCGGCAGACTCGCGGCATCAACAGCGAAACCATGGTTCATTGAGACGATTTCAACGCGACCGGATCGATGGTCCTTTACCGGATGGTTCGCCCCATGGTGTCCCTGCGGCATTTTCATCGTCTTCGCGCCAATCGCCAATGCCAGGAGCTGATGGCCAAGGCAAATGCCAAGGAGCGGAAGGCGCGCCGCAAGGACCCCTTTGATCATCGGAACGGCGAATTGCGCGGTGGCCGCAGGATCCCCCGGCCCATTGGAAAGGACCACCCCATCTGGGGAGAGGGCAAGGATCTCCTCGGCGGAACTTGACGGGCCGACCACGGTCACCCGCGCCCCCGCCGCCACCAGGCAGCGCAGGATCGTCCGCTTTGCCCCAAAATCGACCACCACGGCATGGGGACCGTCCTCCCGTCCCGCCGCAAAGCCCTGATCGGACCACGCCCCTTCGCTCTCGGCATAGGGACTTGATTGGGTAACGGACTTGGTCAGCTCGGCCCCTTCTAGGCCGGGGAAGGCGGCGGCGGCGGCCCGCAGCGCCTCGATATCGAATTGACCGGAGGGGGAATAGGCGATCGTCCCATGGGGCATTCCCGTCTCGCGAATCCGCGACGTCAACGCCCTGGTGTCGATGCCGGACAGACCAATGATTCCGCGCCGGCGCATCCACGCATTGAGGTCTGCCCTCGCCCGATAATTCGACGGCGCCGTCACCTCGGCGCGGACCACCGCCCCGCGGGCCGCCACAGACGCGGCCGTCGACGCATTCTCGATATCCTCGTCATTAGCCCCTACATTCCCAATATGCGGAAAGGTGAAGGTGACGATTTGTTGGGCGTAGCTGGGGTCTGTCAGGATCTCCTGATAGCCGGTCATAGCTGTGTTGAAGCACACTTCTCCCACCGCCGCGCCGGTTTGGCCAAAGCCCTCACCCTCAAACACGGTGCCGTCGGAAAGGACGAGCCGCCCCGTGGTCGGTCGTTCCGTTCGATCTTGACTGATCCGCACGATGTCATAATCCCTATTTTACTTTTGGCGACCGGCCAAACGGTCCGTCCTTTAGTCTGTGGATGCACAGGAAGGAAGGGGGCCGATGAGAGAAGTCAGGGTGACTTCGGGATCGTCGAGCAGAAGATTTAGGGTATTTCGTTATCGTGCCCCTCGCGTGGCACTCAAAGAGGACGTCTGGCGCATCGCGCCCGCGCAGTAACGGTATGGTTTTGACACTGGTTGATAAAATCACCGCCGACTTAAAAACGGCGATGAAGGCGAAGGACGACAAGATTCGGGTCTCCACCCTGCGGCTGATCGTTGCGGCCCTTAAGGACCGCGACATTGCGGCAAGGGCGAACGATCAGTGCTGCGGCCTGAAGGACGATGACGTCCTCGCCATCCTGACCAAAATGGTGAAACAGCGTGAGGAGTCCGCCAAGACCTATGAAGAGGCCGGGCGGATCGAACTGGCCGAACAGGAACGGGAAGAAATCGAGGTCATCAGGACCTATCTCCCCGCGCAGCTCTCCGATACCGAGATCGACAGCGCCGTTGAGATGGTCATCGACGACCTTGACGCCGATGGTCTGAAAGATATGGGGCGCTGCATGGGGGCCCTGAAACAGCGCTATCAGGGGGCGATGGACTTCTCCAAAGCCAATCAGCGGGTGAAAGAGCGGCTTTCTCAATAGGATAACCGCCGCCTCAGCAGCAGGACGGACCCATTGATGTGAGGGGTAGCGGTGCCCCCTATTGGGGGTCACCCCCATCCTCAGCCGCGCGGGCGATAGCCGCAGCATTCCCCTCGCGGGGGCGAGCGGTGTTGAGGCTGTTCCAATAGGCGGAGGGGGCCAAGGGACGCGGGGCGCGACGCGTCTCGACCTCCGGCGGCGGCGATTTGGCTGGTCGCTCGGGCGCCCCGTATCGGCGTTGGGGCGCGACAGCGCCCGCTCGGATATTGCCGCGCCAGTCAGCCGAGGGCACAGCCCCTTTCCCGGTGATTTCAGCGGGCGTGTCAGGCAGCAGTAAAGACGTCATTTTCGCAAGCCCCGAAGGCTCGAACCGGTAGAGGTCATACATCCGTCGGAAGGCGCGGGTTCGGTGTCGGCCGAAACGGTGGCGCAAATGTTTGAGCGCGCCCTCCGCGCGCATCCGCCGCCGAACGGGCTTGAGCAGCCCCTGATCCGAAAGAACCATGGCAAACAAGGTCAGGCCCCGTTGGGCGGGCTCTAACGGCACCTCGCCCGCACTCTCGACCGGCAGGGCGAGGTGATAGGCCCCACGCCAATAGAAAGTGTGCTCGAGGAGATCGGTGTGGGTCGGCACCGACTGGCCCTGTCGGCCCTCGGCCAGCGCTTGGAGGGCTTCTGGACTATCGAGCCATTGGGCTGCATCCCCCGGCGCCCGGCGCCCTGGCCCCTCACCGGGCCGCACGGAGAGCAGCAGGATAAAGAGATCCACCGCCAACGCGATGAGCAGCGGCACGGCATCCCGCAGGGAGAGCCCCGGACCTCGCCCAAGACCCAGCGGCGCCACGATGCTGGTCCCTAATTTACCGAAGGCGGCGACAGTGGCATCGGCCCCCAGAGGCACATCGAAGGTGATGGTCGGCAGGGGAGGCATGGACGCCAAGGTGGCGGCGGCCTGGGTCATGGCGACCTCAAGGGCGGGATCGGGACAGGTGAAGACGATCCCCGCATCGTCGATCGGCCCCTGACCGAGGGCAATTCGCGCCCTTAGCGTTTCAATCGCGCCATTGACCGCGGAACTGTTGCGGAAGGCATCGTAGCGGTCGGCGGCGCGGATGAGCGTACGCTCGGTCGCCTCGAGAATGGCGTGGGCCTCGCTCGCGCTTAAATGACCGAAGCGCTCAGGCCCCAATTCGGCCAGATAGGAATCAAGCTGCGCTTTTTGCGCATAAAGACTGTCTGCGGCGAGCGGACGGCTGACGGCGCGCGGATCCGCCCCCGCAGGGAGGGGCCTCGGCGCGGGGCCGAGCTGGGCCGCAATTCGGGAGCGGAGCGCCTGCATGGTTTCCGCATCGGCCCGTCTGAGCCGATAGCGGGGGCCAGTTCCCGCCCCGCCGGTGTCCCCACAGGTGCCCCCCTCTTCCGCTTCGGTCGTCGCCCGGTCGGCGGACAGGGCAGCCACGTCATTCAGGGCCATCATGGCCGCGTCGAGCTGCGCGAAATTGGTGGAGAGCGCCCTCGCCACATCGTCGGTCTGCGCCGCCGCCACCCGCTGCGCCGAGGCGCGGGATTCGATGTGAGTCCAGTAAAAGCCGAATCCGAAACCGACCGAGATCGCCGTCAGAAGAAGATAGCCGCCAATAAAAGCCGGGAGCCACAGACCCGTGCGTCGGTCACGGATCATCGACAATGTCCAGGAGATCAGAAGGGTGAGGACCGCCACGGCAAAGGCAATGGTGAGGGTCAGTCCGATCCCGGGGGCCCGATTGCCGGCACTGATCAACGCCAACAACCCGCTGGTTGTGGACCACCATGAGAGAAGGAGCAGCGCCCCCAGAAGACCGGTGCGAATACGATCCTCATTTAAGATGAGGTGATGTCCCGCCTGACGGCACCTGTCCAGCAGACCCGACATGATTTGCCCCAATAACCAGCGCCCACCGCAACGCCGCCAGTCCACCTTTGTACCTTGGACGAAAAAGGCCGGACGTTCCAGTCCGGCCTTTGGTTTTCCCGTGAAAGAGAGGGCGGGGCAACGCCCCGCCCAAGGCAAATTGCCTTATTCGGCCGGCACGTTGACCGGGACGAAATCATATCCCGGCGCGCCGGTTTCGGCGAGGTCAAGACCGATCTCTTCCTCCGCCTCGCTCGACCGAATGCCGATCGTAAAGCGCAGCAGGAACCACAGGACGAGGCTGGTGCCGAACACGAAGATCGCATTGGCCGCCACACCGGTCGCCTGGGCACCGATCGAAATATCGGTGTTCGAGAACGGTACGATCAACGTCCCCCAAATCCCGCAGAACAAGTGCGCGGGAATAGCCCCGACAACGTCGTCGATCTTGAGGCTCTCAAGCAGCGGCATCGTCAGGAAGACGATGACCCCGCCGACACTCCCGACGATTACCGCCGTCAGGATCGGCGTGCCGAGGAGCGGTGCAGGGATCAGCGGCTCAGCCGTGATCGACACCAAGCCCCCGATTGCCCCGTTGAGGACCATCGGCAGGTTTATCTTGCCGAGGAGCAAGGTCGACAGGATGAGCACAGTCACAACGCCCGCGGCTGCGGCCATATTGGTATGGACGAAGATATCGGACACGGCGACCGCGTCGCTGATCGACCCCATGGCGAGCTGCGAGCCGCCGTTGAAGCCGAACCAGCCGAGCCACAGGATGAACGTCCCGAGGGTCGCGAGCGGCATGGACGAGCCATAAAAGGCCACCGGGCTGCCGTCACTGGTGAAGCGACCGGTCCGTGCCCCAAGGGCGAGCGCCCCCGCCAAAGCGGCCCATCCGCCGGTGGCGTGTACAAGGGTCGACCCAGCGAAATCAGAGAAGCCAAGCTCGGAGAGCCAGCCGCCGCCCCACTGCCAGCTGGCTTGGATCGGATAGATGAAGCCGGTCAGAACAGCGGTGAAGATAAAGAACGGCCAAACCCGGATCCGCTCGGCGAGCGTCCCCGAAACGATCGATGCCGCCGTCGCGACGAACACCATCTGGAAGAACCAGTCGGACGATGCCGAATAGCCCACATCCAGCGGCGCAGAATCGTCCGCCGACCACACAGCGAGCGAACCGATATAGCCGCCAGCCTCGCCGCCATAGATCAAATTATAGCCGCAGAGCCAAACCATCAGGCCGGCAATCGCATAAAGCGAGATGTTTTTCAGACAGATCGCCGCAACGTTCTTGGACCGCACGGATCCTGCCTCGAGCATGCAAAAGCCCGCCGACATGAACATCACGACCATCCCCATGATGAGGAAAAGTAGCGTGTTAAAGATAAACACCGTATCCGGTGCTGGTGCCCCGTCTTGCGCGACAGCCGGTGCGATTGCCACCGATGCCACCGAAGCTGTCGCGAGGATCCGCGAGAGCCGTGCATTAACCATTTCTGCCCCTCCGTGCTATTATGGCCTATCGATTCTGCCAGCCGACCTTAGGAGATCGGCAATGCAGCAAACGCAGATTGAACATAAAATCTGGCCTCTGTCTGCACTTTCGATAAAATTTGCTTCATAAATGTGCGCCGCAGCATAATCTCGCGCCGTTAAGATGACCGACGCCTCCGCCAAGTTAACGATATAACATCCGATAGCGCTTAGCTTTTCCCCCCAACCGTTCTCACCGGTCTGTGACGAGAAAAATTTTTGGCGCCGGGTGACCCTTCGGGGAAAGGTTTACCTTAATCCAAGCGGCGCGCCCCTCGCTCTCGACAGCCAAGGCGCGTAATGTCCTAGGCCGATGACACGCTTCACCCCGCAATTCCTCGACGAAATCCGTGCCCGGCTCCGCGCCTCGGACGTGATCGGCCGAACGGTGAAATTAACCAAGGAAGGCCGGGAATTCCGCGGCCTGTCGCCCTTCACTCAAGAAAAAACCCCAAGCTTTTTCGTGAATGACGAGAAGGGGAAGTTCTTTGATTTTTCGGCGGGCAAGTCTGGCGACATCATCGGCTTTTTGATGGAGACGCAAAATCTGGCCTTTCCCGAAGCGGTGGCGAGCCTTGCCGAGCTCGCCGGGCTCGACCTGCCCAAGAGCAGTCCAGAGGAGGAGGAACGGGCACGCAGCGCCAAGGGCGTGGCGGAGGCCAATCTCGAAGCGGCAAAATTCTTTCGTGAGCAGCTTACCCGTAAACCCGGCAAACACGCCCTCGCCTATCTAGAGCAACGCGGTGTCGGAGCGGCGGCACGCGGGGCTTTTGGGCTCGGCTATGCCCCCGGTGATCGGACAGCCCTTCGCGACACGTTAATGGAGAAAGGCTTCGACCTTTCCTGTCTGGTCGACGCGGGATTGGTGATTCGTCCCGACGACGGCGAGCCATATGATAAATTCCGTGATCGGGTGATGTTCCCGATCCTGTCCCGCGGCAAAGTCATCGCCTTTGGCGGTCGTGCGCTCTCCAGATCCGTGTCGGCGAAATATATGAATTCGCCGGAGACCGTCCTCTTCCATAAATCGGCGACTTTGTACGGTTATGACCGCGCGCGGAAAAAGCTTAAGGACGATACCCCGCTTCTTCTGGCCGAAGGCTATATGGACGTGATCGCCCTTGATGAGGCGGGGTATGCGGCGGTCGCCCCCCTCGGCACCGCGGTGACCGAGGCGCAACTGGGCCTTTTATGGCGGGTGTGCGATGAGCCCGTGGTCTGCCTCGACGGTGACCGGGCCGGGCAAAAGGCGGCCTTCCGGGTCATTGATCGCGCCCTCCCCTTGCTTGCGCCGGGGAAATCGCTTCGCTTCGCTTTTTTGCCGGAGGGGAAAGACCCCGACGACGTTCTGCGCGGCGACGGGGCCAAGGCCATGGCCCAGATCGTGGCCGCCGCCCGCCCCCTGGCGGAGGTACTTTGGGCCCATGAAACCGAGGCGCACCCCCAAACGACCCCCGAGCAGGTCGCCGGTTTCAGGCGCCATCTGCGCGATCGATTGGCGCAAATTCAGGATATCGACGTTCGGCGGGCCTATCAGCACTTCTTCACCGATAAATTGCGCGCCGAGAATGGCGCCGCCGGGCCCCGGACGGGGGGCCGCCCGCCTGCGGCCGGATGGCGGCCCGAGGGGGCGCGCGGCCGACCGTCCTCGGGGGGGTTTAGACCCTTCGCCCCGCCCCTCTCGGTGAGCCCGGCGCTAAAGGCGGTCAATCTCAACCGGACCGATGCGCGCACCGTGACAGAAGCGCTCCTGGTCCTGACCCTGGTCTTCCACCCAAGCCTCTTCAAAACCTGCGAAGATGAGATTTTCGCGCTGGAGCTGGTCGACCCGAACCTCAGCGCCCTTCTGGGCCACCTTGTCAGCTTCGTCGTCGAGTGTGAAACGCTTGACAGGGAAAGTCTGGAAAACCACATCTCCAGAGTCGAGAAGCATCAACTTACCTTTGCTCATTGGCGGGACCACAAGCGGCTCCGGTTGGAGCGGTTTCTACGTCCCGAAACGGATGATGATCAGGCACGGCAAGGTTGGCTCAATGCGTTATCGAAACATCGTTTCGACGGAGAGTTGGCGGCAGAGGTCGATGAAGCGGCGCGGTCAGCCTACAGGACCGTCGATGAGGAAAGACTTTGGCGCGAGGTGATCCGTCACCGGACGCGATTGGTGAATGATAGTAAGCCAGACGGCGGTTGAACTTCGGGGCGGCTCAGCCCAAAGTTCCCGTCCTCCAATAGGGATCCGGATGAGTAAAACGAATCAGGCCGTCACCGAAGAGGCAGATCGCCCCGTCCTCGATCTTAATCTCGCTTCTGTGAAGAAGATGATCGATGCTGCGAAAAAGCGCGGCTATGTCACCTATGATCAGCTGAATGCTGCCCTTCCCGAGAGTGAATACACCTCCGAACAGATCGAAGATATTATGACGAAGCTCTCCGATATGGGGATCAACGTCACGGAGGATGACGAAGACGGCGGGGACGGCGACGCCGACGAAGAGGGCGGGGAAAAGGCCCAGAGCTCGGCCGTCGTCAAAAAAGAATCGTCGGCAACTGTCGCCACCAACACCAAAGCCGACAGTGACCGTACCGATGATCCCGTCCGCATGTATTTGCGGGAAATGGGCGCGGTCGAATTGCTCTCCCGCGAGGGCGAAATCGCCATCGCCAAACGTATCGAGGCCGGGCGGGAATCAATGATTCGCGCCCTCTGTGAGAGCTCACTGACCTTTGAGGCGATCACCGTGTGGCGAGAGGAGCTCGAGGAAGGACGCGTCCTTCTGCGCGACATCATCGACCTCGACGCCACCTATGATGGGGGCCCTGAATCCAAGCCCGACATGACCAAGCCCGAAGTCGCGGAGGCGGTGCAGCGGGAGCAGGAAGAGCGCGCGGCCCAAGGGCTCGACGATGAGGATATCGACGAGGGTGACCTCTCGCTCTCCGCCAAGGAAGCGGAACTGCGCGAAGGGGTCATGGATACCTTTAGCGAGATCGCCGAGGACTTCAAAAAACTCCGTCGCTTGCAGGATATCCAGATCGAGCAGCAATTGAGCGGTGAAGATCTCAGCGACAGTCAGCTCAAGCGGTTGCGGAAATTACAGAAGGATATCGTCGAGCGGGTTCGCTCCGTGCGCCTTCACAACCACCGGATCGAGGCGCTCGTCGAGCAGCTCTATGAGATCAACCGGTCACTCATGGCCCTGGAAGGTCGCCTGGTCCGCCTCGCCGACAGCTATGGGGTCAACCGTCAGGATTTCCTGACCTCCTATCTGGGCTATGAACTCGATCCTGAATGGCTTGACCGGGTGTCGGCCATGGATGGCCGTGGCTGGACCCAGTTCACCACAAAAGGCCGCGACCAGATCGTCGATCTCCGTGAGAATATCGGTCAACTGGCGCAGGAAACAGGCTTGACGGTCAAGGACTTCCGCCGAATTGTTCAGACCGTGCAAAAGGGTGAGCGCGAAGCGCGAATCGCCAAGAAAGAGATGATTGAGGCCAATCTGCGCTTGGTCATTTCCATCGCCAAAAAATACACCAATCGCGGCTTGCAGTTCCTCGACCTCATTCAGGAAGGCAATATCGGCCTCATGAAAGCGGTCGATAAGTTCGAATATCGCCGCGGATATAAATTTTCGACCTACGCCACCTGGTGGATTCGTCAGGCCATTACCCGGTCGATCGCCGATCAGGCGCGGACGATCCGTATCCCCGTGCACATGATCGAAACGATCAACAAGATTGTCCGAACATCCCGTCAGATCCTCAACGAGATTGGGCGGGAACCCACCCCCGAAGAGCTTGCGGCCAAGCTCTCAATGCCCCTCGAAAAGGTGCGCAAGGTGATGAAAATCGCCAAGGAGCCGATCTCCCTCGAAACGCCGATCGGCGACGAGGAAGACAGCCATTTGGGAGATTTCATCGAGGACAAGAATGCGATCCTGCCCATCGATGCGGCGATCCAGTCCAATCTCCGGGAGACCACCACGCGGGTGCTCGCCTCTCTGACCCCCCGCGAAGAGCGGGTGCTGCGTATGAGATTTGGCATCGGAATGAACACCGATCACACTCTCGAAGAGGTAGGCCAACAATTTTCGGTCACGCGGGAGCGAATCCGGCAAATTGAGGCTAAAGCGTTGCGTAAGTTGAAGCATCCGTCCCGCTCAAGAAAGTTGAGGAGCTTCCTCGACAATTAAGGGCAGAAAGGCGCCTTATGGTGTTGCGCAAGGACCTTCTTGAGTTTCCGTCATCAGCCCATTCAGGCGCTCATTCTCCCTATACCGAGGACGAGACGCACCGAGCGTTGCCAGCGCCGGTCGCCCCGGTAATGCCGCTTGTCCCCGCCCTGCCGTTCGACCCGATGGGCTTTTACGCCGCTTGGATGCGGCAGGTCACCGAAGCGCTGCGCGTGTTCAGCGTCGGCGATATCAATATTTACTTCCCCTTCGGCAGTAATTTCACGCTCAACGCCGATCCCACCACGTCCTGGGGGTGGCTCTACGGCATGGCCACACCGCGCCCCCATACCGAGGAGCGGATCGTGCGAGAGGTGGCCAGCTATGGCAAGCAATTGGGCTGGATGATGGACATGCTTCTGCCCTTGGCCGAGCGGTCGGACGATATACCGGACGAGGATGTCGAGGCGTTGCGAAAAATGCGCGACGATATCGACCGTATCAAGGACGAAGAAGAGCGCGCCGGACGGACCGCCTAGGGAAGACGAGAAGCGCCGGCCGTTATGTCCTGTCCGATCAGCCCCTTGTGAGATCGGCGGATGGTAGACACCGCCGTTATGGCGGCGGATAAGCGCGCCCTGAGAGTGACGGATGAGGAGCGGTAATCGCAATGGTGTCATCTTGGCCCCGACGGGGACGGCCTGACAGCAAGGGACCTGGACCGAAGGGACGGGGTAAAACGGCGACACTGCTCGGGGGGAGCATTTTCGCGGTCATCGTCCTTTGGGCTCTTTGGCACGGCGTTGTGGGCCCGCGCGTCATCGCCCCCACGCCGGGGATCCCCTATGACCAGGCGCCAGCTCCCGATCCGAATCGCGCACCGCCCACCGAAGATCAGGACACCCCCACGCCTCTTTAAAATGCCCGCCGCGGTCAAGGCCCTGGGCGAAGACGTTCAGCGATCACCTGGCCGTGTACCCACCTGATCGCCTGGCGCGTCGCTGGTGACAGGGCCTGTCCGAGGAGACGCGGCGCGAAGCGGCGCTGAAAGGCCAGAACCGCAGGAACGGGGAAACTACGATCGAGCCCGTAGCCGATCTCGGTCAACTGGGTCAGGCTGTCATCATAGTCCGGGGGCGGCGGATCCTCCCCTGGGTGCCACTGACCGATGGCGAGGCGAGAGGCGGCAAGTCGGTCCCAGGGAAAGCGCTCCCCCGGATCGTCCTTGCGGGCCGGGGCGAGGTCTGAATGGGCAATCGCCGCAAGGGGGCCAAGACGGTGACGGCGATAGATCTCCGTCATCAGACCGATCAGGGCGTCGATTTGGAGATCGGGGAAATCCTCATACCCCCATAAATGACCCTTATTGACGATTTCGATGCCGATCGACGCGGAATTGACATCACGAACCGGCCCCCAGGCGCCAAGGCCTGCATGATGCGCCCGGTCCTTTTCGTCCACAAGCCGGACAATCCGGCCGTCTTGCTCGATGAAATAGTGTGAGGATACCCCCGCCTCGGGGTCGCGCAACCGGTCGAGCGCCTCCTCGGCGCTGGGCATTCCGGTATAATGAAGCACGACCAGCGTAATCGGTGTCCCCTCCCGGCTGGAATAGTTAGGAGAGGGAAGATCCTCAATCGGAACGGACATGACTAGGCTCCTGTATCCGTACGCCCTCGGGTCCCCCCACGGGAAGCGAGGCTTCGGTGGTTGCTTTTTTGGCACTGCGGATGGCGATAATCCCGACTCCGAGAAGGGTTAGCGCGCCCCCCACGATCAGACGAGCGGTCAGGGGTTCATCGAGGAAGAGCGTTCCTGCGGTCACGGCGATCACGGTGGTCAGAACACCTGAGGGCGCAAGAACAGTGACATCGACCCGCTGTAGCAGCCAGTAATAAGAGGCGTGCCCCATGATCGACGCGCCAATCGCTGAATAGATCAGGGCAGAGACAAATCCGCCCGTTGCGAGATTGGGAATAGCGTCAGGGACCTGATCACCGATGAGGACTATCGTCAGCCCCCAGCTCACCACCCCCCCCACGACCCCAAACCACGCAAGAAGCTGTAAGGCACTAACCCCATGGACGCGCTTGATCAGGATCGCCCCCAAGGCCTCACAAAAAGCGCCGGCGATAAGCAGGACCGCGCCAAGCGGAAGATTGGTGGCGCCGCTCATCGCCTCGCCCTCCCCCGTCACAATGATCACCGCGCCAAGAACCGCCAAGGCAGCGCCGGTGCCACGGCGCCAACCGACCCGCTCGCCGAGCAGGAGTATCGAGAGCCCCATCGCAATGGGGACGTAAAGCTCCACCAGCAGTGCCCCAACGCCTGCCGGCACAAATCGCAGGCCATTGAACAAAAAGGCGTAATTGAACCCACCGAAACATAGTCCAGCCACGAGGATCGGCCGCATCCGTCCCTTGTGCCAGCGTAGAAAGGGAATCAGGAGCACCGCAACAAGGCTCATCCGTAGAGCGACATAGAGGAGGGCCGGCACGTCATCGACGGTGGCCCGTACGACAACGATATGCAGCCCCCAAAGGGTGCAGACCATCAGGAGAACGGCACCGCGAAAAGGGGTCACGTGGCCTCTCCGAACTGGAGGGCCGCCAGACGCGCATAAAGCCCCCCTTTGGCCACAAGCTCGGCATGGGTGCCGGTCTCGACGATCTGGCCCCGGTCCATCACACAGATCAGATCGGCGTCGCAGACGGTGGACAGGCGATGGGCAATAACCAGCGTGGTCCGCCCCGCCGCAAGACGCTTGAGCGCCTCGTCGATCAGGCGTTCGCTTTCCGCATCGAGAGCAGCGGTCGCTTCGTCAAGGAGGAGGATGGGCGCATCCTTCAAAAAGGCCCGCGCCAGGGCCACGCGCTGGCGTTGACCACCGGAAAGCTTCTCGCCCCGCTCGCCCACCGGGGTTTGATACCCTTGCGGGAGGGCTTCGATAAAATCATGCGCGGCTGCCGCAACGGCCGCCGCCTTGAGGGCCTCATCATCAGCGTCCGCGCGCCCAAAGCGGATATTCGCCCCCACCGTGTCATCGAATAACACCGCATCCTGAGAAACAAGCGCGATGGCATCGCGTATAGAGGCCAGCGTAACACTGTCGATCGCTTGTCCAGCGATCAGTATGCGACCCGATTCGGCTTCATAAAGCCGGGGGATAAGGCCGAAGAGCGAGGATTTCCCCGCCCCACTCGGCCCCACCAGGGCAACGGTCGCCCCGGCCGGGACCGTCAGGTCGATCCCGCGCAGGATCGGCTCCCCCTCTCGATAGGCGAAATGAACCCCCTCGAAGCGGATGTCCGGCGGCCCCGCGGGTAAAGACAGTGATCTGGCGCCGGGGCGATCGGTGATGGTCGGGCGACGGTCGAGGACGTCGAACATCCGTTCGAGGGCGGAGAATCCCTCCTGCAAGGCGGCGTTCAATGTCCCAAGCCCCCTGGCGGGGGCTGAGAGGAGGGCCATGGCGACCAGAAAGGCGACGAGATCCGCCCCCGACATCAGGCCCGCATCAATCCGAAAAGCAGCGATTCCAATGATTGCAGCGATCGCCACCGCCCCGATCACCGTGATCACCGGCTCATTGGCGGCGTTGATTCGCAACAGGCGGTGGAGCAACCGATGACGCTCCTCGAAGGCCTCGCCAAGGCGCCGGCGCTCATAATCTTCGAGCCGATAGCTCGTGATCATGCGGCGTCCCTGGACACTTTCGGTCAAAACGCCGGTCAGCTCTCCGATTTGCCGTTGAACATGACGCCCCAAATGCCTGATCCGCTTGCCAAGCCACGTCACAGGAAGCCCCACCACGGGGTAGATGAGGAGGACGGCCAGAAACAGGATCGGGTCCAACACAACCAGCGCCACGACGATCCCGATCAGCCGGACCCCATCCCGCACCCCATTCGGGGCGCGAACAAGAGAGGTTCGCAGCACCGCCATGTCATTGGTGAAGCGCGAGACGAGGGGCCCCGCGCCATCCCCTTCGGTCTGGGCGAGGTCGAGGGTCAGGATGCGATCATACATCTTTTGCTGCACATCGCGCATCAAACTGATGCCAATTCCCTGGCTCGTGACGACTTGGCCATAGAACACCGCCGCCTGAAACAGACCGAGCACAAGGATGAGAACGGGGCCCCAGACCACCACATCGGCGGCATTGGCGGTAAAACGGCTCTCCTCGGTGGGCGATAGCCCCGCGAAAATCCACTGGGTCGCGAGAATGAAGGCAAACTCAGCCCCCGCCAGGGCCACCATAAAGCCAAAGCTGATCGCCAGTCGCCCCTTATAAGGACTGAGCGCTTCGCGCCAAAGCCTGAGGGCAAGCCGGGGCGTGGGATCGGAGGCTGACGGCGAAATGGGGTGGTCCATAGGGTTCTTTGCGTTTTTCCGCCGGACTTCGCTATAGGGAGCCGCGATGTAGCCGAGTGCGCCGTGCCCCGCAAAACCCCCTCCTCTCCCTCCTTTCGGCAGCGCCTTCTGACCCGAGCAATTTGGGCCTATATTCGGCTGGTCGAGGGCCTCGTGCGCTGGGATCGGGTGGGCCATGAGCATTATCAATCGCTGATCGCCTCCGGCGCCCCGTTCATCTGTGCCTTTTGGCACGCGCGGCTGATGATGATGCCCATCATCCAACGGCAACAGGGCCGCCCCCTCGCGGTACTGGTCTCCGAGCACCGGGATGGCGAAATGATCGCCCAGGTCATGACCCATTTTTCGATCGACACACGACGCGGCTCGGGCGCCGACCCCCGCAAGCCGGAGAAAAACAAGGGGGGCGCGTCGGCGCTCAAAGCCCTGACCCGCATCCTCAAGGAGGGGAAGAATGCCGGGATCACCCCTGACGGCCCCCGGGGACCACGCCGACAAGCCCAGGGAGGAGCCGCCCAGCTCAGCCGTCTCAGCGGTGCCCCCATCATCCCCATTGCTATCAGCGTCCGTTGGGGTCTTCGGCTCAACAGTTGGGATCGCTTCCTCATCCCCCTCCCCGTCCCCTTCGGCAAGGGCGCCATCGTCTTCGGCCCGCCCCTGACCATTCCTCGCACCGGTCTATCCATCGATGCCGCCTCCCGCCGGATTACCGACGCCCTCAATCAGGTCACCGACGAGGCGGACCGACAATGCGGACGCAACCTTGAAGATCTTGGCGACCGCCGTGACGACCATCCTGAGACGAAGGGGACCTAAGGGAATGACCGCCGCCCCCGTCAGTCTGTCGGCGTATCGCGCCCTGACCCACTGCCTGCGTCCCCTGGCGGAGCTGATCCTGTGGCGACGGGTCCGCGCCGGGAAGGAGGAGGCCGAGCGCCTCGACGAGCGGCGTGGCCGCGCCTCTCTCCCACGGCCGGCGGGGCCGGTCATGTGGATCCACGGCGCCAGCGTCGGGGAATCGCTGTCGGCGCTTCCCCTGATTGCCCGGCTGAGGGAGGAGCGGCCGGACCTTTTTTGCCTCGTGACGACGGGCACGGTGACATCGGCGCGGCTCTTGGCCGAGCGATTACCGGAGGGGAGCTGCCACCAATATATCCCCATCGACCATCCCGTCTATGTGCACCGGTTCCTCGATCACTGGCGGCCCGATGGCGGTCTCTTCATCGAGGCAGAACTCTGGCCCGTCCTGCTCTCCGCGTGCCAACGCCGAGACATCCCGCTGGCGCTACTCAATGGTCGCCTCTCTCCAAGCGCCTTTGAGGGATGGTCGAAACGTCCCCGAGTGGCCGCCGCGCTCTATGGCGCTTTCTCCGTCCTGACGGCCCAGGATCAGGACAACGCCGCCCGCCTCACCACCCTGGCGCGACGCCCGGTCGAAAGCCCCGGCAATTTGAAGCAAGCCGCTCCGCCGCCCCCGGCGGAGCCGGCCGCCATAAGCGCCCTCAAGGCGGCAATAGGCGACCGGCCCGTGATCCTTGCCGCCAGTACCCACGCGGGAGAAGAAGAACTAATCCTCCGTGTGCACCAAGAATTGCGTGGCGATTACCCTTCACTCCTGACACTGATCGTGCCGCGTCATCCCGAACGGGGAGCCGACATCGACGCGATGATCGCCGCGAAGGGTCTCTCGGGGGGGCGGCGCTCGGTAACCCCCTGGCCGCGCCCCTCGGACGCGGTCTTCATTGCCGATACGTTGGGCGAATTGGGGCTCTTCTATCGCCTGACCGTCCCGACATTCATGGGGGGGAGCCTTGTGGACCGGGGAGGCCATAACCCGATCGAGCCTGCCCACCTGTCGGTCCCTCTCTTTGTCGGCCCCCACCTTTTCAACTTCGCGGAGACCTACGCAGCCCTCGAACAGGTCCAAGCCGTGATACAGGTCTCCGATGTGAAGACATTGGCGACGGCGATGGCCGCCGCCCTCCGCGCGCCCGCAGAGGCGAACGCCATGGGGGGAAGAGCCCGAAGCTGGGCGGAACGCGGCGGGGCCGATGTCATGGATCGCACGATCGACTATCTAGCGCCCCTTCTGCCTGCAAAGCCCCACCAGCCCACAAAGGGGGGCACCCCATGAAGCCGCCTTCCTTTTGGCAGACCCCCGAGGGACGGCCCCATCCGCTTGCCCGGGCGCTCCTGCCGATCTCGAAAGTCTATGCCGCCCGCGTCGCGGCAAAAATCGCCCGCCATCGCCCTTATCTCGCGGGCATACCGGTGATCTGCGTCGGCAATGTCACCCTGGGCGGGGTCGGCAAGACCCCGTTCACCGCCAGCCTTGCCCATCGCCTCAAACGGAGGGGACGCAGCCCGATGATCCTGATGCGCGGCTATGGCGGCCGCCTCAAGGGACCGGTGCGGGTAACGAGCACGCATGAGGCGGCGGAGGTTGGGGACGAGGCGGTCATGCTGTCCCGTGACTGGCCGGTGATCATCGCCGCCGACCGCCCCGCCGGGGCCCGGTTGGCGGTGGAGGCGGGGGCGGATGTCATCGTCATGGATGACGGCTTTCAGAATCCTAGCCTTCGCAAGGACCTCTCCTTTCTGGTGGTGGATGCCGCCGCGGGGCTCGGCAATGGTCTCGTCTTCCCGGCGGGGCCGCTGCGAGAAGCCGCCGGGGCCGCCATGGCCCGCGCCGATGCCCTGGTGATGGTCGGGGATGGTCCGGTGCCCGACGCCCTTGGGGAGATGACGGCGCCCGTCCTTCGCGCCCGACTGAGGGCGATTGTCCCTGAGACGCTGATCGGTCAACGCGCCCTCGCCTTTTGCGGGATCGGGCGGCCCCAGAAATTTTTCGACGACCTCGCCCGCCAGGGGGTCGACCTTGTCGCCACAAGGGCCTTTGCCGACCACCACCCCTATACCCAAAACGATATCGCACAGCTCAGCTCAGCCGCCGCCGCCGAGGAGGCGCTTTTGGTCACGACGAGGAAAGATCGCGCGCGATTGAGCCCCGCCTTGTGTGCCGACCTTGTCGAGGTCGATGCGCGATTCGACCTTGAAACCGAAACCCCCCTCGACCTCCTGCTCGAAACCGTTTTGAAGGACCGATCATGAGTGACACCCCCGCCCCCGCCGAGGCCCGCTGGGACGCCGATATTGCGTTGCCGGCCCCGCGCGCCAATCGCCCCGCCACGCGGATGCATCGCCTGGAGGCCTCCCTCGCGGCATGGATCCTTGAGCGGGTCGGGCGCATGCCGGTGGAGAAGGCGGCCCTCCGCCTTGGCGGCCTGTTATCAATGGTCGGCCCCATGATACTGCCGGTCCATCGGCGCGGACACCGTAATCTCAGGCTGATCTATCCCGATATGACGGCGGCGGAACGGTCCGCTATCTTGCGCGGGGCGTGGCGCAATATCGGCATGACCGTCGCCGAATTCGCGCATCTCAAAACCCTGCCCGAGCGCGTAACGGTGATCCACGGAGAACGCCTCGACGAGATCATCGAGAAAGACGCCAAGGCCGTCTTCTTTTCGGGTCATTTCGCCAATTGGGAAGCCATGGCGGTGACACTTTTCGCCCATGGCATTCGCTATGGGGTCGTCTATCGACCAGCCAATAATCCCTATGTTGACAAAATGATCATTGAGCATCGCGCCGCCGCGATGTCGCGGCGCCAGATCCCCAAAGGAAAGAAGGGCGCCCGGGAGCTATTGCAGACCCTCAAGGACGGCCTGTCGCTCTGCCTGCTGACCGATCAAAAATTGAATGACGGGATCGAGGCCCCTCTTTTAGGCCTGCCCGCCATGACGACCCAGGCCGCGGCCCGTCTCGCCCTCTCCCACGATGTCCCGCTCATCCCTTTACAAATTGTCCGCCAGCCCGGCTCTCGCTTCACCCTCACCGTGCATGAGCCGCTACGTCTTAAGAAATCCGAGAACGACAAACAGGATGTCGCCGAGCTGACCGCGATGATGAACGAACGGCTCGGCGATTTTATCCTGGAACGACCGGACCAGTGGCTGTGGTTTCATCGCCGATGGCCGAGTGAGTTGGCCGGCTGACCGCCGCGCGATCCTGCCCCTCAATCAAAACTTGCCAGCAGCCGCACCAGCATCCGCGTCCGGTCGGAAAAGAGGCTGGGGGTATAATAGGCCCCCGCCGCCCGCTTGGAGACTTCCGACAGGGTGGGATAGGGCATGATCGCCTTGGTGAAGGCACCGATCTTCAAGCCGTTTGCGACGGCCAATTGCCAGGGACCGATCAGGTCGCCGGCCTTTTTCCCGACAATGGAGGCGCCGAGAAGGCGTCCCCCCTTGCCGATCACGACTTTGATCTTCCCGCGCGTCGCCCGCTCCGCCTGGGCCCGGTCGTTCTCCTCATAGTCCCAAAGAGCGGTTGAATAGCTCTCCCCTCGCGCCTCAGCCATCTGGGCGGTGAGGCCGACATGGGCGAGTTCGGGATCGGTGTATGTGACCCATGGCGCCTCTTCCTCATGGTTCTTGCCGCCCTTGATGCCGAAGGTCAGGCGAGGGGTCTTGAAGAGGATATTCTGCACCACGAGGCTCGCATGATAGCCCGCCACATGGGTAAACTGCCGCCCGCCAGTGCAATCCCCAATCGCGTAGATACGCGGGTTCGATGTGCGCATGAATTGATCGACGGTAATGCCCTTAGGGTGGGTGGCGACCCCGGCGGTCTGAAGATCGAGCGACGCTAATGGCGGCTGTCGCCCCACGGCGATGAGTAGATGGCTGCCCGTCACCTCATAGGGGGCACCGGCCTTTGCGCCCTTCACGATGATGTGCCCCTCGGCCCCCTTGGCAACTTCATGCACTTCGGTCTGGGTTTCGAGGGTAAGGCCCTCCCCCCTCAACTCCTCGGCAAGGATAGCGACAAGCTCAGGGTCGTCCTTGGGCAGAATATCCCCCCCGCGCTCTAGGACCGTCACCTTGGCCCCAAGGCGCCGGTGGGCTTGCGCCATTTCAATCCCGATAGGGCCGCCGCCAACGACGATCAGATGGTCGGGGCATTCCTTGAGATCGAACAGCGTCTCGTTGGTCAGATAGGGGACGGTCTTCAGCCCTTCGATAGGGGGGACGAAAGGCGCTGAGCCGGTGGCGATCACGAAATGCTTGGCCCTGACCACCGTATCGCCCGCCGTGACCTCTCGGCGGCCGGTGAACCGCGCATCCTCTCGCAACACCGTACAGCCAAGGGCTTCAAAGCGGTCCTGGCTGTCATTCGGCTCGATCGCGGCAATCACGCCGTGAACGTGATCGTGAACGGCGCCATAATCGATCAGGGGATCAGCCGCCTTGATGCCGAACTTACTCGCCGTTCGGATGGTCTGGGCCACCGCCCCCGCGGCCAGGAGCGCCTTGGAGGGAACGCAGCCGAAATTGAGGCAGTCTCCCCCCATTTTGTGCCGCTCGATCAGGACGACATCGCGCCCCAATTGCGCCGCACCCGCCGCCACCGACAGCCCGCCGGAGCCGGCGCCGATAATGCAGAGATCCGTCTTAAGAAGCTTGGTCATGGGTCACTGGCCTCCGGTTGCCTTGTCGGCGAGTTTCGCAGCACGGCCACCGCCGAGGCGTTTGATGAGAATGGGCAGCGCGCCCAGGACCGCAAGGCCGATAAAGGGTATGTAGACCTGCGGCTGGGCAAAAACCGAGAGGAGACCGGCATCCTGGAGTGTCGCGCTCCCCTTTTGAATGGCATTCCCAATAGAGACGTACACGAATGAACCGGGAATGATTCCGAAAAACGTGCCGATCAGATAGTTCGTGAGCTTCACGTTCAGGACACCGGCACCGATATTGATGGCGACAAAGGGGAAGGCGGGGACCAATCTGAGCAAGAACATGTAATTGAGTTCGTCCTCTCGGAAGCCCTTCTCCATTCGGGCAAGGGCGCCGCCGGCCTGTTTCGCCAGACTATCTTTGAACACCCATTTCGCCAGGGAGAAAATGACCGTCGCGCCAATGGTGGCCGCAATCACCACGGCGATCGTTCCGATCCATTGGCCGAACAGATACCCCCCCGCGATCGTCAACAGGGTCGCCCCCGGAAAGGAGATGGCGACAAGGACGGCATAAATGGTCACAAAAGTCAGTGTCGCCACAAAAGTGTGGGCGTCGATCCAGGCGGCGAAGTCATCCAAGGCTTCGAGCCGCAAATAGTTGTGTATCCCCGCCGCATAACCGAGGGCGATAAGAAGGCCGAGCCCCCCGATGGCGAGGAGCAGGCGGCCCCGCAGGCTTTTGCCCTCGCCGGCTTGTGGTTTTTGGCTCATCTCTCTCTCCCTCTCGCCGGCCCCGCTCGCGGGCATCGACCTCTGACACGAGCCCATTGCCGCCCGATGCTCTCTTCTTCGCAACGGGCGAAGGCATCGTTACAGACGAGGACACCAGGCCCACCGACCTCTCCTTGGATGAGGCATGTCACAGTGGCTTGACGGCGCGTCCCGCTTTGCCTAGGCAGCGCCTCTTTCATTCACCTGCCCTTGAGGCATTTCTCCATCAGGGTTGCCGTCATGAAACGCACCTATCAGCCCAGTGTTCTGAAGCGTAAACGCCGCCATGGGTTCCGTGCGCGTAAAGCGACGGTTGGCGGGCGTCGGGTCCTCGCCGCACGGCGGTCCAAGGGGCGGAAACGTCTCAGCGCCTAAACCTGACTTTTTGCCGGACGCGGTGCCTGTACCGGCGACAATGCCGGTGCCGGGGGGGTATGGTCATGGGCGCGTCCAGGGTCGAGAGACTGACCAAGCGCCGCGATTTCCTTTCGCTGCGGCGGGGTCGCAGGATCAATCGCCCCACCTTTCTGCTGCAAGTCGCCCCGAACGATCTTTCCGCCACCCGTATCGGTTTCACGGTCACGAAAAAGCATGGCAATGCCGTGCGGCGAAACCGGCTGAAACGCCGCTTGCGCGCGGCGGTCGAGAGCCTCAGCTCATCGTCGGTAAAGCCAGGATACGACCTCAATTTCATCGCGCGCCCCGCGCTCGGCGCGCGGCCGTGGCCACTTCTCCTTGACGACGTTCGTGGCGCCCTCGTAGAGGCTGGCGCTCTCTAGCTCTATTCCTCCCCCAATCAGCTCCGCGCGGAGGCGCCGATGGATCGCAACGTCATAATCGCTCTGGTTCTCTCGACCCTCCTGCTGTTCGGCTATGAGGCCCTGGTGCTTGGTCCGAAACGCGCGGCGTATCTCGAAGCCCAAGAAAAGGCGCAGGCAATCGCCGCGGAACAGATGGATCCTGCCGATGCGGGGGAGACCTTTTTGCCCGGCACCGAACGGTCGCTGAGCCGCGAGCAAGCCCTGGCGGAGGGGACGGCGCGGCTCCCCATCGAAACGCCGACCCTGTCGGGCTCGGTCAATCTTGAGGGCCTTCTCTTCGACGATTTGATCCTCAAGACCTACAGAGCGACCCTTGCGGCGGACTCGCCCCCCATCGTTCTTCTTAGTCCGCGGACCGCCACGACACCGCAATTCATGCGCGCCGGGCTGTCCATCGGCGGTGTCTCCGACAGAACGGCGCGCTGGCAGGCCCCGGAAGGCGCGGTGTTGACGCCCAAGACTCCGGTGATCGTCACGCGGCAGGAAGGCGATATCCAGTACCGGGCCACCCTCGCGGTAGATGAACAATTCATGTTCCGGGTCACCTATGAGGTGACGAATGGCAGTGGCGAAACCGTGGTCGCCCAGCCCTATGGCGCCGCCTATCAGCGCGGGATCCCGGCAGATCTTCAGAATTTCATGATCTTGTTCGAAGGGCCGATAGGGGTCGTCGATCATCGATTGATGGATCGCAAATATAAGAAACTTCTGTCAGGCGGCGGCATTGAGGATCGTGGCAGCGGCGGCTGGGTGGGGATCACCGACAAATATTGGCTCTCCGCCGCCATCCCTCCGCAAGACACCCCCTTCAAAGCCGAACTAGATGTGACGGACGGGGCGATCCCGTTGTTCCGGGCCTCCTATCTGCTCGAAACCCAATCAATCGCTCCTGGGGCCACAATACGCACTGAGGCCTATCTTTATGGCGGATCGAAGGAGGTCGAGGTCCTCCGCATGTATCAGGATCAGCTCGGGATCGACCGCTTTGTCTGGGCCGTTGATTGGGGGCATTTCTCTTTCCTGACGCGTCCCATTTTCGGCATTCTCGCCTTTTTCGAAGGGCTGACCGGCAATTGGGGCGTGGCGATCCTGCTCCTCACCCTGGTGATCAAGGCGGTTTTGTTCCCCCTCGCCAACATGTCCTACAAATCAATGGCCGGGATGAAAAAGGTCCAACCCGAATTGATGAAGATTCGCGAGCGTTATACTGACGACAAGACCAAACAGCAGCAGGAAATGATGGCGCTTTATAAGAAGCACAAAATCAATCCTGCTGCCGGATGTCTGCCAGTTCTGGCGCAGATGCCGATCTTTTACGCACTCTACAAAACGCTCTTTGTGACCATCGAACTCCGTCACGAACCGTTCCTCTATATCCCCGACCTCTCCGAGCAAGATCCGACAAGCGTCTTCAATCTGTTCGGCCTCCTGCCCTTCGATCCGACGACCGTCCCGCTGATCGGGTCGTTCCTCGGTATTGGTATTCTGCCCTTGTTGATGGGGGCGGCAATGTTCGTCCAATTGAAGCTGAACCCGCCGCCGCCCGACCCCACCCAGCGGATGATCTTTGGCCTTATGCCGTTGATCTTTATGTTCATTTTCGCCCCCTTCGCGGCGGGGCTCGTCCTCTACTGGTTCTGGAACACCTTCTTGTCCGTGATCCAACAATATATCATCATGAAACGTCAGGGGGCGGACGTCGATATTCTGGGCAATATCAAGCAAAGTTTTGGCAAGGCGCCGCAGGCGAATGACAACAAGGCCTGACCCCGACAAGCAAAGGTCGTTGCGATGACCGAAGAGAGCCAGAACACGGCACTCAGCGAAGACGCGCGGAAGCTGTTTCGGGGGGATTGCCAATTCATGCTGGGCGTCACGACCATGGCAGCCCTGCCGCCCCCGGATCTGCCGGAATTTGCCTTTGCCGGTCGCTCGAATGTCGGAAAATCGTCCTTGATCAACCGCCTCACAGGCCGAAAGGCCTTGGCCCGCACGTCCAATACCCCCGGCCGGACCCGCGAACTCAATTTTTTCGATCTTGGCGGGCGTCTCCGCCTCGTTGACCTCCCCGGCTATGGTTATGCCAAAGCCTCCCGCTCGGCGGTGGAAAGCTGGACTGGCCTCACCCGCGATTTCTTACGAGGGCGCCCCAATCTGCGCCGCGTCCATATCCTTGTCGACAGCCGCCATGGGCTGAAGCCGGTAGACGAGGAAACGATGAGCCTTCTCGACGAAAGCGCCGTTCCCTACCAACTTGTGCTGACAAAGATCGACAAGATCAAACCGACCGAGGCCGCCAGGCGAATAAAAGCGGTCGGCGAGGCCATTGGTCGACGCCCTGCAGCCCACCCTGACATTATCGCCACATCGAGTGAAACCGGTGACGGCATCGCCGCTCTACGGGAGGGGATGACCAGCATTGCAGCGACGTGAGCGTCGATGCGAGCTCGACCTCACAAGGCCATGCGTGTCACTCCTGTGTCACTTCTCGGCGATCGCGCCCAAGCTTTCCGCGGCGGCGAAGGCCACATCACGACGGGCCTGTTGCAGCGATTTGGCCCCAAGATCGGCAAGTCGTGCGGGGGCCGGGCCATGGCCCCGTGCGAAGGGCTCCGGTCGTTTGGTGGATTTCGAGATCGTTGTCGGCATATCCATTTTACTATCCATGGGACTCTAACGGATGACGCGGCAGCCCGTTGCATCTTTTCGCCCTAGACCCCACAGCCGGAGAGCCCAGATAAACAGCTATGGCTGACATTTCCCCTTCGACCGTTGCGGATCTGAAACACCTCGCCGGGGAGAAGGCGGTGGTCGATGGCACCGATGCCGCGCCGCTCCTGACCGAATGGCGTGGGCGCTGGAAGGGTAAGGCCCCCCTCGTCCTCGCCCCGGGCAGTGCTGATGAGGTCGCCGCGATCATGGCCTTCTGCCATGCCAACCGCGTGCCAGTGGTGCCGCAGGGCGGCAATACGGGGCTGGTCGGCGGACAGGTGCCCCAGGGCGACGTTCTTCTGTCGACAACCCGCCTTTCGGCGATCCGAGATGTCGATCCCGAAGGCTTCACGCTCAGCGCCGAGGCCGGGGTGCCCCTCCAGACGCTTCAAGAGACCGCCGCCGCCCATGGTCGCCTCTTCCCTCTCTCAATCGGCTCGGAGGGGAGCTGTCGGCTAGGCGGCATTCTCTCCACCAATGCCGGCGGCGTCCACGTCATCCGCTACGGCAATATGCGCGACCTTGTCCTTGGGATTGAGGTCGTGCTTCCCGACGGGCGGCTGTGGTCCGGCATGAATCGCCTCCGAAAAAACAATACGGGCTATGATCTCAAGCACCTGTTTATCGGTGGCGAAGGGACATTGGGCATTGTCACCGCCGCGGTCCTGCGCCTGTTCCCCCAACCGGTGGACCGCGCCACGGCCTTTCTGGCGCTGCCCTCCCCCGCCGCAGCGGTTGATCTTCTCTCCTTTGCCCAGGAGCGCAGCGGCGGCGCGCTCTCGGCTTTCGAGCTGATGACGGACCGGACCGTCGACCTCATCCTGCACCACTTTCCAGACCTCCCGCGCCCCCTCGACACCACCGCCCCCGCCTATGTGCTGCTCGAATTCGAGGCCGGACGAAAAGGAGAGCTCACGACCCTCGTTCACTCACTGCTGAGCGATGCGCTTGAGCGATCATGGATCATCGATGGGACGGTGGCCCAGAATACTCGCCAAGCTGAGGGCCTCTGGAGCCTTAGGCATCGGGCCTCAGAAGCGATGAAGAAAGACCCATCCTTCTGTGTGAAATGCGATATCTCCGTGCCGATCAGGGCCGTGCCGCCCTTCCTGGAAGCGGCTGATCGCGCGGTCGACCAGGCCGTCCCCGGCGCACGGGTCATCGCCTTTGGGCATATGGGCGATGGGAATATTCATTATGACATTCTCGGTCCTGAAGGGGGCGATGATAAAGTCTGGCGGGCGCGGGCAGGCGAGATCGAGCACCTGGTCCACGATGTCGTCGCCGCCCATGAGGGCTCCATCTCAGCGGAGCACGGTATCGGGCTCCTGAAGCGGGAGGAACTCCCCACCCGCAAGCCCGACACGGAAATCGACCTGATGCGGACGATCAAGGCCGCGCTCGACCCCCATGGGCTCATGAATCCCGGAAAACTTCTCTGAGAATGGAAACGGTCACGCTCCTCAAATTACTCTCCGCCCTCATCGTTCTTGGCGGGCTCTTTTTTCTTGAGCGGCTCTTCCCGGTGGCCCCGCGCAGGGGCGGCGTCAAACGCATCGGAAAAAATATCGGGCTTGCCGGGATCAACGGTCTTCTATCGCCGCTGGTGATTGTGCCGATTGCGGCATTGGCCGCCGCCACCGCCCCGGCGTGGCGCCCGGCGGCGCTGGACGGTGGATGGGGCCTCGCCCTTGATCTTCTGCTCCTCGATTTATGGATCTATGTCTGGCACCGAGCCAGCCACGAAACCCCCTTCCTCTGGCGCTTTCATGAGGTCCACCATCTCGACGAGTTTCTCGATGTCAGCTCGGCGGTCCGGTTCCATTTCGGAGAGGTGATCCTCTCCGCTCTCGCCCGCGGGGCCGTGATTTTTCTCCTGGATATTCAGCTGATCTCGGTCTTGATATTTGACGCCTTGGTGCTGATTTTCGCCGCTTTTCATCATGCGAATGTGGCTCTGCCGGGGGGGCTTGAGCGGGGCTTGAGGGTGTGCGTCGTCACCCCCTCTCACCATTGGGTGCATCACCACCGCCGACGCGCCGATACCGACAGCAATTACGGCACGGTCCTCACCCTTTGGGATCGTATATTTGCCTCGTTCAGCACGACGGAGCGCACCCCAAGCATGCCGATCGGGACGGAGGGGCGCCGGGAGAAGTCGTTCGTCGGATTGATTGCCCGCCCGCTGTCGAAAAGCTAAAATCGGGTCCCGTGACCTTTATCGACCCCACCCGCGAGCAGTTCTCGGCCCTTGCGAAAGGCACCTTTCCTGGCCCCGTCCATATGCTCAACCTCATCAAATATCGTCAGAAGGCGGCCTATGAAGACGGGCGGGAGGCCACGGGGGCCGAAGCCTACGCAGCCTATGGCCGGGCCTCTGCCCCAATTTTCCACAAAGCGGGGGGATCGATCATCTGGCGGGGCGTTCCGCTTGCCGGCGTGATCGGACCGGCGGACGAAAAGTGGGATCTTGGCTTCATCGCCGCTTATCCGTCGAAGGATCATTTCCTCGCCATGGTTAAGGACGAGGCCTATCAAGCGATCGTCTTCCATCGTCAGGCGGCGGTCGAAACCTCCCGCCTCGTCGCGTTCAGCCCGCGAGAGGGCGGGGACCGCTTTTGATTGAGACATTGGGGATGGTGGGCGGTGAGAGACTCGAACTCCCGACATCCTCGGTGTAAACGAGGCGCTCTACCAACTGAGCTAACCGCCCTTATGTCTTCCAGCTCGGTCCTATTGCTCGACCGCTCCGCTCGTATCGTCGTCGGTTTCGGGCGCGACGGCGGGATCGGCAGCAGGGTTGGGGGTCGGCGCCGTCGGGGCCTCATCGCCGAAGTCGAAAATGTCCGAAGCGTCGATTTCGCTCGGGTCAGTGGGGGCCGCCTCCTCTTCACCGATCAATTCCTGGCGCAACTCCACAGCGGAGATGCCCCGATCCGACGTGATCGCGAGAAGTAGCGAGGTCGCGAAGAACGCCGCACCGAGGGCCGTGGTGCTGCGGGTCAGGACATCAGCGGTGCCGCGACCGGACAGGAAATTGCCGCCGCCGCCCCCCATGCCCAACGCCCCCCCCTCGGAGCGTTGCAACAGGACCACACCTACAAGCGCGATCACGATGAGCGTGTGAAGGGTCAGCAAAACGGCGGTCATCGGCAACCTGCAAAATATCGAAAATGACTATCCTTGCGCCGAGCCGGGGAAGACGGACACCAGCCGACGGAAGGCGCCTTGTAACGGCGAACGGGCCGCCGCTGCAACCCGTGCATCCAATCGCGTCACCGCGGTGGCCACGGCCTCTGGATATTGGTGGTGCAAGGCATGGCCACCGCCGTCGATCACCGTCAGTTTAAAGCCCTGCATCGCCTGGCGCATGGCCCTCGCATGGACGGTCGTGACCACCGTCATATCGTGGGTGCCGGCCAGCGCCTCACAGGGGATCGTGATCTCATCATAACGGCGCGATTGGGCGTAGAGTTGTTCGTAAAGTCGGGTGATATCTTCGTTGTTCGCGTGAAATGTCTTCGGCCGAAAGGTGAGCGCCACCCGAGTCCGCTGATGATATCGGCTGGTCAGTGCACTGCCGCGCAAGGACCGCTCGACCGCCCGCTTGGCCCCAAAGCGAGCATAAAGGGGGATAAAGGTACGGCGGAACAACCATCCATAGTAAGGGTTGAGACCGACCCGATTGTACCACGTCACGCCGCCCGGCCACGGATGGGTCACCGGGGCGACGAGGACCAGTCCCGCCACGTCGTCGGGATAATCGAGGGCGTAGCGCAGGGCGACCGCCCCGCCGAAACTCTGGCCAAGAACGATGGGCCGAGAGATCCCCGCCTTACTCGCGGCTTCGTGGATCATCGCCGCCTGGACGTCGAGGCGCCAGCCATCCTGGGGGCGCTCGGAGAACCCATGCCCCGGCCGGTCAGGGATGAATAAGCGGCGCGTGTCCTGAAACCGACCGCTGAGATCGATGTCCATATCGAGGGCATTGGTCATCGATCCATGGATGAGGATCATCGGAGGCGGTCCCTTAGGCACCTCCTCTCCCTTCACCAGCGCGTGCAGGGTGCCGAGGGAGGTGTCGAACATTTCCCCCGCCGCGGGCATTTCCCGGGTAGCCTTTCGGCTCAACCAGACCGACCAGACGATCAGGACACCAATGATTCCAAGGCCGAAGAAGAACAGGTAGTTGAGGGGCATCAGGCCCTCACAATAGGCTCGAAATCATCAGCCTTGAGGCTGGCCCCGCCCACCAGCGCGCCGTTGACATTGGACACCGCCAGAATCTCCGCGGCGTTACCGGGCTTGACCGACCCCCCATAGAGCAACCGCGTGTCCGGGCTGGTCGCCTGACGCAGGGCTGCATGCATCTCTTCGATCTCCGCCGGGCCGGCGGTTTTCCCCGTCCCGATCGCCCAGATCGGCTCATAGGCCACGACAACGCCCTTGCCCGCCCCCGGAAACGCCGCCTTGAGCTGGGCGACAACGGTGTCGACGGCCTTGCCAGCTTCCCGGGTTTCAAGATTCTCCCCAACACAGAGAATGGGGATCAAATCGGCCTTGAGGGCGGCCGCCAGTTTTGCCTTGACCACCTCATCTGTCTCACCGTGATAGTCCCGCCGCTCCGAGTGGCCGACGATACAATAACAGGCCCCGGCATCGCGCAACATGGCCGCCGACAAATCGCCGGTATAGGCGCCGCTTTCCTCGGTATGGCAGTCCTGCGCGCCGAGCCCGATCGTGTCGAATTGGAGGGCATGCATCGGGGCGATCAGGGTCGCGGGGGGGCAGATCACCACATCGACATTGTCCGGCCTTGGGGTCTCGAGGCGTTGGGCCAAGGTCGTGACCTCAGCGAGATCGTCTTCGAGACCGTTCATCTTCCAATTTCCAGCGATCAGTCTGCGCACGTCACCATCTCCCATATTTTGGATCATCGATTGTGTTCCTGCCGGTGTCCCCGCCCCTTGCCAAGCCCGAGCCCTTGCCAAGCCGAGCGCCGCTCGCCAAACCGCCCTTCGCTCCTCCGCAGCGGTGAAAGAGGGTCTGGATGCTGACAACGTTCCGAAAAGCAACCAAAGGCGTCGGCGCGTGGGTCGTGTTGGGCCTCGCTATTCTAGCCTTTGCCTTTGTCGGTGTGCCCACCCTTTCAGGCTCCGGCGGCCAGGAGGCCATCCGGGTCGGCGGCACGGTATTCGAGGTTGCGGCGGTCGAGGAGGAATTCAGCCGCCGCTTCCAGCGCCAGCAACGGGGCGAGAATGCCCCCGCCAGCCGGGAGGAAGCCGTGGCGGCGGGATTGCTGGACCAGGTGGTGCGCGATTACGGCCTGAGGGCCTTGATCCTTGAGGAGGCCGACACGCTCGGCCTGGCCGTCAGCCCTGAGATGCTGACCACTTATTTGCGGGCGCAGCCGGCTTTTCTCGATGAGGACGGTGAGTTCGACTCTAACCGGTTCAACCGCGTGCTCGCCGCCAATCAACTCTCCCTCACTGAGCTGCGCGACCGTCTGTCCCTCGAACTCATCGAAGGCCAGCTCAACCGCGCCGTCGCAACCGGTGTCGGGGCGCCTGCCATCCTCGCCCAGTCCCTTGCTCTGCGACAGGGAGAAGAACGCGATGTCAGCCTTGTGACCTTTAGCGCCCCGGAGATTGCCGCCCCTTCCGAAGAAAATCTTCGTCAGTATTACGAAGAAAGGCAGGGCCGCTACCGCACCGGCGAAGCGAGGGGCTTTACCTATCTCTTGCTGACAGATGACACGATCGGCGCTGAGATCGCCATCAGTGACGAAGACGTTCGCCAACTCTACGATGCCCGGGTGGGAAGCCTAGGGACCCCCGAAATTCGCTCCCTCACCCAAGCCCAATTCCGAGACGCAAGCGCGGCACGCGACGCCTTAGCGGCGATCGAGGCCGGCGCCGCGTTCAACGACGCCGTCGAAGCCGCAGGCGGGACCCTCGCCACCCTCGACGGGGTCACCGAGAGCGCGATCGCCGACCAGGCGGTCGCCGAGGCCGCCTTCGCCGCGGCGTCGCCAGCCATTCTTGGTCCCATCGACGGGATTTTTGGAACCGTGCTGGTGAACCTGACCCAGATCGTCCCCGCGACAACCCCAAGTTTCGAGGAGGTCCGGGAGGATCTGGAGGCCGCCCTGCGACAGGAGGATCTTGGCCAGCGGATCGACGATATTTATACGGAAATTCAGTTTGCCGGCGACGATGGGACGCCGCTCGCGGAAGCCGCGCAGGGATTAGACCTGAGCGCCGTCACTATCTCCCCCAAGCCTTTGGCGGCGCTACAGGACGATGATCGCCTTCCCCCCGCTCTCCTCGCGGCCGTCTTCACCACGGCCCCCGGCGCCTATTTTGAAGAGGTTCGATTGCCTGAGGGGGGCGTCGCCTTTTTCGAACTCGGCGAGATCGTGCCGTCATCGGTACAGCCCTTCGAAGCCGTGGAGGAGGAGGTCGCCACAGACTGGCGCACGGACCAGCGTATTGAGGCCCTTCGGGGGGTGCGTGAGGCGGTGATGAGCGCAATCGCCGACGGGCAATCCTTTGCCGACGCCGTCGCGGCCGAGGGCGAGACAGTCAGCACCCGAACTTTGTCGGCGAATGTGCTGAACGACGACCTCCCGCCGGCCCTCGTCGAAGCGATCTTTTCCCGACCGATCGGCGAAGTTCTCGATGCCTTAGGCTCAGATCGGACCGATCTCACATTGGCAAAGGTCGAAGATGTCCGCTTCATTGCCCCGTCGACGGCGCCATCCCTCGCCCAGTTACGGCAAACACTGTCCCGCGACATCGCCACGGATCTCTTCGAAGCCTATCTCCTCAGCGCCGAACAGGATTATGGTATTCGCGTGAATGACGGTCTTTTGGCGGAACGCTTTGGCACGGCCCCATGACGACGGACGGCTACCTCACCCCCGCGCCCGCCTTTGAGGCGTTCGCCCGCATCTATGAGCGGGGGGAGGCGCAACTGGTCTGGCGCCGCGTGGTGGGCGATCTCGATACGCCGGTGTCCGCCTATCTCAAACTTGCCGGTCATCGAAAAAACGCCTTTCTGCTCGAATCCGTCGAGGGGGGCGATACGCTCGGCCGCTATTCGACCATCGGCCTGAAGCCCGATCTCATCTGGCGCGCCCATGGCGACAAGCCCGAGATCAATCGCACCCCTCATATCGATCCCAACGCGTTCCATCCCGATGAAGGCGGGACCATCGCCTCCCTCACGCGGGTTCTCGACGACTCCCGGATCGCGATCGATCCCGACATCCAAGCCCAATTGCCCCCCATGGCCGCGGGCATGTTCGGCTATTTCGGCTATGATTTCGTCCGCCTGGCCGAACATCTTCCGCATCGACCGCCCTCCCCCTACACCGTGCCGGACGGGTTGTTCGTGAGACCGACGATCCTGGCGATTTTCGACAATGTCACCCGCGACGTCACGGTGATCACGCAAGTCCGTGCCGACCCCCAAATCTCGGCGAAAGCTGCCTATGGGCGCGCGGCCGAACGCCTGGCCGATGCCATCGCCGATCTCAATCGGCCAGTCCCCGCCGAGGTGCCCGGCCCCACCGCCCCGGTCGAGTTCGAGGCGCACATCCCGCCCGAGGCGTATCGGGAGATGGTCCTCAAGGCGAAGGACTATATCGCGGCCGGTGACGTCTTTCAGGTGGTGCTCGCCCAGCGGTTCTCGACCCCTTACGATGGAGACCCTTTCTCCGTTTACAGAACCCTGCGGCGTATCAACCCCTCCCCCTTCCTCTTTTATCTGAACTTTGAGGGGCTGACGCTGCTCGGCGCCAGCCCGGAAATTCTCGTCAGGGTACGGCAAGGACAGGTCACCATTCGCCCGATTGCCGGCACCCGCCCCAGAGGGGCAACCCCGGAAGAGGATCTGGCCCTTGAGGCCGAACTCCTCGCCGATCCCAAGGAACGGGCAGAGCACTTGATGCTGCTCGATTTGGGGCGGAACGATGTCGGCCGGTCGAGTGAATTCGGCACCGTGACCCCCACCGAGACGTTCTTCATCGAACGCTACAGCCATGTGATGCATATCGTTTCGAACGTCACCGGCACATTGCGCCCCGATCTTCGTCCCCTCGATGCCCTGGCCCATGGCTTTCCCGCCGGGACATTGACCGGCGCCCCCAAGGTGCGCGCGATGGAGATTATCGACGAGCTCGAGCCGGAGGGACGGGGCCCCTATGGCGGTTGCATCGGCTATTTCGGGGCCGATGGCGGCTTTGACACCTGCATCGGCCTCCGCATGGCCATTCATACGGGGGGGCGGTTGCATGTGACCGCCGGCGCCGGAATCGTCGCCGACAGTCGCCCCGAGAGCGAGCAAGCAGAGTGTGAGGTCAAAGCCCGGGCCATTCTCACCGCGACGAAGATGGCCGCGGACCGCAAGGGCCGGAACTAGCACCGTTTCAGGTCAATCGGAGGCGTGAACCGTCTTTAGACCTTTGGCTTGTCGCCTTGTCTTCACGCGAACCGGTGCCCCCTTCGCTTGGAAAGGCTCTAACCTCCACGGCGAGGGCGACAAAAGATGTGTCCCCAAAGGGCGCACGAAGAACCGTTCGATTTTTCGATAAAAGCAATCTCGGTCTTTGCCTATGCCTTCAAGGATTAGTGCCAATGAGGAGAGGTGACTAATCCAACAAATGCGCCCTGACCCCAGATGACTAGGAATACCCAAAGACATAGAACATCTCTCCTGCACCGCCTTCGCGGCTCGGAAACGGGGACGATTTCGGTCTTAATGGGTCTGACGGCCCCGATCATCGTCGGATTTTGCGGCATTGGCGCCGAAATTGGCTATTGGCAGATGCGGTCCAACGCGCTCCAGGGCGCGAGCGACTCAGCTGCCTTTTCGGCGGCCGCGGTGCTGACCCAAGGGATGACCCTCGATGATGCCCAGGCGGCGGCGTTACGAGCCGCCCTTGCCAAAGGATTGAGCGAGGAGCGACTTGAGACGCCGATCGTGCACCATCCCCCCGTGGCCGGCGCCTATGCCGGGGACCCTAATGCCGTCGAAGTGGTCTTGTTCGAGCGGGTCAAGCGACATTTCTCGGCCCTCTATGCCGACAGTGACACCATCCGCCTCAGTGCCCGCGCGGTGGCGCGGACCGCCGGCTCCCGCCCTGCCTGCATTCTCGCCCTTCATGCGACCGAACCCGCCGCCATCCGCTTCTCGGGCTCATCGAGTATCGAGCTGGACGGATGCGATATCACCTCGAATTCCATCGCCTCGAACGCCATCGATTTCTCCGGCAGTACCGGCGTGACGGCGGAATGTGTCTCCGCGGTCGGCGGGGTGGAGGGGCATGAAAGCGCCCTGACCCTGACTGATTGCTTCTCGCCCTATGAATATACCCGTCGTTTTGCCGACCCCTATGCCAGCCTCGCCGTCCCGGCTGCGGGGCCATGCTCGACCAGTTTGAAGGGAGCCCTGAACAGCTCGCCCTCAGACGTGGTGACGGTGAATCCGGGGACGGTCTGTGCCGCAGGCGCAGGCGGCTCGACCCTCCAAATCAAGGGCGATGTGACGTTCAACGCGGGCCTTTATATTTTCAGTGGCGTCGAGATCCGCGTGAACTCGACGGCCGATCTCTCCGGAACGGGCGTTACCTTTGTCCTGAGGGATGGAGCGAGAATGCGGATGAATGGGGGCGCCGTCACGTCACTCACCGCGCCCGCCGATCCCGCCAATGATTATCACGGTGTACTGATGTTCGCCGATCCGTCGGATACGGCCGTCAACCACATCCTCAATGGCAACAGTGCGACATCCTTCACAGGGGTCCTTTATTTTCCGAATGCGGATGTGACCTATTCGGGCAGCAATTTTTCAGGGGGAACGGTCTGCACGATCCTCGTCGGCTCCACGATCTCCTTCGAAGGCAACAGCTATTTCGGTAGCGATTGTAGCGGCTTGGGCATTTCGGATTACGAAACTGCCCAGGTCATTTTGATCAAGGAATAGGAATGATGAAGACTTTGTTCCTCAAAATTGTCAGCCTCCTGAAACGAGAGGATGGGACAGCCGCAATCGAGTCCTGTATGTTCTCTCCGCTCCTGGTTCTGTCCGCCCTCGCCATTTCCGATATCGGGGACCGCGCCTCCTCACGGATGGATCTCGACCAGGCGCTGCGGGCGGGGTCCCAGGTGGCGATGTTGAACACGACCAACGATGTCGCCATCGAAGGCGCCGCGCTGATGGCGCTTGGCGAAAGCGTGAAAGGCACCGTCGATCTTGAGGGAAATTGCTCGATCAACAAGACCTGTATCGACGTCACGCATTATTGCGAATGCTCGGACGGTCTTTCAAGCCCGTGTGACGAGCTTTGCCCTACCCTCTATCCGCCGTCCGCCTTCGTCTCGATCTCGGTCAAGCGCCGGATCGACGGCCTGCTTTTCCCGGATACGCATGTTCACGCGAAAACCGAGGTCCGCCTGCGGTGAAACGTCTTATTACGGATGAAAAAGGAAGCGCCGTGGTCGAATTCGCGATCATGGCGCCTTTGGCCATCACGGCGCTGTTCTGGTTCATGGATGTGGCCTATGCCTTTCAGGCCCGGAACGCCTTTGTCCATAGTGTGAACGATGTGGCCCGGCAGGTTTATCTCGACCCGGACATTACCGATGAGGAAATGCTCACCATCCTCGAAGAAAACCTCGAAGGGTTCATCCAGAACATCACCATCGAGCTTGATACCACGTTGAGCGAGGGGCTCGACTATCGATTGATCGAGGCGAGCGGGATCTATGAGTTCAAAGCGCCCCCCTTCTCGGGACGACAGATCACCCTGATCGCGCAGAGCCGTGCCCCGGTCTTGCGCTACAATTGACCTCTATCTGAGGTCGGCCAACGTCCGGTGTCGGGGGCGGGGGGCCAAGTCCTTGACGAGGACGAGGGAAAAGCCGCGCGCCTCAACATCTTCGGCCCATCTCTCGACCACATCGAGGGTGATCGCATAGGGGTGACCGATCCCGATGGCCTGCCCCTCCGACTGGGCGATCCGCTCAAGCTTCGCCAATTGAGTCCGGACCTGTTGAGAGGTCAGGGTGTCGTAATCCGAGTCGAGAAAGACGTTCCGTTCGAGGACCGAGAAGCCCTCCGCTTCGGCAATAAGATGGGCCACGGGGCGGGGGGTCGTGATGGAATCGAGAAAGAATAACCCCCGGCGGTTGAGCTCGCCCAACACGACGGCCATCCTCGCCCGATCGGCGGTAAATCGGCTGCCGGTGTGGTTATTGACCCCCGAATAGCCGCGTAATTGAGAGAGCGCCGCGAGCAGCCCCCATTTGATGGCGTCAGCGTCCATATCCGTTGACAGCATGCCGGGCCCCGCAAGATGCGTCTCTGCGATGGGCTCCATCGGGAGATGCACGATGGCGTCGTGTCGGGGCCAAAGCGCGTCGATCATCTCCTGGGCATCCGCGGAGAAGGGCAGAAACGCCATGGTGAGCGGCACCGGCAGATCGTTGAGGCGGTCATAGGCGGCCCAGGAATAGCCCATATCGTCGATCACGAGGGCGATTCGCGGCCGCGCGTGGAAATCGACGCGGCGCCAGGGGGGGGACGGCGAGCGAAGATGAACCTCCCCAAGATCGATCGACCCCGCGTCATCTTTCGGGGCGTGGGGCGAGGCGGCTTGCCCCGCCGCACGCGCCTCGACGACAAGATTTCGTAAGGGCTCTGGGCTAGGGCGGGCCGGACTTGTGGAAAGGACCACCATAGTGCCAAGAGCCGAGCCGGCGGCAAACAGCCCGAGGAACAGTCCAGCGACGCCTTTCACAGCCCCCTCCTCATTCTTGCCCATGCCGCCGGGCGTGATAGAAGCAATGGGATACCATGATCCTCGTTCTCGACAACTACGATAGTTTTACCTGGAACCTCGTGCATCTCATCGGCACGGCGGAGACGGACATTCGCGTTGTACGGAATGATTCGCTCAGTGTCGAAGAGGCGATGGGACTGGGCCCCGAGGCCATCGTCATTTCTCCCGGTCCCTGCTCTCCCAGCGAAGCGGGAATTTCCGTCGATCTGGTCACCGCGGCCCACCAAACCGGGGTGCCGCTGTTGGGGGTTTGCCTCGGTCACCAGTCCATTGCCCAGGCCTTTGGCGGCAGCGTCGTTCGTGCCAAGACCTTGATGCATGGACGAACGAGTATCGTCGATCGGCAGGGTGACGACCCCCTGTTCGACGGCATGCCGAAGCAATTCACCGCAACAAGATATCATTCCCTCGTCGCCGCCCCCACCGATTTCCCAAGCCCCCTCGCCATTCTTGCCAAGGCGACCGATGACGGCGAGATCATGGCGTTGCGCGTGCGGGACGCACCGATTTGGGGGGTCCAGTTCCACCCTGAAAGCATCGCTTCGGAGCATGGGGCGCGCCTGATCGCGAATTTCCTGGCGGCCCGCCCGGCGGTGACGGCAGCGGCATGACCGACGGCTTTGCCCCCTTCCTGGCCCGCGTGGCCGAGGGTATTCCCCTGACGGCGGAGGAAATGGCCCGCGCCATGGGGCATCTTTTGCAGGGCCAAGTGGAGCCCGCAGCGGCGGGGGCGTTTTTGGTCGCTCTCAAAGTCCGCGGCGAAACGCCGGAAGAAATCATCGGCGCCGCCCGCGCCATGCGTGCCGCAGCCACCAGTTTTCAGGGGCCGGAGGATGCCGTCGACACCTGCGGGACCGGCGGGGACGGGGCGAACACGTTCAATATCTCGACGGCTACGGCGATCGTCCTTTCCGCCTGCGGGGTACCAGTGGCCAAACACGGGAACCGAGCCGTCAGTTCACAGAGTGGATCCTCGGATGTGCTGACAGCGCTCGGCGTGGATGTGACCATCCCCCCGGCCCAGGCCAAGGCGGCCCTGCGCGATCTTGGGCTCGCCTTTCTCTTTGCCCCCAATCATCACCCGGCGATGCGCCATGTGGCACCGGTCCGAAAGGCGCTCGGTGTCAGGACATTGTTCAATATGCTGGGGCCGCTGACGAATCCTGCGGGCGCGAAACGGCAGCTCCTCGGGGTCTATGATACGAGCCTCCTGACCCCGATTGCCGAGGCCTTGCGGGATCTTGGCTCCACAAAGGCCTGGGTCGTGCACGGCAGCGATGGCCTTGATGAGCTGACCGTGACCGGCATCAGCCACGTGGCCGCCCTCGAGGATGGGGAGATTACCCACCTCACCGTCGAACCCGAACAAGCCGGCCTTGACCGCCATCCGCCGGAGGCCCTGACCGGCGGCGACGCCACGGACAATGCCCGGGCCCTCACCCGATTGCTCGAGGGGGAGCCGGGGGCCTATCGCGATGCGGTGATCCTGAACACAGCGGCCGGCTTGGTCATTGCGGGACGGACGGCGAGCCTCAACGAGGGGGCGCGCCTCGCCGAAGTCGAGATCGACAGCGGGAAGGCCAAGGCGCTGCTCGACCGGTTCGTGACCTTTACCCAAGAAGGACGCACGGAATAGTGACGATCCTCGACGATATTATCGCCTATAAGAAGGATGAGGTTCGCGCCGCCAAGGCCGAGCGCGCGCCCGCCGCGGTGGACCGCGATGCCCAGGATCGGCGGGATGTTCGGCCCTTCGCCCACGCCCTCGATGAGACAGCCAAGGCCGGTTTTGGCCTGATCGCCGAAATCAAAAAGGCCAGTCCCTCCAAGGGACTGATCCGCGCCGATTTCGATCCCGCTCGATTGGCGGAGGCCTATCAAAGCGGCGGGGCGGCCTGTCTCTCCGTCCTCACCGACCAGCCGGCCTTTCAAGGACATCCGACCTTTCTGGAGGCGGCGCGGGGCGCCACCGATCTCCCCGCCCTCAGAAAAGACTTCATGATCGACCCCTATCAAGTCGGCGAGGCGCGCCTTTGGGGGGCTGATGCCATCTTGCTGATCATGGCCGTGCTGTCGGACTCGCAAGCGGCGGAATTGGCGGCGGCGGCGACAAGCTACGGCATGGATATCCTCATCGAGGTGCATGACGAGGCGGAACTCGACCGGGCCCTGTCCCTGCCGCGGGGCCTTCTGGGGGTGAATAACCGCAACCTCCATACGTTTGAGACCGATCTCGGCGTCAGTGAGCGATTGGCGCCCCTGGCGGGGGACCGCGCCTTGGTGGCCGAAAGCGGGATCGCCGGCCACGCCGATCTCCTGCGCCTCGAACGCAGCGGCATAAGGCGCGCCCTGGTTGGGGAAAGCCTGATGCGACAGGCTGATGTGACGGCCGCGACGCGCACCCTGCTGGGGCTTTAGCCCCGGCAGCGCCGCGCGGCGGAAAGCCGTGACGAGGCGTTGACATCCCTTGAGAACAACCCCAGAACGATCATGCTTTGTTCCGGAGCCGTAATTGCCTTGGCGGCGGTGTTCGGCACGACCGAAAAAAGGATTGGTGAATGCTGACCGAAAAACAGCGCGCCCTGCTGATGTTCATCCACGACCGTACGACCGAGACCGGCGTCTCCCCCTCCTTCGAGGAAATGAAAGAGGCGTTGGATCTGAAATCGAAATCCGGGATCCACCGGCTGATCACTGCCCTTGAGGAGCGCGGGTTTATCCGTCGGCTCGCCCACAAAGCCCGGGCGCTCGAAGTGGTGCGCCTGCCGGAGAATGTCGGCGCGGCCCCCCGTCCGCAGCCGAGCGCCCCCTTCGCCCCGCGCGTGATCGATGGCTCCCGGCCAACGCCGCCGCCCCCGGCTTCCGATCTGACCGAGATCTCGGTCCTTGGGAAAATCGCCGCGGGGACGCCCATCACCGCCATCCAGCACGAACAGGCCCGGGTGCAGGTGCCCCCCAGCATGCTTCGCTCGGGCGAGCATTTCGCCCTCGAAGTGGCGGGGGATTCGATGATAGAGGCGGGTATTTTCGACGGCGATACCGTGATTATTCAGCGCTGCGACGATGCCACGAATGGCGATATCGTGGTGGCACTGGTCGAAGACGAAGAGGCGACCCTCAAATATCTCCGCAAACGCGGCAATTCGATTGCCCTCGAACCGGCCAATGCCGCCTATGAGACGCGCATTTTCGGCGCCGATCAGGTGAAGGTTCAAGGTCGGCTGACCGGCCTGTTGCGCGATTATTGAGCCGTCGGACCGCGAGAGCCTGATAAGCGGGAAGGTATCGCCCCCCATTCCGCGGGCGCTCTAGGCGCGAGAGCCCGTCTCAACCGCTTTACCGCTCATCATTGGTCGCGGCCTCACGGTGATGGGCCACCAAATGCCACTCCCCCGCCACGGTCGCATAGACCGAGCTGGCCGATGCCGTGACGGGACGGCCCGCACATTCTCCCGCCACATCATAGGAAAGACTGACAATGCCCGGTACAGGGCTTGTGCTCTGTTGGCTGGAGAAATCGATTGCCGTCCATCCGGGGACGGCGGAAAGCGCCTTCCCAGCCGTCGAACGGATAACGGCGCCAACCGGCGAGGGAAAGCGCAACACAGCCTCAGAATGGCAGAGTTCATTCAAAAAGCGATCAGGATCGGCCCATAATTGCGTCTCAAGATCCCAAAATTGCTGTTCAACCGTCATGGTCAGGTCTCCAAACTATCGAGAAATTCGGTCGCTTGCTCGGTGATCGCCTGCCGATCATCGGCGGATTTTTTATCGAGATTGCCGTACACCAACGACATGCGCTGATTGGACCTCAGCCGGTCTTCATGGCGGATCAAAAAATCCCAGTAGAGATAATTGAACGGACAGGCGCCCTCCCCTATTTTCTTGGAGACGCTATAGGTACAGGACTTACAATAATCCGACATCCGATTGATATAGCTTCCTGACGCGGCATAGGGCTTTGAGGCAAAGACCCCTCCATCTGCGAAGATCGCCATGCCACGAACATTCGGCAGCTCCACCCATTCATAGGCGTCGGCATAAACGATCAGATACCATTCCTCGATCTCGGCCGGCACGACCCCGGCCAAGAGGGCAAAATTACCGGTGACCATCAACCGCTGAATATGGTGCGCATAGGCATGATCGCGGGTATTTCGGATGGCCTCAGCCAGACAGTGCATGTCGGTTTCGCCGGTCCAGTAAAAGGCGGGAAGGGACCGTTTCGCGTCCAGCGCGTTATCGTCCTTATAACCGGGCATTTCACGCCAATAGACGCCGCGAATGAACTCCCGCCACCCAAGGATCTGCCTGATGAAGCCCTCTACTGCGTTTAGCGGCGCTTGACCGTCCCTATACGCCTCTTCAGCGGCCTCGCAGACTTCCCGCGGCAAGAGGAGACCGGCATTGATATAGGCGGAAAGCAATGAATGGTTGAGGAAATCTTCTCCCGTTCCCATCGCATCCTGGTAATCGCCAAAGTTCGGCAGCGATGTCTCAATGAAGTCATCTAATTGCCGGCGCGCCTGATTTCGGGTCACTCCATACCGGAAATCTTCGAGGCTACCGAAATGATCGGCGAATGCCGCGTCGACCAAGTCGATCACGTCTTTCGTGGTCTCGTCATGGCGGATCGTTTTGCGCTCCGGTGCCTTATATTCTTTCGGCAAGCGTTTGCGGTTCTCCTGATCGTAATTCCATTCCCCTCCCGCCGGCGCATCGCCCTCCATCAAGAGGCCGGTGCGACGCCGCATATCACGATAGAAATATTCCATACGGAGGGTTTTGCCGTCCCCCGCCCATTCATCGAACTCTTTAAGGGAACAGAAGAAGCGGTCGTCCTCGCGGATCTCCACCGACCGACCAAAGCGGCGCGACCAGGACGCCATTTCTTCGGCCAATCGATATTCGCCGCATTCCGTGACGATGAGGCCCTCGAGATCCTCTCGTTCGTCAAGGGCGCGTTTGACCTCTCCCCCGAGACTGTGGGTGTTCCCGTCGTCATCATACCGGATATATCGAACCTCATATCCATCCTTGGACAGATCGTCGGCGAAATGCCGCATCGCCGAGAACAAAAACACGATTTTCTGCTTGTGATGCCGCACATAGGTCGCTTCCTCCCGGACCTCGGCCAGCAGGATCACGTCTTTCTCCTTATCGGCATCGCGCAAGCAGGATAAGGAGCGGGAGAGTTGGTCCCCCAGGATCAATCGCAGAACAGCCATAGGGTCCTCCTCAACCTCGCGAGGGGGATCTAGGCGGCGTTATCGTGGGCGCCAGAGGCCGGGCAGCGAACGTTTGAGCCGGGGCCCCGCCGAAAAGGAGTGTGTCCCTGTGGACGGAATGAGTTGGACCCTGATCCTGGCGGCGATGGCCGCTCTCTTTATCGCCGCCCAGGTGATGAAAGCCGCCCTGGGACTGATCGTCCGTTTTGCCCTTTATGGGTTCATGGCGGTGGTCATCCATATGCGTCAGACCGGGGAACAGATGCGCGATATCGACATCGATCAGGCCACCTTGTTGCTCACCGCTGCGGGCGTCGCCTTCGTCGCAACGGGGGCCATTGTGCTGCTCTTGTTTCGGAATACGCGCTGGCGATATCTGCTGTCGCCGCTGCTTGGCTTCGGTCTCACCTTCGCCGCGGTGGCGGCGGTCGGCTAGGGCGGAGCGCCCCATTTGGCTGACGCGGAACACGCCCTATCTATCATTCAGTCAAAGAGGATGATGTATGATTCGCCAATCGCTCACCGCTATCGCCCTTGTTGCCCTCTTCGTCCCCGCCTGCGCGTCGAATGATTTCGGCGACCGGATCGAGAACGCCTCTGACGAATGGCGCGACGGCGAGAAAAAGGTCGATCGCGGCGAAGATTTGGTCTCCGACGCCGAGAAGGACCTAAAGCGGGCCAAGCGCCGGCTTGATGAGGGCATTCGCGAGGAGGCAAAGGCTGAACGCCGCCTGGAGGAGGCCCGGGGGGCCTTCGACCAAGCGCGCGCCCTGGCGGGGCAGGCCTCCAATGCCGATGAGGCCGCTCGCGAAGCATCACGCATTCAGTCCATTGAGCGGGACATCCGGCGGGCCGAAGACGATCTGAAAGACGCCAGAGCGAAGCAAAGGGACGCAAAAAGCGATGCCGAAGGGGCCGAAAAACGCCTCAAACGCGGCAAGGAATTGATTGAAGAGGGCCAGCGCCAGATGGAAGAGGTCGAGACCACCTATCGCGAGATCACCGGCTGAAGCGCCTGCAGCCCTCTTCGCCAAGCCCCTTCCCCCCCACGGCCACAGCGGATAGCCTAAGGACGGTGGTTGACTTGGGGGGACGCGATGGGATGGCGGAGCTTTGCGGCGAGCGGCGGGGCCGTGCTCCTCGGCATGGTCTGTCACGCCGAGACGACACCGCCCCCTTCAGACCCTCGCTTCCCCTCCCTCGCCGACGTCATGCAAGGATATACGCCCCTCAACCGCGTTGAGGAGAGGACGGCGGGGGTGGCCCCCCGCCCCTATGAAGATTTGCTGCCACTGATCCCCCCGGCCCGTAATACCGGATCGGCCTGGCGCCTCTACAAGACGCAGTGGGACGCCGATGACGAGCGCGGCTACGAAGCCTTTATCCAGGCAATCGGCCGATCTGGCTGCATCTCGATCGATGATTGCTTGCGCTCCCCCGCAAACCCCTATCGCGACGCCAATGACGACACGCTTTGGCTCGGCGATTGTACCGACATGGTCTATGTTTTGCGCGGATATTACGCCTGGAAGAATGGCCTCCCCTTCGCCTTTCAGGATGGATATGCCATCAGGCGCGGTGACGGGGCCGGTCATGATCCGCGCTACTCCGCCTATGGCAATCAGGTGACGAGCCGTCGCGTCGTCACCCAGCGGGCGGGCAGCGGGCCGGTGAACGGCCAGCGCCTCCTCACCTCACTCTACGGCATCGTTTCCACCGCCATGTTCCGTGTCCATCCAGAGGATGACGGGCCGGTGGCGGCGGACTTTTATCCATTGGAAATCACGCGCACGGCCATCCGACCCGGCACCATCGCCTACGATATTTATGGGCATGTCTCGATTGTCTATGAGGTCGATCCGACCGGTCAGATCCTGCTGATCTCCTCCCATCCCGACTATACCGTGACGCGGGAGCCCTTCGGACCGCATGTCGTACGGTCCCACCCCAATCTCGGCGCGGGGCTGAAGGCATGGCGGCCGATCAAGCTCGTCGGGGCGACGCGTACATCGTCGGGTACCTATCTCGGTGGGCAGCTCGAAAGCGCCCGAAATGACGAGCTGGGCGATTTCTCGATGGAGCAATATTACGGCACCCACCCGGACGAAACCGGCAATTGGCGGGAGGCCCGCTATGCCGTCGGCGAGCGTTTCCTGCCCTATTATGAGTTCGTGCGAGAGCGTCTGCGGGACCCGGACGTCCCCTATGACCCGGTCGCCCATCTGCGCAGCGCCACCCGTGCCCTTTGCGATGCGTTCAAGGCACGGCGGGTGGCGGTCAATCTGGCGGTCTATGCCGGCATGCCGCACCAGCCACATCCTGATCGCCTGCCGCCGAATATTTATGGCACCTACGGCGATTGGGAACGCTATGCGACCCCCTCCCGCGATGCTCGGCTGAAGACCCAGGCCGTGGAGCTGCGAGGCCTTGTCACCGGTCTCATGGAAAAAGCCGCAGCGGACCCCCCCCTCGCCACAGCCCTCTTCGATGCCTATCGCAGTGAGGCCGATCGCTGCCCCCTTGGCTATAAGCGCAGCGATCGCCAGCGTGTGCGGTTCGATCTCGATGAGGCGGTGGCGCGCCTGTTCGACATGTCCTTCGACCCGTTTCATTGTCCCGAACGACGCTGGGGAGCGAAGGGGGACGAGCTGGCCGCCTGCACCGACGGTCCCGATAAGGATCGTTGGTACGCGGCGCAGAGATGGCTCCGCAATGATCCTGACCGACGCTACGACCTCAATATGGCCTTTACCGCAGATGCCCTTGCCTCCCCCGCCGAGGCCGCGCCATCGGGGGGAGGGCTTGGTCGCGCAACGCCGCCCCAGGTGGCGGTCAGACCCCTTTTGGAGGCGGCGGTCACAGACCATCTCAAGGTAAATGTTCCCCCCTCGACTGCCGAGACCGCCAATGACGAGGCCCTCCGCCCTCCCTTTCCCCTCGATGGGCGACCGACGGTCCACGCCCCCTAAGGACGCCGCTGCGGGAACTTGTCGGGGGCCCCGCCTTCGTTTCGCCGCGGACCTCCCCTAGGCTCGGCCCCATGCACATTGTCGGCTTCTGTCTCCTGCTCTTGGCCCTCACAGCGGTCTCGCCTTTTAGCGGCGCAGGGGCGGCGCCGGCAGCGCCGGGGGCGGAGGCGCGCGCCGAACAGGCGATGATCGAGCTGATCGAGGCGGCGCCCATGCGCGATGTCGCGGTGATCATCGGGTCGCCGGAGGGGCGCCTCTTCAGTTACGAAAAGGGCAAAGCGCGTCTTTCCGCTCCCTATCGGTCAGCCTCGGCGGCGAAGCTGCTTTCCGCTCTGACCCTCTATCGTCTTGTCGAGGACGGCACGCTGTCCCTGTCCGATTCCCCCCAGCGTTATCTTCCCTATTGGACGGACGCCCCCAGCGACCCCCGGAGCCAGGTCACCCTCGAACAGCTCCTTTCCTTCACCTCCGGCTTCAACGCGCGGCCCGGCGCCCGCGGGTGTATCCGGCGCAAGGAGACGACCCTGGCAGCCTGTGCCCGCCGTTTTTACGAGGAGGGACTCTCCACCTCCCCCGGGGAGGCCTTCAGCTATGGCCCGGCCCATTTGCAAATCGCCGCCGCCATGGCGGAAGCCGCCACCGGCAAACCCTTTCGGCAATTGTTTCTGGACACCCTGATCCGCCCCCAGGGGTTGAGCGCCGCAACGGATTTTGTCTCCCCCAGCGGCAGGAACCCGCGCGCCAGTGGCGGCGCGGTCGTGACCGGCGAGGATTATGAGCGCTTGTTGCGCGCCCTCCTCGCCGGCGATCTCATCGAGGATATCGACCGGTTCATCGCCCCGCGAACCCTCGGGGCCGTTACCGCCTATAGTCCGGCCGCCGGCGCAGCGCCCGGCTGGGCCTACGCGCTCGGCGCTTGGACGGAATGCGATGCCCCCGCCTTCACCCGCAACTGCGCCGAAGCGGTGACCCTGTCGAGCCCGGGGGCGTTCGGCTTTGTCCCGTGGATCGATTTCGGCCACGGATATTATGGGCTGATCCTGATGGAGAAACTTATCGTCGGCTTTCGCCCCGCCGCCCTTGCCGCAGTTGAGCTGGAGCAATCCCTTCAGCCCCTTGCCGAAGATCTTGTTGAATTCCACAAGGACCGGGCTATGCGCCCCGAACGGCATGACGCGCGCGAATGACGCGGGGTCCTTTCCCTCCTGGCTGCCGCCGCTATCTATTTCTCAAGAGGATTTATCGATGACCAATGTACTTCTCTACTTTCTCATCCCCCTGGCGGTGCTGGCGACAACCATCGCCTTGGGCTTTGGGATCTACTCCCTTGCCAAGGGCGGGCACTTCGCCAAGGAACATTCAAACAAGCTCATGCGTTTGCGGGTGATGTTTCAGGGCATTGCGCTGCTCCTGATGGCGCTTCTCGTTGTGTTGTTGGGCAATCAAGGATAACCGGCGCCCGTGGTGAGATTGACGCGTATCTATACCGGGACCGGCGATGACGGCACGACGGGGCTCGTCACAGGCGACCGTGTCGACAAAACTTCACCGCGCATCTGTGCCATGGGCGATGTCGATGAATTGAATGCGGCCATCGGGGTCGCGCTATCCGTGGTCACCGCCGACGATATTCGCGGCACCCTTCTCGCCATTCAGAACGACCTTTTCGACCTTGGGGCCGATCTTGCCACCCCCAAGGACGTGCGGGGCGCCCTGCGCCTGTCCGACACGGGGCCCCAGCGTCTTGAACGGGCCATCGACGCCCTTAACGAGGCGCTCCCGCCCTTGCAAAGCTTCGTCCTGCCCTCCGGCCCCGGCGGCGCCGGTCACCTGCACCTGGCACGGGCCATTGCCCGCCGGGCGGAACGCCGGGTCATCGCCCTGGCGCGATCGGCCGATCTGCCAGAACCGCTCAATCCGATCCTAGCCGTCTACCTCAACCGGCTTTCGGACTATCTGTTTGTGGCGGCGCGAAGCGTCGCGCGAGCCGCCGGTGGCGAGGTCACATGGGTCCCCGGCCTGAGTGCTGATGAGACGTAAGGGCGCGCGTCCTGTAAGAGCGGGACGGCGCCCTGTTGACCGGTACGGGCTTGCCCTCGTACATGCCGGTCTAGACATTGACTAGATTGGGCGCCCCCGCGCCCGCGCAACAAGGAGAGACGCCCGATGAAAATTCTCGTCCCAGTGAAGCGTGTCGTCGACTACAATGTGAAGGTTCGGGTGAAACCCGATCAATCAGGTGTCGATCTCGCCAATGTGAAGATGTCGATGAACCCCTTCGACGAAATCGCCGTCGAAGAGGCCGTTCGCCTGAAGGAAGCCGGTACCGCAGAGGAAATCGTCGTGATCTCCATCGGTCCTGAGAAAGCCCAGGACCAAATTCGCCAGGCGCTCGCCATGGGGGCTGATCGCGGCATCCTGGTCACCACCGACAGCGATCTCGAAAGCCTTGCCGTCGCGAAAATCCTCCAAAAGGTTTGCGACGAAGAGAAGCCTGAAATTGTCATGATGGGCAAACAGGCAATCGATGACGACCGCAGTCAGACCGGCCAAATGCTGGCGGCTCTGATGGGGTGGTCCCAGGGGACCTTCGCGTCGGAAGTGAAAAAGGACGGCGACAAGCTGCATGTGACGCGCGAGATCGATGGCGGTCTTCAGACCATCGCCCTCTCCCTCCCGGCGATCGTGACGGCGGATTTGCGCCTGAACGAGCCGCGTTATGCGTCGCTTCCCAATATCATGAAGGCCAAAAAGAAACCGCTCGACAAGAAATCCGTCGAGGATTTTGGCGTCGATACCGCGCCCCGCCTCGAAGTTCTGAAAGTGACGGAGCCACCGAAGCGCGAGGCCGGCATCATTGTTGAGAGCGTCGATCAATTGGTCGACAAGCTGAAAAACGAAGCGGGCGTCATTTAACCGGCTGCCGACAACAGCAAACGAGAGGAAGGATAAAGATTATGGCTATTCTTGTCGTCGCCGACCATTCCAATGACAGTTTGAGCGACTCCACCAGCAAGACTGTTACCGCCGCAACCAAGATGGGCGGGGATATCGACATCCTCGTTGCGGGGGAAAATGCCGGACCCGCCGCCGAAGCCGCCGCGAAGATTTCCGGTGTGCGCAAAGTGCTCCATGCCGACAATGCGGCCTACGCCAAACAATTGGCCGAGCCGATGGCTGAACTGATCGCCAAGGCCGCCGAGGGCTATGACGCGATCCTGGCGCCCGCAGGCACCAGTGGGCGGAATTTCATGCCTCGGGTCGCCGCGAAGCTCGACGTCATGCAGATCTCCGCCATTACGGGTGTGGAGAGCGCCGACACCTTCCTCCGTCCGATCTATGCCGGTAACGCCATATCGACCGTCAAATCGAGCGATAAAGTGAAGGTCATCACTGTTCAAGCCACAGCGTTTGAAGCGCCGGCCATGGACGGGTCAGCCAGTGTCGAGACCATCGACGCGGCGGATCTACCTTCTCTGTCCGAATTCGTCGGTGAGGAATTGTCGCAATCCGACCGTCCCGACCTCCAAGGCGCCAAAATCGTGGTTTCCGGCGGTCGTGCGCTCGCGTCCTCCGAAAACTTCGAGAAATATATCTATCCGCTTGCGGACAAGCTGAACGCGGCGGTCGGTGCGTCGCGCGCCGCGGTCGACGCGGGATATATGTCGAACGATTATCAGGTCGGTCAGACGGGTAAGGTCGTCGCTCCCGAGCTGTATATCGCTATCGGCATTTCCGGTGCGATCCAGCACCTCGCGGGGATGAAGGATTCCAAGATCATCGTCGCGATCAACAAGGACGAAGAGGCGCCGATTTTCCAGGTTGCCGATTATGGCCTGGTCGCGGATCTGTTCGAGGCCGTACCCGCGCTGCAAGAGAAAGTCTGATCATTCTTGATCGGCATGAAGAGGAGCTGGTCTGACGGGCCTGCTCCTTTTTTTTCGCCATGATGCGACAGGAGGGCGGCGCGTGGTCCTGCCTGTGCCCGTGCGCTGTGCCATTCCAAGTGAAATAGGCGCCGGGTCGGATCAAGAATATGCGATTAAAACAAAGGCCTAGAGACGCTTTGCGCCCTCAAGTGACCTGACCGCTCTAGGAAGCCGCCTGGCGAGCGACATATCCTTCGACCGTGTGGGCCTCAACCCCATTGGCTCTGAACAACCCTTCAACAGCCTCGGCCGCCCTGCGGGCGACACCGGCATTGAGCGAGCGGCAAACGATCTGCAATTCGCCTCCCTTCCCGGTCGGCCCTGGATAGCTCCCAATACGGAGGCCCTTCATCGCCCTTTCAAGGGCCACCAACCCTTCGGCCAGGCGGCTCTCAGGTCCGGCGCCGATGACGGAGAAAACCGTCATCCTCGGCCCCCTTTTGAGCTCGACATCGATCGCTTCCAACATGGCATTGAAGATGGCCGGCACACCGGCAAGGACATAAACCGTCCCCACACGGACGCCCGGCGCCCCCGATACGCTATTAGGGATAAGCGCTGCGCCCTCCGGCACGCGCGCCATGCGCCGACGCGCATCGGTCACCGCCTCACCCTTCTCCGCGTAAAAGTCAGAGAGGATCTGGAGGGCCTCCTCGCTTTCGCTCACCGGCAGGTCGAAGGCCGCGCCTATGGCATCGATGGTGATGTCATCGTGGGTCGGACCGATCCCGCCGCTGGTAAAGACGAGATCCGCCTTCTCCCGCAGGTCATTCACGGACTGAACGATCTGATCGTGATCATCACGAACGATCCGTACCTCAACAAGATCGATACCTCGCTGATCGAGCCAGCCCGCAAGATGATGGGCGTTCGCATCGCGGGTTCGCCCATTGAGAAGCTCTTCGCCGATGGCGAGCATCGCCGCGGTCGGCCTGAGGGAGGGCGCCTCGTCCATGCTCACTTCTCCCGCTTAACGGTCGACTTCGCCGAAGACGATATCAAGGGTGCCGATAATAGCCGATACGTCGGCGAGCATATGGCCGCGATTCATCCAATCCATGGCCTGAAGATGAGCATATCCAGGCGCTCTGATCTTGCAGCGATAAGGTTTGTTCGTTCCCTGAGAAACCAAATAAACCCCAAACTCCCCCTTCGGCGCCTCGACAGCGGCATAGGCCTCGCCGGCAGGAACTTTTGGCCCCTCAGTATAGAGTTTAAAATGATTGATGAGCGCTTCCATCGACGTTTTCATCTCGCCGCGCCGAGGGGGGCCAATTCGCGGATCCTCGGTCATGATCGGGCCAGGCTCTATCAGGGCAAGGCACTGTTTCATGATCTTGAGGGATTGCTTCATCTCCTCGATCCGCACGAGGTAGCGATCGTAGCAATCCCCGTTCTTCCCAATGGCAATATCGAAATCGAGTTCATCATAGATTTCGTAGGGCTGGGATTTGCGCAGATCCCACGGCACCCCCGACCCGCGCAACATGACGCCGGAAAAGCCCCAAGCGAAGGCTTCCTCTCGACTGACGACGCCGATATCCACGTTCCGCTGCTTGAAGATTCGATTGTCCGTAATCAGACCTTCAATGTCGTCGAGCACTTGGGGGAAGGTCTCACACCATTCACCGATATCGTCGAGAAGGTCTTGGGGCAGATCCTGATGTACGCCGCCAACACGGAAATAGGCCGCATGCAAACGAGCACCGCAAGCCCGTTCGTAGAAGACCATCAGCTTTTCCCGCTCCTCAAAGCCCCAGAGGGGTGGGGTCAGCGCCCCGACATCCATGGCTTGGGTCGTAATATTAAGGAGGTGGGAAAGCTGTCGACCGATTTCGCAGTAGAGCGTTCGAATAATTTTCGCTCGACGAGGGACATCGAGTTCGAGCAATTTCTCCGCCGCCAGAACGAAGGCGTGTTCCTGATTCATCGGCGCGACATAGTCGAGACGATCGAAATAAGGGATCGCCTGGAGATAGGTCTTGTATTCGATTAACTTCTCCGTACCGCGATGGAGCAAGCCGATATGCGGATCGACGCGCTCAACGATCTCGCCATCGAGCTCAAGGACGAGACGAAGCACACCGTGCGCGGCCGGGTGCTGCGGCCCGAAATTAATCGTAAACGGACGGTCGGAAGATGCATCCGAGGCGGAATCCTCAACCACGACGGTGCGGGTACCATCAGCCATTTATCAACTCTTTCCTTCCGAGAATGCCTTCATGACATCCGCTTCAGTCATCATCTTGTGCTTGCCGGCAAAGGCGTAATAGGTGGGCTTGCTGTCGACGAAGATTTCCGTCGTGAACGTCATATCGGAAACATCATCGAAGGCCCCGGCGTGAACGGATGTCATGGACTTGTCCCGAAGTCGCCAGAAAAGCGAGCTGCCACATGTCTTGCAAAAGCCGCGCTCGCCCCAGTCGGAGGATTGATACCAACCGACAGCCGCCTCCTCCTCGATCTGAAGGGAGCCGCCGCACATCACGGCCATGACCGGCCCGCCGGCCGTCTTGCGGCACATGCCGCAATGGCACGCATCGATCTCGTTCTTTTCCGGCTCAGCCGTGAACCTGACAGCGCCGCAGAGGCAACTTCCGGTCTTCTTTGCCATAGGTCAGTCCGCCTTTTCATCGCCTGGGAGCACATAGTCGCTTCCGCGCCAGGGGCTGAGCGTATCGAAATTCCTGAACTCTTGCGCGAGTTCCACAGGCTCATACACGACGCGAGACTGTTCGTCGTCCCACCTAACCTCCGTGAACCCCGTCAGCGGAAAGTCCTTTCGCAAGGGATATCCTTCGAAGCCATAATCAGTCAGGATACGGCGCAAATCGGGGTGTCCGTCGAACACGATGCCATACATATCGAAGGCTTCGCGCTCATACCAATCCGCATTAGGAAAGATTGACCGAACACTCGGACAGCTATCGCTTTGACCAACCGGCACCTTAATCCTGATGCGGGTGTTATTGTGCAGTGACAAAAGGTGATAGACGACCTCGAACCGCTTGCGTCTTTCCGGGTAATCGACGCCGCACAAATCGATCAACTGGACAAACCGGCAAATCGGATCGTCGCGAAGAAATTTCAACGTATCGACGATTTTGCCGGCGGCGACGGTCACGGAGAGCTCGCCAAAGGCCACCTCCTGCGCGATGATCGCCTCTCCGCCCCAGGCGGCAATGTGGTCTTTCAGTTCAATCAGGTCGTCCATGCTCATGTCCTGCATCCCCTGGTCCTGCATCCCCTGAAGCGTCGCCGTCCGGTGCGGCGTCGGCGCGAAGGGAGCGTCACCGCCGAATGGTGCCTTCCCGCCGCATCTTCTTTTGCAATTGCAGGAGCCCGTAGATCAGCGCCTCGGCGGTCGGTGGGCAGCCCGGAACATAGATGTCCACTGGAACGATACGGTCACAGCCGCGCACCACCGAATAGCTGTAATGATAGTACCCGCCGCCATTCGCGCAGGACCCCATTGAGACAACGTACCGGGGCGCCGGCATCTGGTCGTAAACCTTGCGGAGAGCGGGCGCCATCTTGTTGGTCAGCGTCCCAGCGACAATCATCAGATCGGACTGGCGGGGGCTGGCGCGGGGGGCCATGCCGAACCGCTCCATATCGTAGCGGGGCATCGAGGCTTGCATCATTTCGACCGCGCAGCAGGCGAGGCCGAAGGTCATCCACATGAGCGACCCTGTGCGCGCCCAGTTGATGACCGCATCCGCTGGAGCCGTGATAAACCCCTGATCGGCCAGTTCACGATTGAGACTGGTGAAGAAAGGATCCTCGTCATCGGGGTGATAGCCCTCGACCCGTGACCTGGCCGCCGTACCATAGGGCAGATTGGCGGGGGAAATGACGCTCGGCATCTGACCGGCCGGCGCGACATCCGCGATCGGTGCCCCCGTAACAGTGGTCTCCTCGGGCGCGACGATCGGCGCCCCTTCCTTCGTGTCGGAGTCCTTTAGCGCCATTCAAGCGCTCCTTTCTTCCACTCATAGAGAAAGCCGATGAAAAACACCGCCAGAAAGACGGCCATCGACCAGAAGGCATAGATTTGGAACCCGCGATCCATCCCGAGTTCAGGATTGAAGAGCGTGACCGCCCAAGGGAACAAAAAGGCCACGTCCAGATCCACAATGATGAAGAGGATCGCCACGATATAGAACTGAACATCGAATTTCAGTCGCGCATCCTCAAACGCCTCAAAGCCGCATTCATAGGTTGAGAGCTTTTCTGGGTCCGGCTCATTCGGCGCAAGGACAACGGGAAGGACGAGAAACAAGATCCCCAAAACCGACGCCAACCCGGCGAAGATAATGATCGGGAGATAGTCCTGAAGGAATGCGGCATCCGCCATGGGTCAAATCCTTTTCGTCCAATCGTCCGGTTCGCCGGCTCGATCCCGTGATCGGGAGTTTAGTGCGCCGACCGATCGGTGTCCTCTGACACGAGGTCGCCCCCGTGATGTGACATCCGTTTAGCGTCTTTTGCGCTGCCGTGAAGGGCCGATCACCGCCTCACTGGCCCTTTGGCTCTTAGCACAAGCTTACGCCTTGCTCTTTAGGGGGCATTGCGCCCCTGTCCCGCGAATAGGTCGGAAGTGACGGAAAATACACCTTGTTGACCTAGAGCGAGGGGTGATGCGGCCTCCCGCACGGGTCGCAGCGCGCAAAAAAAGGCCCCGGCCGCGATCGCCGGCAGAAAGAGGTAGCGTACATGGCCTTCGGGACAAGTCTTCGTCGGCGAGTGGAGCAGCTATCGTTCCGCAACAAAATGGGCCTCGCCACGATTTTTGCCTGCGCGCTCTGCGTGGCGACAGCCTGTGTTGCCTTCACCCTGCACGAATTAACGACCTATCGCGATGGCTTTGAGCAGGAACAGCACGGCCTGGCGGAGGTTCTCGCCTCTAATGTGACCGCCGCCGTCCTGTTCGGCGACGAAACCATGGCATCGGATCTTCTAGGCGCCATTCGGCTGGTCCCGCAAATCGACGCCGCCTACATTCTCGCCGATGGCCGGCTCTTTGCGTATTATGAAAGTGCCGCCGCCCTCCCGAAAGACCCGCAGCTGCTCAAATCGTTCACCGAGGGCTATCCGGGGCCGACCCTGAAGGTCCCGGTGATCAGTGACGGGGAGCATATTGGCGAGCTGTTCCTCCTCACCAACAATGACGAGTTAAAGGGGACGATTTCGTCATATTTGACGATCGCCACCCTCGTGTTTCTCGGCGCCTGTCTGATGGCCATGACCCTCGCCCATTGGGAGGCGCGGGCCATCTACTCCCCGATCTTGCGTCTTCGAACCATTATCCAGTCGATTCGGGAGACCCGGGACTATTCCGCCCGGGTCGAAACCGTGCCGGACAAGGATTTCGGTCGCCTGATCGATAGCTTTAACGCCATGCTGGCGGAAATCGAAAATCGTGACGAACGGCTAGAACGGGTTGTCGGCGACCTGGTCATGGCGCGCGACGCCGCCGATACCGCCAACAAATCAAAATCCCAATTCTTGGCGAATATGAGCCACGAGCTCCGGACCCCCCTGAACGCGATCATCAATTACGCCGAAATCATCATTGAGGACCTCGAAGACGTAAAGGGTGATGAAGCCTCAACCGAAAGCCTCGAAACCGCCTCATCCGATTTGGCGAAGATCAAAAGTGCCGGGATTCACCTCCTGACCCTCATCAATGGCATCCTCGACCTCTCCAAAATCGAGGCGGGGCGGATGGAAATCGATGCCTATGCCTTTGATCTGAAGATGACCCTGCGGGAAGTGGCCGACACTGTACGCCCCGCCGCCGAGCAGAACGGCAACCAATTGGTGATGCGCGTCGATGACCACGTCGGCACCATTGTCACCGACGGTATGAAACTGAAGCAATGCATCCTCAACCTGTTGAGCAATGCCTGCAAGTTTACCAAAGATGGAACCGTCAGCACAGAAATCAGATCGATTTCGGTCAAGGACGTACCATCCGTGGAAATCGTCGTGGCCGATACGGGCATTGGTATGGATGCCCACCAAATCGAGAGCCTGTTCGAAGCCTTTGTCCAGGCCGATGCTTCGACGACCCGACAATATGGCGGCACCGGCCTCGGCCTGGCCATCACCAAGCGTATGGTCGAATTGCTAGGCGGGACAATCCGGGTGGAGAGCGAACTGGGGACAGGCAGTCGCTTTATTATCATCGTCCCTTGCCAGCATCCTGCCGCCGAAAATATCGAAGTCGAAGATGTGTCAGCCGATATTGAGCACACCTTCCCCGGGACTCTCCCCGAAGCGCAAGGGACAGAGCGTCAGATTGCCCTTATCGTCGACGACGACGCGGCGGCGCGGGATCTGATGGCGCGTATCGTTCTTCGGCTTAATTACGAGGTTCGCTTTGCGAAAGACGGTGAACAGGCCCTGGCGATGATTGCCGAGGAAGACCCCGCTGTCATCGTTCTCGACCTCCACATGCCACGGATGAATGGTTGGACGCTTCTCCAACACCTCAAACGGCACGAGGAATACGCCGACATTCCGGTCATTGTCGTCAGTGTGGACGAGGATAGGGCGGCATGCCTAAAATTAGGGGCCGAAGACTATTTCACCAAGCCGCTCAATCGTCTGGAACTTGAACGGGCACTGATGTCCTATGCCGGAACGATTGATGGACGTGTACTGATCGTCGAAGACAATGAAAACGCAGTTGACCTCCTTAGTCGAGCTGCCAGTCAATTGGGGTTTGGTGTCGAGGTCGCCCGGTCGGCTGAGGCGGGACTGACCCTACTTTCCAAAGAGCCCTATCAGGGGATCATCCTCGATCTCGGCCTGCCGGGAATGAATGGCTTTGAATTTTTGTCGGTCTTACGAGAGACCCCGGATCTTCGCGAGATCCCTGTGATCGTCTTTTCCGCGCAAGAGCTCGACGACGACCAATTATCGACCTTGTCGACGAACGCGCAGGGCTACTTCCAAAAGGGCAATGTTTCACCGCGCGCAGTGCTCCGCAATCTGGTCAAGAAATCCAATTCGAGACATGGCCCGGAGGATCAGGAAGAGGTGAATTCCGCATGCTGATACTGATCGCTGAAGACAACGAAGATAACCTCGAAATCCTGACCCGGCGCTTGAAACGAAAGGGGCACGACTTGATCTGTGCCCGCGACGGCCAGGAAGCGTTAGACATGGCGTGCGACGCCCTCCCCGACATTATCCTGATGGACATCAGCATGCCGATATTGTCGGGCATTGAAGCAACACAGCAGATTCGCAAACATCCCCCCTTGCAGGAAACGCCGATTATCGCCCTCACCGCACACGCCATGGCCTCTGATCGGGAAAAATGCCTCTCAGCCGGGTGCACGGAATTCGCAACAAAACCCATCGATTTCAAAGCCCTGCTAGGAATAATCGAAAGGCTTACGAAAGAGCCGTCCACCGATCATACGGCATCTCGGCAGACCCTATGAAACGCACAATTTTCATCGTCGATGACGAATCCTACAACCGTGATATCGGGGCACGTGTCGTCAAACGCATGGGGCACGACGCGGAAACCTTTGCCGATGGTGCATCGGTGATCGCACGGATCGAGGAGACCACACCGGACGCCATTTTGCTCGACATCCACATGCCGCGTCAGAACGGTCTTGAGGTGTTAAAACAGCTGCGCCAGCAATTTGCCAAATCGGCCCTCCCCATCTTGATGGTCACCGCGGATACGGGCACCGAGAAAATCGTCGAAGCCTTTCATTCTGGGGCAAACGATTATGTGACGAAACCAATCGACAGTCAGACGCTGCGCGCTCGTCTCTCGACTCACCTTGAGCTCAAAGGCGCCGTCGAGCAGATCGAAGAATTCGCCAAAGGCGCCGAACGGCTGGTCGCAGAACGCACCCTTGACCTGCAAAAGCGCAACGAAGATCTCCAGCGAGAAATCCGCCTCAGGTTCGAAGCAGAACGGGTACTGGAGAAGAAAAAAGATGCCGCCGAGCGGGAGAGCGAAGAAAAGAGCGAGTTCCTTGCCATTCTCACGCACGAACTCAAGACCCCTCTTAATATCACGTCGGGTTTTGCTGAGCTGATCGCAAAAGACCACGAACACAGTCTCAGCCCCGGGCAATGTCGGGAATATGCTGGATACATTCACGACAGCTCCATCGGCCTGACCCGGATCATCGAAGACATTCTCATTCTCTCCGACGACAAGGAAACGAGGGAGGAAGATGAGAGTGAAATTTCGGTCGTCGACCTTGTCGCATCGGCCGAGCACGCCCTCAAACCTCCGGCAGCCGAACGACGCATCACCGTCGAGGCGGAGATCGATCGCGCCTTAATCCTTCGGGGGAATAAAGGTCGCCTGGCCGTCGCCCTTCGTCATATCCTCTCAAATGCCGTGAAATTCTCCCGCCCCGGCCAGACCTGTTCGGTCACAGCCCATATCCGAGAAGACTTCGGGATGGATATTTCGGTGATTGATAAGGGCATCGGTATGGACGACGCGCTTTTGGGGGAAGTGCTTCGCCCATTCCGCCAAGTGTCCAGCGGGCTTGATCGTCAATTCGAGGGGCTTGGCCTTGGACTGCCGGTGACCCGCCTGATCGTTGAGCAACATGGCGGTACCCTCACCCTTTCTAGCCGCCCCGGAGAAGGCACGACGGTGACGGTCAGCTTCCCCGCCGAGCGCACAATGATGAACTACCAGACACCTAAGACCAACTGGCAAACGCAAGCCTCATAGCTTTTTGAAAATCTTTAGGTCTTTTTGATAGTAAATGCGGGTATTCAGACGAGAATTTTGTATGAAGAAGACAAAACCCACTCTTGGGAAGCTTCTCCTCCTTGGATCTTTGTCTTCCATGGCGCTGTGCGTTGGCGGGGCGTCCGCCCAAAACGCCCATGATTTCACCGGCATGTCGCTTGAAGAGTTAATGAGTGTCGAAGTGACGACCGTGTCGAAGCGGCGCGAAGTCGCCTCGGACGCCGCCGCTGCCGTCTTTGTTTTGACCCGTGCAGATATCGAACGGTCGGGCGCGACGACGATCCCAGATGCGCTTCGCTTGGTTCCCGGCCTGACCGTCTCGCAGATCAATGCCAATACCTGGGGGGTGACCGTTCGCGGGTTCAACTCGCGCTTCGCCAACAAGCTCTTGGTGATGATCGATGGGCGTAGCGTCTTTACCCCCCTCTTTTCAGGGGTGAACTGGGACAAGCAAAATATCCTCCTCGAAGAGATCGAACGGATCGAAATTGTCCGGGGACCGGGGGGGACGCTCTGGGGCGCAAACTCCGTCAATGGGGTGATCAATATCATCACCCGCTCGGCCAAGGACTCCCAGGGCGCTCTCTTCAAGGCGGGGGTCGGTAACGAGCTGGAACGGCAATTGATAGCGCGGGTTGGCGGGACCTTGGGGGACAAGGGCGCTTATCGCGTTTATACCAAACACGAGGCCTATGACGGCTCGACGACGGCAGAGGGGATCGACGCCAATGATGATTGGAATATCCTCACTGGCGGGATCAGGGCTGACCTTGATCTGAGCTCCACAGACGCCCTAATGGTGAACGCTGAGTTCACCACCATCGAGGCGGGGGAAACCCTCGACCTGCCGCTCCTCACCGCCCCTTACAGCGTCCGGAGCCCTGCCGATATTGAGCGCGATAACGCCCATATCCTGACCCGCTGGACACGGACGATGGAAAATGATCGTGAATTGTCCATACAAGCGTATATAGACCATAGCGACATCACGATCCCCCAAGGCCAGGAAGAGCGCACAACTTTCGATATCGCGCTTCAGCATTCGACAAACATCGCACAAGACCATCATCTATTGTTCGGCCTCGGCTATCGTTCTATTGCAGATGAGATTAAGAACAGTAGCTTCGTCAGCATCACGAACAATGAAACTATAGTCGAGATCGTCAGCGGATTTGTTCAAGACATCTATGACGTCAGCGACGATTTCAAGCTGACCTTCGGTTCCAAATTTTCGTACAATGATTATACGGGCTTTGAATTGCAGCCTTCTGCGCGCTTCATTTGGCAGCCGTCGGAAAGCCAGACCTATTGGGGCGCGATTTCTCGCGCCGTCCGCATTCCCTCCCGCGTCGAGGATCAGGTTCAGCTGATCGGCACGGTCGTGCCGCCGCTCACCCCGACGACCAATCCCCGCCCCCTTCCCGCCGCTTTTGTCTTTACCGGGTCGGACAAAGTTGAGTCCGAAACCCTGGTGTCCTTGGAACTGGGTGCGCGCTTCCGTCCAGCACCCGGTATTTCCGTCGACCTTGCAACCTTCTACAACGATTACGACAATCTTCGCGCTTCGTCGCTCCAGGCGCCGCAGCCGGGAATACTGAACGGCGAGATGGCCACGATCGTTCCCCTGACGGTCGCCGATGTTGTTTCCGCCCAGAGCTTCGGTACGGAAATGGTCGCAAACTGGCAGGTCAAGCCGAACTGGCGCCTACAGGGCACTCTCACCCTGATCGACTTCAACACAGATGACCTCGACGACCCAACCCTCATAGCAACGCCTGCGGGGTCGCGGGATCCAGCCTCCCAGGCGACCTTCCGCTCCCTGCATGATGTAAACGACCGTATCAATTTCGACTTCGTCGTCAGATATGTCGACAATCTCGAAGACTTCGATATCGATGACTACACGCAACTCGATATTCACGGTAGCTACGATCTCTCCGATCGCGTCAGCCTTTCGGTGGCAGGCAGGAATCTCCTCGACGATGAGCATTACGAATTCGGGGTTGATCCCAGTTATGCCACCTTACCAACGGCTGTAGAGAGAAGCTTCTTCATTAGTCTGACGGCGCAGTATTGAGGGGTCATCAGACAGTCCGATGGCGATGATCCCTCGATATATCCACGCCGCACTTCGAAAGAGAGTGCTCGCCATTCTCGCGATGGTCGCGACAGTGCTCGCGATGACCTCTCCTGCCGCCGCCTCTCAGGACGCCGCGGCGGAAGAAGCACTAAAGGCGGCGTTCATCTATAACTTCGCCAAGTTCACCCAATGGCCTGATCTCGATCAGGACGACCCGGTTCATTTCTGTATTCAGACAGACACGATCGACACCAGGATTTTTGCCGGGTGGGAACAAAAATCCCTCAAAGGTCACCCCATCAAGGTATCCTTCGTCAGCGGAGATACCAACACCTTACCGAAAGATTGCTCTCTTCTTTTCATTCGCTACACTGAGGCAGAAACACTCCTCTCCCTGCTGAAAAAAGCGAATGACGCCAACATCCTGACCGTCTCCGACCGCGTCAACTTTGCGTCAAATGGCGGTCATATCGAACTGTTTCAAGAAGACAAAAAACTGAGGTTCCGCGTCAATTTAAGCGCCCTCAATAACGCTCGGCTCTCACTTGGATCCGGCATGTTGCGTTTGGCCGAACTTGTGAAGAGCAAGCGATGACCGGCCAAGCAAACTCACCCCTCAAAACCGGCCACTCTACTGGTTTCATGATGCGCAGTCATGGCAGCGTAGACAAGCATTTCGATCTTGAGCTGAAATACTCCAGCGATCGGGACCACGTGCTGCAGTGCCAGCGTCTAAGATACAAAGTCTATTGCGTCGAACGCGGGTGGTATGATGAAGTCACCTTCGAAGATGGGCGGGAGCACGATGAATTCGACGACAGATCCGTTCACGCCCTGATTACCCGCCTTCGCACTGGCGAAGGGGTCGGGGTTGTTCGGATGATTTTGCCGGAGAATAACGGAAACGGTCCGAACCTCCCTATCCAGGAAATCGACCCTTCCCCTCTGTCGCTGATTAGCAATCATGTGGACTTTGATCGTATGGCCGAAATTTCGCGGTTTGCGATCACCCGAGACTATCTCAAGGCCCAAGTCGGACAATCCATCGGTCAAAAGCGTCAAGGCTTTTCCCATCTGTCCTTGGGTCTCCTGCGCGCAGTGGTCCTGATGTCACGGGACAACAATATACGTTATTTGTGTGCGACCATGGAATATACCCTACTGACCCTGTTCGCGCGGGTGGGTATTCGGTTCATCCCCTTGGGCGAACCGCGCTCCTATCATGGCATCCGTCAGCCCTGCTATTGCGATCTCAACCAAGTGAAGGATGAGATGCGCATGCTCGCACCGGAATTCTTCTCCCAGGTGTTTGACAGCAACGACCCCTTCTAGAGCATTCTCAAGAGAATCGGCAGTCGGTTCGTGCAAAGAGAATACGATAGAAGTGAAACGGCTCTAGATCGGCAACGATCAATCGGAGTCGTGAATTATCTCTCTTTCGTCTGTATAAGGCCTCTGCAGTAGGCTGCAGAGGAGAACGGTCAACCGACGGCCTCAACGCCAATATCGGCTGCCATGCCGTGGGCATCCAGAACTTGCCGTATTCGGCGCAAGAGATCGTCGGGCTCAAAGGGCTTTGAGACAAAGTCACTGGCCCCGGCCTCCATGCAGGCCGTGATCTCTCCGGGAGAGGCATTTGCGGACAGGGCAACGATAGGCATGTCCTGATGCGGACCCTCTTCGGCTCGGACATGTCTCATCAGCGCAAGCCCGTCGACGACAGGCATCCGAATATCCGTGACCAGAAGAGAATATCGCTTCATTTCAAGCTTTGACAACGCGTCTTGACCGTTTTTGGCAACATCGACGTCAGGGGATAATCTCGACAATACAGTTCGTGCAAGGAGGGCATTGATTGGATTATCCTCCGCCAGGAGAATGCGCATCCTGTCTTGCTGTGTATCGGAGGCAACGTATTCGTCTTCCGAAAGATCTTTGCCCGTAACTTGTGCGATCAAGCTTTTTGTCCGGACAGGCTTTAACAGATAGGCGTCGAATCCCATCCGCCGGAATGAATCGTACCGCCCACGGGCCGCATCCGTCAGCAGCACCACAGAGCGCTGAGCCACCCCTGTCAATTCAGCGCCATAGGTTGTCGCCAGGACCATATCCATCAATAGACACGCATTAGGGGTCCTGGCCAGCCATGCCTTGACCATTGGAACGCTATCGGAGACCAAGTATCGATTGATACCAAGGCCGGACAATTGAAGCTCCATTGCACGTCGCTGGATCTTAGATCGTATACAGACAGCTACGGGAAACTCAGGTTCGATACGGTGTTTCAGGTCTTCGGCTGGCTGATCGACTTTTGAAACGAAGTTGAACGTAAAAGCACTGCCCTCCCCCGGCACGCTCTCAACAACGATGTCGCCCCCCATGGCCCTCGCCAGATTGCGCGCAATAGCCAAGCCAAGCCCTGTCCCTTCGGACCGGTCACCAGCTGCGCGCGCGCCACGATCAAATTGCTCGAAGATCGACGACTGGCGCTCGGGATCGATCCCCACGCCGGTATCTTCGATCCGTACAGAAATATTCGTCGTTCCGGCCTGATCGTCTGGATCGGCGGTCATAAAGACCGCAATGCCGCCTCGATCGGTAAATTTCACGGCGTTGCCAAGGATATTGAAAATGACCTGTTTGATACGCCCCTCATCGGCGAAAACCGTCTGGGGTACCGCCGGATCGACGAAACTCGCGATATCGAGATCCTTTTGGGCACAGCGCGGCGCCAAGAGTTCGGTCACGGCTTCGACGATAATCCGCAGATTGGTCGGCTCTTCCTCAAGCTCGATCCTCCCCGCTTCCAAGCGTGAGAAATCGAGGAGATCATTGATCAGCGTCAGGAGGTCTTCTCCACTCTGACGAATCGCTTTGACGTAGCAGTCCTGGCTCGCCGAAAGATTGCCGTCGAGAAGGAGGCCCGCCATCCCCAATATACCGTTCAGCGGCGTCCGCAACTCATGACTGATGGTTGCGACATGGTGGGACGTTGCCCCTCTAGGAAGGTGTGATGTGGTCTTAGAGAGAGCGACCATGGCACGGCCCCCTCCAAGGGCGTAGGTCGTCGTTTCGAACTCATCCCCGGCCACCAGGCCCGCTTGAAAAGCCGGAAGTTCCTCCCCGAGTCTGACGGTGTATCCCGCCTCGGTCAAAATATCTCCAAAGGACCGAGACATCTGCAGCACTTTTCCCTCTGGATCCAAGAAACAGAGAGGGTCGGCTCCCATGGAGAGAATGTCTTCCGGATGCACGCGCTGCCACCACCCCTTCGAGTCGAAGAAGTGATAGGGCCATCAGGTGAAGGAAGCTCAAAAAACTCCCGACAAATTGAGTTGGTTTGTCAGGGCAAGAAGAAAGGAACCGGGACTGGCGCCTTTCCTCGTTTCGTTGTTTTACTGACATTTCCATCGTTAAACGATTAGAAACGGAAACTGAGCCCCGCGCTATAAACGGTCGGATCGAGCTTAACCCGCGCATCCCCCTTAACCAGCAGCGCCAGAGATTCAGGGTCGATCAGCTTGAATTGGTTGTCCGCCTCAAGCTCAATCTTTTTGACGTCGGCAAAGACACCGATATTCTCGGTCAATTTCACGTTCACCCCGGCAGTCACCCCCCAGCCGGCGTGATTATCGACTTGCAAGCGTTCAAGGGTGTCTTCTTCCTCGTCGAACACAATCACATAAGTCGCTGCGACGCCGATATAGGGGCTGATCCTGCCGTCCACATTGAAATGATAACGGGCCTGGATCACCGGCGGGCCGTACCAAACGTCACCAAAATCCCCCAAAGCTCGCAAAGACCCCCGGGCCTTAATGGTGGAGGTCGGCGGCACCCCCAATGTCGCCGCGATCGAGACATTCCGCGTGAGAAAATAACCGATCTCAAAACTCGGCGTGATGACGTCCTCAACGGATACCGTGGAATTGGGAATCGACAGATCTTCGATTAAAGTTCTGTCACCGAAAACGACGTCGGTCGTGACGATGCCATTACTATCGAAATCAATCTGGGTTGCGCCAACGTTGAGATAGAAATTGTCGATCCAATTCGGCATAGCCTGCGCATTTGCGCCAAAGATCATCGTACTCGCCGCTAAAACGCCACTTGCGGTCGCTCGAACGCCCATTGGATTATCCTCACCTGTTTCACATTTTATTAATGATTGCTCCTATGAGAACAAGAGGCCGACGTCAAACACTTTAGTGGATAAGGTAAATTTGATTACTTGTATGCTGCAAAGCAATAAGAAGTAATACTGGGCCTAATTACCGATCTCGCCTGAAACACTGTGAGGACAGCGTCAACATTATCGGAATACGACAATAACGAGGAGGGTAAGAATTGCGACGACGGCGCCCAGTATCCTTACATCGGCAAACCAAAGCCGGGCGGTAACTGTCAGATCCGTCCTGCGGACCACGCCCTCCAGCGATTCCCCAGCCTGCGTGGGCATCACCTCTGATAGCACCAATCCAACGGCCATCCATACCGCCGTGGCAATACCGGCAACGATCGTAAAATGAGGCAATCCGTCGGGGATTTCCATAGCGGCGTAACTGGCCCTGTAAATAAACACCCCCGCCCCGATCGCATGCCCCATAATCAGCGTCGCCAACATCGCTCTCCCTCGGGCACGACGCCAGAACAGGCCCAGGAGAGAAACAGCGACGACCGGCGGCACGGCATAGCTGAAGACCTGCTGAATATAGGAAAAGACCCCGGGAAATTCGCGGATCACCAAGGGCCACAAGGTGGCAATGACCATCAGCCCCCCGGTGGTCCAACGACCGACGGCAAGGATCCGCTCGGACGACCAGGAGCGACGGTCCACCTCAAGAAAATCGTGCAGAACAAGAGTCGTCGCCGCGTTAAGCGTTGAGTCCACGGTGGACATTATCGCCGCGATCAACCCTGCGATGACGAGACCGGCAAGACCCACCGGCAGAAATTCCGCCACCAGGGCCGAGAAAACCTGATCGCTATTTTCAAGCCCAGGAAGAAGACTAAGGGCCATGGCCCCCGGAAGCGCCATAATGAACAGAGGGGCAAGTTTCAGGAGACCCGCAAAGATTGCCGCCCGTTGCGCCGTTTCGATGTTCCGGGCCGCCAAGACCCGTTGAATGACATATTGGTTCATTGACCAATAAAACCAGCCAAGCACCGGCACACCGATGACCAGACCGAGCCAGGGCAAAGCGGGATCGTCGAGGGGGCGGACCAGTGATAAATGGCCCGAGGGCAGGGATTGAATGACGTTCGACCACTGATAATCGAACTCGCCGAAAAGGATAAAGGTAAGAACCGTTGCCCCCAAAAGCAGGATAATGGCCTGCGCGATGTCGGTGTAGACCACGGCCCTTAACCCCCCTGCCGCAGTGTAGATCCCGGCGATCACCGCAAGACCGACAGAGAGGGGAAAGAAGGGAATTGCCGGTAGAAATGTGCGCAACACCACGACCCCCGCATAGACGCTGGCGGCCATATCCACAAACACCGTCAAGAAAATCGTCAGGACAGAGACATATTTGCGCAAGCCTCCACCGAAACGACGCTCGAAATATTCGGGGACGGTCGTCATTTTGAGGCGCAGAAAAACAGGAATCGTCGAGAAGGCCATGGCAACCAATAAAAAGCCGGCCATCAATTCATAATTCGCGACGGATAACCCTGTACTGTAGGCTTGGCCGGTCAGACCAATAAGTGTCGTGCTCGAAATATTCGAAGCAAAGAGAGAAAACCCAACCGCCGCGACCCCGAGAGATCGACCCGCGAGGAACAGATCATCCCCGGTGGAAATGGACCGACTGACCGCCCACCCCACGCTCAGGACAAAAACGAAATAGATGAGGATGACGGCGAGATCAATCCAAGAAAGCGCCCCCTCCATATTGCCTCTCTAGAGCCGTTTCAGGTCCATCGACGTCGGAAAAACGTCGCAAGCCCTTGTTTTATCGCTTTTTCGACGCGAACTACTGCCCACTTTGCTTGGAAATGCTTTCGATCAAGCGGGGGGCCGGTCGCCGCGTCGTGGTTCTCTTGCTGTTGGCGGGAGCGCCATCTGAGGGGGCCAGCGCTCCTGCCCCTCTGGACTGATTAGGCCGCGTCTTCGGCCGCCCCCGTCGTCGCCTTTGTCGACTTTTTGCCGCGCAATTCATCGAACAAACCAGTCACATGCTGTGCCCAAAACCGGATGTCCCAAGTCGTCACCGTCTCGTAGAGCGCCTTCATTCGTTCCTTCCGCTCCTCCACCGACATATCGATAGCGCAATCGATGGCAGCGTCCATATCGTTGGCGGAATAGGGGTTGGTCAAAATGGCCTGCGGCAGTTCGACGGCGACGCCCGCAAATTCGGAGAGGACGAGCGCCCCGGAACTTCCCTCCTTGGCGGCGATATATTCCTTGGCCACAAGATTGAGCCCGTCACGAACCGGCGTGATCCAGCAGGTATCGGCAACCCGGAAATAACTCACCAATTCTTCGAAGGGAATAGGCCGCATGGTGAGCATAATCGGCGTCCAGCCAAGGGTGCCGTATTTGCCGTTGATAGAGCCCACGAGACGTTCGATCTCCCGCTGCGCGGTCCGATAGATCGTCATCCCCTGCGCCGCGGCGGCACAGACCATCATCAGCTTCACCTTCCCGGTCAGCTCCGGTCGGCGAGAGAGAAGTCTATCGAAAGCCTCAAGTGTCTCTTTAGCCCCCTTAGTATAGTCCACGCGGCCAACCGATATGATGAGATGCAGATCGCCGATCTCACTACGAATCTCCGCGACACGTTCCCCGGCATCAAAGCGTGACAGATAATCCTGGATCAGCGGCGGGTTGGTCCCAATAGGACGGGAATCAATCACGATCCGGCGCCCCTTATGTTCGATATAGGGGGTCACCGTTGGTTCTGAGAGCGCCATTCCCGACGATACCAAAGGCGGGAAAACATCGAGCCGGTCCGCAAGGTCCACACCGCGCAGCGCCCGCGCCACTCCACAGAAATTCTCCGCATATCGCGGAATGTGGAATCCCAACAAATCCGTACAGAGAAGACTGTCGACGATCTCCTCGCGCCAGGGAAGCACATTGAAAATATCAGCAGAAGGAAAGGGTGTGTGATGAAAGAAAGCGATCTTCGTATCGGGCTTGATCTTGCGGATGTAATAAGGGGCCAGCCACAAATTATAATCGTGGATCCAGATCAACCCATCGTCCGACACCTCTTCGCACGCCGCCTCGGCGAACAGCCGATTGACCTCCCTGAAAGTATCCCAATTGGAGTTTTCCGAACTGAACAGCCAGGGAAAGGAGTGCAGAACCGGCCAAAACGCCTCCTTCGACGTCACATGATAGAATGACTTCACCTGATCGGCACTGAGGGGCAGCCTGACGACATCATAGTCGCCATAATCGTCCTCGATCGTCACCCGCCGCTGAAACTTTGACTGTTGTTTCGGGGCCACCTGCTTCCAGGCGACCCACGTTCCCTTATCCGCCGAGGCGCAAAACCCTTTAAGAGTAGGGACGATCCCATTAGGGCTTTTATTCTCTTTGAAGGTGGTTTGTCCGTTTTCCACCACCTCCTCATAGGGTTGGCGATGATAAAGGATGACGAGATCAGATTTTGACTTGGTCGACATTGTCTCCTTACGCGCCTTTACGCGTTGATCTTCCGATGGAGGGCATCATGAACACCGCCCGCGCCGTGATGGGGCGAATGGTAAACGTTCTGAAGGCCCTGAACAGCCTCTTTTAATTTGGCTTCGGCATTGCCGACGACGACCCCATCAAGCCCCGTGTGAAACAAAGACAGGTCGTTCAAGGTATCACCAGCCACGAGAACCGCGTCTCGCGGCAGATCATAATGGGCGAGGGTGCGCTCCAGGGTCGGTCCTTTCTGGATCCCCTTGGGAAGGACATCGAAATAGATTCCGTCGGAAATGATGACGTCGAACCCTTTGCCCCGAATGGCCTCGGCCAGCTCCTCGGCGCGATCGCCATCGTCATAAAAGTAGGAAAGCCGACGGCCGCCAAAGACATCCTGCAACCTCAGGAACGGCTGCGCCTTGGCAAGAGCGGCGATTTCGTCGGCCCCTGTCCATTTCTCGTCGATCCAATCCTCGACGGCGGTGACCGGCGCGTGCCCGTCGCCCTGGACGACCGTGGTGCCGACATCCCCGATGATGAGATCGGGGGTCGGGACATCGGCGGCCGTGATCTCTTTGATGAATTCAAGGTCCCGCCCCGTCACGAAAACAAGGCCCAGCCAATCGCGATTGGCCTCGACAAAATCATAGAGGGTCCGCCGCTGTTCGTCGTCGCCGCCGAGGAACGTCCCGTCGAGGTCTGTGGCGAGGATGGTGGATTTACCTGCAAGATCGGTCATGGCAGCCCCTATTGAGTTGCTTCAGGTGTCCTTGCCGCCGTAACGGACCTGAACAAAGAGGCGACCATCGCCTCCGGCGTCAGATCGCGCTTCAGCATGGCATCGACCGCGCAGGCAATCGGCGCGCTCACCCCTTGGGCCGTCATCACGGCGCAGACCTTCGCCACACTGTCAGCCCCCTCGAAAGTCGTCGCCGTCAGGGGCGCCGCAGGATCGGCAAGCGCTCGACCATAAGAATAATTCCGAGATTGGGGATCGGTACAGGCCAAGGCGAGATCCCCCGCCCCGGCGACGCCCAACAGCGTATGGGCCGAGCCGCCCAGGGCATCAGCAAGGGACGCCGCCTCTTCAAGGCCACGGGCCAAGATCGAGGCGCGGGTGTTGGATCCATGCCCAAGCCCGTCTGCGACACCGCAAGCGATCGCAATGACGTTCTTCATGATACCGCCAATTTGCGCCCCGATAAGATCCTCGACCGGTTCGACATGGAAGCTGTCCGAAGTGAGGCTTGCGGCCATTTCCGCCGCCAACTCCCCCTCCCCGGCGATGACAACGCTGGTCGGCTCCCCCCGCGCCACTTCGGCGGCGAAGCTCGGCCCTGAGAGGAACATCGCCCGCGCTTGCGGAATTGCGCTCTGTATACGGTCGGTCAACAATTCCTCGGTCTCTGGATCAAGCCCCTTGGCACAGGAAATGACGGGTGCAAGCGGCTTTACGTCTGAGGCAATTTTGTCGGCGATGGCTCCGACCCCTTTTGAGGGTAGGGCAATGAAGACGGCGTCGACGCCATCAACCGCCGCCGAAAGGTCACTGATCGGAATAACCGTATCGGGAAGAAGGACACCTGGGATATAGGCCATATTACGCCGTAACCGCGCCATATCGCCCATCATCTCCGCATTACGCCCCCAAAGACGAACGGTACGGCCCGCCCGGGCAAAGGCGATGGCCAGAGCGGTACCCCAGGCCCCGGCCCCAAGGACCGTCACCGTGTCGAATTGCGGATGGGCAGAAGCGGTTGCCCCCAAGGATGCGGTTCTGACGACGTTCAGTTGCTGCTTCATTGGGGGGAAATCTCCTTATGCACCGATAGGATCAACGCACCGGCAAGCAAATGGCTCCCTCCCCCTTGAAAAAATCGCCAAGCCGATTTCGTTCCGCATAGGTTCGATCGACAAGCGGGCAAGTCTAGGGGAGGATTATCGTCCCTGTTCGGAGAACAAGAGGTGCCCACCCACAGAGAGGGCGAGTGAGCGCGATAAGCTTTGCCGGGGGCGACCCCGTCATTGGCTGTCGCAAGAAGGCGAGCACAAAATCGATACCCTGTTCCCGTCGCCCCGATGATGTGGGACCGTGCCCCCCAAAGGACGAAAGAGAAACGAGATAGCGATCCGATGGTCTGCGCCTCCTCATCGTGACACAATCTCAGCCGATCAGGGCGTAGCCCCAATCAGCGACTGCTCTACTCCACAAAGTGCCAGATATTAGCACGATTGTCCACCCCTCTTCGCATCTGCGAAGGGAGGGGCATCTCAAGGCGAAACAGAGACGCGTCCAACTGTGCCGCATCGCCCCCCCCGCGCGTTGGCGATGAGGGGCCGCGCCCAAGACGCAATTAGAGAATAAGAAGGCGGATGGAGTACCCCACAATGGTGACGACAGCGACCCCGCCGGCCCAAAGGGCAACGAACCAAAGCGCCTTTGAAAGTGGTCTTGGCATCTCGTCGCCTCCTTAGTGATAACCGGCGTCGGGATCGATCTTTCCACGGAACACCCAATAGGCATATCCCGTATAGGCAAGAATAATCGGTATCAGGATCACGGCGCCGACAAACATGAAAATCTGCGATTTAAAGGGGGTCGCCGCATCGAGGATCGTCACTTCCGTGGGGACGATATAGGGATAAACCGAGACCCCAAGCCCCACAAAGCACAAGGCGAATAGCGCAAGGCTCAAAACGAAGGGGGAGTAATGATAGGGTCGCCTATTGATCGACTGGAATAAGAGGAACGTCAGGACCGCCACGGCGAGGGGAACGGGCGCGGCCAAAATCAAGCCTGGCATTTCGAACCAGCGATCCGAATAGCTGCTCTCCACAAAGGGGGTAAAGAAACTCACCACCGCGATAAAGGCGATCGTGGCCACCGCAAAGCGCCAAGCGAGATAGCGCGCGCGGTCGTGAACCGGCCCCTCGGTTTTCATCAGGAGCCAGGTCGCGCCCAGTAATCCATATCCCATGACCACCGCCGCACCGGTGAGGAGAGAGAACGGGCTCAACCAATCGAACCACCCGCCCCCATAGGCGCGGCCATCGACCTCAATGCCCTGAAGCCAGGCCCCAAGCGTCACCCCTTGGGCGAAGGCGGCGGTGATCGATCCCCCGATGAAGGCACGGTCCCAATAGCGATTCCAGCGCAAGGTCCGCCACCGATATTCAAAGGCGACCCCTCGAAAAACCAGCGCCAGCAACATGGCAATGATCGGCGCATAAAGGGCGGGCATGATGATGCCGTAAGCCATGGGGAAGGCCGCGAATAAGCCCCCGCCCCCCAGCACCAGCCAGGTCTCGTTCCCGTCCCAAACCGGCGCGACCGTGTTCATCATCAGGTCGCGATCCTTCTTCTCAGGAAAGAACGGATAGAGGATCCCCACCCCAAGATCGAAGCCGTCGAGCACGACATAGATAAAAACGGCGGTGGCGAGGAGAAAGGCCCAGGAATGGGCGAGCCAAATGCTGACTTCCATGACGATTTACTCCGCCGAGGCGCTAGGGGGATAGGGATCGAAAAGGGGAGCGGGGACGATACCGCCCGTGCGGATCGGCGCCGCCTCGGCCCCAGGCTCACTCGGGAGAGGCGCGGCGGCCATCAGGCGCAGAATGTAGAAGACCCCTGCCCCAAAAACGAGGAAGTAGATCACGATGAAGGCGAGGAGCGACGTGCCCACGGCCGGCGCATCCAACGGACTCACCGACTCGCTTGTCCTGAGCACCCCATAGACCGTGTAAGGTTGACGTCCCACCTCGGTGGTAATCCACCCGGCGATCACGGCGACGAGCCCCGAAGGACTCGAATAGAGGGCCGCTCGGTGAAGCCATTTATTGGTGTAAAGGGTGCCACGAAACCGAGCCCACAGGCCAAAAAGGCCCACCCCGAGCATGAGAAAGCCAAGGGCCACCATAATTCTGAACGACCAGAAGACAATCGCCACCGGCGGCTGCTCATCGTCCGGGATCGTATCAAGGCCCGCCAGCGGCGCATCCCACTCATGTTTGAGGATCAGCGAGCTCAGCTTAGGGATCCCGACGGCATATTTCAGCTCTTGCTCCTCATCGTCGGGGATGCCGAACAGATAGAGCGGCGCACCGTCGGGGTGGCTTTCATAATGCCCCTCCATGGCCATGACTTTTTGCGGCTGATGGTCGAGCGTATTGAGACCATGGAGGTCGCCGAGGAAGATTTGCAGGGGCGCGACAACCGCCGCCATCCCCATGGCCATGGAGAACATGGTCTTCACCCCCGCATTGCCGCCCCGCCCCTTGAGGAGATGCCAGGCCGCGACCCCGCCGACGATGAAGGCGGTGGTGAGATAAGCCGCCGTCAAGGTGTGGGCCAAACGGTAAGGGAAGCTTGGGTTGAAGATGATCTCCAGCCAATTGACCGGGATGAATTGCCCGGCATCGTTGATCGTATAGCCGGTGGGGGTGTGCATCCAGCTATTCACGGAGAGAATCCAGGTGGCGGAAATCGCCGTTCCGATGGCCACCATCAGACAGGCGATCATATGCAGGGTTGCCCCCACCCGCTCCCGACCGAAGAGCATTATGCCAAGAAAACCTGCTTCGAGGAAAAAGGCGGTCAGCACCTCATAGGCCATGAGGGGGCCAATCACCGGACCGGCCTTGTCGCTGAAGACCGACCAATTCGTCCCGAATTGATAACTCATCGTGATGCCGGAGACGACGCCCATGGCGAAGGCGATCGCGAATATCTTAATCCAAAACTTGAAGAGTCTCAGATAAGCATCCTTTTTCGTGCGTAGATAGAGGGCGTTCAGAACAGCGAGATAGCTCGCAAGGCCAATGGAGAAGGCCGGGAAGATAAAGTGGAAGGCAACGGTGAAGGCGAACTGGATCCGCGCCAGGATCAGGGGATCAAATTGAGCGAACATAGCAACACCCTCGGATTGGTCCTCGAATACTGAATGGGCATATAGAAACGGTATAGCCCAAAGGATACGCGTCATACTGACCGCGAGGATTGTCCCCTACGCAAAACGGCCCTCCGCAGGGAAGGGCCGCTGTGCCGGTGTCCGAAAGAGTTAGCGAGGCGAAGGGCGCGAGGCTTAGTGCTCTTGGCCGAGAATGGGAGCCGACTCGGTGCCATCGGCCTGGCGCGTCCGTTTCAATTCGAACCACATGGCGTTGAGGATCCCGACCAACGCCGCGAAACCGAGCCCGAGGGCCCAAGCGAAATACCACATTTGTTCTCTCCTTATCGCGATCAGTATGCGTGGTCCGCAGTCTTCAGGCTCTCGGTGGTGACCCGTCCCGACATGACCCGATAGGCCCAGGCCGTGTAGGCCAGGATCAGCGGGAGAAAGATCACCGTGGCAATCAGCATGTTCCGCAGGGTCGCCTGGCTGGAGCTTGAGTCGAAAACCATCAAGCTATGGGACGGATTTACCGTGCTGGGCAGGATGAAGGGAAACATCGAAACGCCCACAGTTGCGATGACTGAGGCCACCCCAAGCCCGGTTGCCACAAGCGTCAGACGTTGATGTTTGACCGCAAATCCAAAGGAAGCGGCGGCGAAGCCAAGAACACCGAGGGCGGGCACGATCCAAAGGATCGGCGCGGCATTGTAATTGGCAAGCCAGGCGCCCGCCTCGGTCACTGCCTCTTTGGCAAGAGGGAAGCTGCCCGCCTGCCAATCAGCGCCACCGACCACGGCATAGCCACCAAGACCGCCCATCGCGACCAGGACACCGCCCAGGACGAACAGAATTGCCGAGCCGATCGCCCCCCACTGGCCAATGACGCGGGCCCGCTCGGCGACCACTTCGTCCGCTTTGAGATGCAGCCAGGCGGCCCCATGAGCGGCGATCATGACAAGCGATAGAACGCCGCAGAACAACGCCGCCGGGTTGAGGAGCCCAAAGAGCCCCCCCTGATAGTCGGGGCGCAAATCACCGTCATACACAAAGGGAACCCCGATCAGTGCATTACCGACGGCCACGCCGAAAATCAGCGGCGGCACCAATCCCGATAGGGTAAGCGCCCAATCCCAGCGTGAGCGCCAGACCTGCCCTGCCCGCTTCGAGCGATATTTGAAGGCCACGGGGCGCAGAATAAGAAAGAACAGCACCAGGAACATGGCCAGGTAGAAGCCCGAAAAGCTGAGGGCATAGAGGGCCGGCCAAGCAGCGAAGATCGCCCCGCCGCCGAGAATGAACCATACCTGGTTGCCTTCCCAGACTGGGCCGACCGTGTTGATGACGACCCGCCGCTCGCTGTCGGACCGGGCGACGAGCGGCAACAGGCCCGCCGCCCCCATATCGAACCCATCGGTGACGGCGAAGCCAATGAGGAGGATCCCCAGAAGCGCCCACCAGATCACCCTGAGCGTGGCATAATCGAACAAGAATTCCATAACTTGGTCCTTTAATAATAGCTCGGATTATTCCGCAGGCGCCGTTTGGGGGCCGGAGGTTTTGGTCTCTCCCAGGCCGGGCACCAGGTCATCGATTTCGTCGATTAGGCCCGGCCCTTTCTGAACGGCGGCAATCATCAATTTGACTTCGATGAAGGCGAGAATGCCATAGACCAGCGTGAACCCGGCAATTGTAATGACGATATCCGTCAGTGTGAGGGTCGAGGCCGCAAGGAAGGTGGGCAACACCCCCTCAATGACCCAGGGCTGACGGCCGAATTCGGCAAGAAACCAGCCCATTTCCGCAGCGATCCATGGGACCGGAAGGGAGAACAGCGCGGCGGTCAACACCCATTTGGGGGGCACCGCCTCCTTAGTGGTATAGTAAGCGGAAATCCCGAACACCAAGAGAAGCACAAAGCCCGCCAGAACCATGATCCGGAAGCTGAAGAAGGCGGCGGGGACAGAGGGGACGGTCGACCAGGCGGCCTGGCGGATCGTCTCATCATCGGCGGTCACAGGATCTACAACGTACCGCCGCAGCAATTGCGCGTAGCCGAGATCGTCACGGGTTTCCATGAACTGGGCGAGGGCCACTTCGTCGCTGCGGTCCGCCTTGTACGCCTCAAGCGCTTCATAAGCGATCAGCCCATTCCGTATGCGCGCCTCAGCCGTATCCACAAGCTCGAAAATACCGGGAATTTCCGTATCAAGACTACGGGTGCCGATGATCCCCATCACCCAAGGAACATGCACACCGAACCGGGTTTCACGCAGCTCCTGATCAGGAAGACCGATCAGGGTGAAGGACGCCGGCGCCTCCTCCGTGTGCCACATGGCTTCCATCGCGGCGAGTTTCATCTTTTGGTGGTCGGTCACGGCGTAGCCGCTCTCGTCACCAAGGACGATCACCGAGAGGCTGCTCGCCACCCCGAAGGCCGCCGCAATGGCGAAACTACGCTGGGCCAAGGCTATGTGGCGCCCTTTCAGCATATACCAGGCGGAAATGGCCAAGACAAAGACCGCCCCAGTGACATAGCCAGCGGATACCGTGTGCACGAACTTTGCCTGAGCCACGGGGTTGAAGAGAACCGCCATGAAGTCCGTCACCTCCATGCGCATGGTCTCCGGGTTGAAGGCAGACCCGACCGGGTTCTGCATCCAGCCATTGGCGATCAGGATCCACAGGGCCGAAAAGTTCGTGCCCAGCGCCATCAGCCAGGTCACGCCCAAATGCTGCTTAGCGCCCATACGGTCCCATCCAAAGAAGAAGAGCCCAATAAAGGTCGCCTCGAGGAAGAAGGCCATCAAGCCTTCGATCGCCAGGGGGGCGCCGAAGACGTCGCCGACATAGTGACTGTAGAACGCCCAGTTCATGCCGAACTGAAATTCCATCGTGATCCCGGTTGCGACCCCAAGGGCGAAGTTGATACCGAACAGGATCCCCCAGAATTTGGTCATCTCCCGCCAGATCTGGCGACCGGTCATGACATAGACGGTCTCCATCATCGCGACGAGAATCGACAGCCCAAGGGTTAGGGGCACGAAAAGGAAGTGGTACATCGCCGTAAGGGCAAATTGCAGGCGCGATAGATCGACGATCAACGGATCGGGCATAGAATCCTCCAACACTCATGCGCTTGTGGAATTTTTCGCCGCTGCGATCTTTGCGCGAACGCAAGGACACCCAAGGGACAACGGCGCAGATGCTCTCACACCTTCTGTGATGGAGCGCTAAGATGCGTACAACAACCTTGCTCGCCGCCCTCGCCGTGAGTTCCTCTTTCACCACGATCGCCGCCGCTGCGGAGCCGGGGGACCTTCTGGTCCGTGGGCGACTGATCGGCGTCTTGCCGACGGAAGAAACGTCGGGTGTCGAACCGGCATTCCCCGACGGGTCGGTTGAGGTCGAGAATGCCTATGTTCCCGAACTCGACTTCACCTACTTCTTCACCGATCGTATCGCGGCTGAGTTGATCCTGGCCACCAGCCCCCACGATCTTGAAGGCACCGGTGACCTCGAAGGGCTCGGGAAAGTGGCCGATGTGTGGGCGCTGCCCCCGACCGTGACAGTGCAATATCATTTCCCCCTCGCGAACGGGATCAAGCCCTATGTCGGTGCGGGATTGAACTATACACTGTTCTACAACGAAGATGCGTCGGATTCCCTTACCGATGCGGTTGGCGATACCAAGATCGAGCTTGACGACAGTTTCGGTCTTGCTCTGCAGGTTGGGGTCGACATGCCCATCAACGATACGTGGATGGTCAATGCCGATGTCAAATACATCCAGATCGACACCACAGCGACCCTGACGACCGGGGCGCTGGTCAACACCGTCGATGTCGATCTCGACCCCTTTGTGGTCGGTCTTGGCGTCGGCCGCACCTTTTGATCTTTGGTCGGATCGCTTCCCGCGATCCGGCCGTTCTTCACCTCATAGTTCATGCCCCGTTCCTCCCCCCTCGGCCCGGCCGAAGCCGCTCTCACCACAGCGACCGCAAACGGTCGACGCGCCGCTTTTGGCCTTGGTCTGACCGCTCAAGCTGGGCGTCTTGGCACGGCGCTCAGTCTTGCCTTCCTCGCCGCGGGGATGGTGATGGACCAAGAAATGCCCATGGCGGCGCTGATTGCTTTCCCGCTGTGTCTCCTCACGGCTTTTATTGCCGGTGCCCTTTCGGACGTCGTCACAACCCGCACAGAGCAGCACGCCGCCGATCTCGTGCTCGACTGGTTTGAGCGCTTCACCGGCAGTGCCGCGGTCACCGAGGTAACCAAGATTGCCCCCGGCGATTTGGTCGGGCGCCTCACCCGTCAACCCTCCAGCGCCGCCGCTGCTATCGTCAGCATCAAGAACGCCAAGGCTATGAGCGCGGCGGGGATGCTGATGGCGCTTGGCGGCATGGCCGTGTTTTCCTGGCAGGCGGCGTTACTCCTGCTAGTTGCAATGCCGGTGATGGTCATTTTCTTCATCCTCGTCGGGAAACTGACCAAAGAGAAGGCCACTGAGCAAGAAACCGCTCTTCAACGGCTTTCCGGTGCCTTTGCGGATCGCATCCGGTGCCTTCCCACGCTCATTGCGAGTGATGCCGTCGATCGGGAAGCGGCGCATCTTGCAGAATATCTTGACGATCATATGCGGCGCACCCGCTCGCTCCTCCGCGTGGCTTTCTTGAATTCCGGGATCTTGGATTTTTTCAGCTCCCTGAGTATTGCAATTCTTGCCGTATTCCTGGGCCTTGGACATCTTGGACTGGCGGACCTGCCGGGATTTACCGGCCATGGCCTCGCAACCAGCCTGTCCCTCTTGGTCCTGGCGCCTGAAGTCTTCGCGCCGTTGCGGCGGTTTTCCGAAGTCTATCACAGCGCCGCCGAAGGGGCGGCGAGCCTTGCCGCCCTTGACCCCCTCTTTGAAGCAAAGAGCTTCGCCGATCCCCGCCTCCCCGCAGGACATGAGAGCACCAGGGGCCTTCGCCTGTCCCATATTGGCCGGGTACAGGATATAACCTTACCGGAAACAGGGCTGGTCGCGATCGTCGGCCCCTCGGGGGCGGGGAAGACGCAAATTTTGCGGGCGCTCGCCGGGGTCGATGCGAGCCGGGCGGGGCAAGTCTTTTCCTCCCGGCGCCCGCAGGCATGGATATCGGCTGAGGCGTGGCTTCCGGGCGGTCGGATTGGCGCCTTTCTCGGCGAAGACGGGGCGCTGTTCTCCTCTCTTGGATTTGAGGAGGATCCCCGCTTTGCCCAGGGCCTCGATACGATCATCGCTTCAGGCGGCGCCGATCTGTCGGGGGGGCAGCGGATGCGACTGGCCCTTGGACGGGCGGCCACGACCGAAGACGGCATTTTGTTCGCCGACGAACCCACAGCCAAACTCGACCGGATCTCGGCTCAAACCATTCGCGAGCTGCTTTCGCAATTAAGTCGCCGGCGCCTTGTGATTGTCGCCACCCATGACCCGGTGCTGGCACATCGGGCAGTCACCCAGGTGACGCTGTCATCGCGGACCGAAATGATTGGATCATGACCTTATCCCTGCCCCCACAATGGCGTTTGGCCGCGCTGTTTGCCGCCGTTACGGCCTTGTCCAGTGTCGCCCTGGTGGGGGTCTCGGCCTGGTTCCTCGCCGCCGTGGCCCTCGCCGGGCTTGGCCCCGCGGCCTTTGCGTATAACTTCCACTTTCCCGCCGCCCTCGTTCGTCTTTTGGCCCTGCTGCGCACCGGCGGAAAATATGGCGAGCGCCTGACCGGTCACGTCGCCGCCCTCAGCGATCAGAACGCCCATCGACAACGGCTTTTTGCGCAGATGGCTGAGGCCAAGGCCCCTCGCCAGGAGGGATGGCAATTGGCCAGAACCGATCGCCTGGAAACCTTTCTCACCGATGTCGAATCCGTCGATTTCGTCCGTCTACGCAGCTTGTTGCCGGCCCTCGCCGGTGTGATCGGGGCCCTCTTCGTCATTGGCCTTACCCTTCTCACCGTGCCGCTCGCCCTTCCCGCCCTGGCGGTGGTCAGCGGCGGCCTTTGCCTTGCCTCTCTCGTCCTCAGCGCAAAGGCCGCGACATTGATGGACCGGGGTGCTCAGCGACGCCGCGCCTTCGGCCACGATGTAGGACAAAAGCTTGCCAGTGCGGTCCCCCTCGAAGGGGGGCGGGAACGCCGCGCCCGGCTGGGCGAGAGCTTGGCGATTGCTCGACAGGCAGAACGGGATCTGACGGCGGCCCGGATGCTGAACGGTCTTGCCGAGCGCATATTGTCTGTCTTTGGCCCTCTTGCTTGCCTCACCATATTGAGCCTTGCGGCCCTGACCGGCGAGTTGGGTGAGCAGGCCGTCCCCGCTGTGCTCGCCGCCTTTGCCGCGCTCAGTTTCGGGGAGGTGATGTTCCCCCTTGCGCGGGCCGACGCGGCGCGGCGCGAGGCGCGGCAGGCCCGGGGCAGGCTTTCCTACTGGACCACCGAGGCCATGCCGGCGGTGCAAAAAGGCACGCCGCCGACCCAGCTGGAGGTGACCAACTTGCCCCTGATCGATCCGGCGGGTCGCGCCCTCGGCGGGACCGTTTCCTTCAGGGCCACCCCTGGACATCCGGTCGCGTTGGTCGGCCCCTCCGGCTGCGGAAAGACCACGCTGCTCAAGCGCCTTGCTGGATGGCTACCGTCTTCTGATGATCTGGGTCTGCCGCAAGCCCTTGGCCCTCATTGTCACCTGAGCCTCCACGATGCCGCGGTTCTCACAGGCACCCTGCGCGATGCCCTGCTCAGTGATCAACCGGACGAGGCCCTTTGGTCCGCCGTGAAGGCCGTCGAGCTTGACCAGCGGTTTGAAGATCGAGGCCTTGAGACTCACCTGGGGCAGGAGACAATCTCATTAGGCGAGGCCCGCCGGATTGCCCTCGCCCGCGCTTATCTAAGCCCCAAGCCGGTGCTCCTTCTCGATGAGCCGGGAGAACATCTGGATCAGGCACAGGCGCGACGTATTCTCGGTCGGCTCCTCGACCATCAGGCGGATAAGGTCATCGTCATGGTCACCCACGCAGAGGAATTGGTGAGGGGGAAAGCCAACCCGGTGGCCTGCTGAACCGTTGTCACCGGGCGGTGCCCGAAGGCACCGGCCGCGCGATGAGGGATGAGGTAATGTCGACCGTGAAAGCCTAGAGCTCTTCCAAGCGAAATGGAAACCGGCTCGCGTAAAGAGAAAGGCGATAAGACAAAGACCTGGAGATGTTTTCCTCTCCGATTGAACCAAAACGGTCCTAGGCGGCGAGCGCCGCCCCCATGAGGTAGGTCTGCCCCTCAATTTTAGTCAAAACCGCATCGCGTTCCCACTGGGCAAACGTACGGCTGACCGTCTCGAGGGTGAGCCCGGTAAAGTCGGCAATCTGCTGCCGCGTCAGCGGTAAATCGACCCGCGCGCCATCATGGCCCAGACAATCCGCAGCGAGCTTTACGAAAGCTTCGAGCCGATCCATGGCGGATTTGTAGGAAAGAAGCGTCAGGTGACGCCGCTCGATCGCCAGTCGATCGCGCATCTGCTCGACCATGAAAGCCGCGCCATCGGTATCCTGCAATAATGCCGGTCCCGGAATATAGGCGACCTCACTGGGCATCAGTGCTTCGGCATAATGGTCGACGGCGCCCTCAAGATCGAAATGGAGGAAATCCCCAGGACCGGCCAAATCGAGCACCTGACGACGACCGTCTTCGAACAGCGTGTAAAGAATCACCGCACCCGAAATGAGTTTGGGGAGGTCTCCATCAGCCTCTCCCGGCGCGAAAATGGTTTCCCGCTTGGCAAAGCGGCGGCTATCCCCAGTCATGTCATGCTCCTTCTGCCAGAAGGGTCATGCCGATTTTCACCACCCGCCACTATCGGGGCAGTTGCGTAAGGGAAATTGCTTATGGATGCGGAGAGCGACTCCCGATCATCATTGCCAATGCGGCTGAAAGGCTCTCCCCACCGACGGGTTTACGCAGCGCAAGATCCGGTTTGATCGAGTCAACGCATGTCAGATAGGCACGCCCCCTAAGACCGGAAAGGACGGCAATTCTGATCGCCCCATGACGTTGCCGAAGGGTCCGGGCGACAGAGACCCCGTCGATCCCCGGCAAGCCAAGGTCCAGAAGGACGATATCCGTTGAGGCTGCCGTCTCCCCGGCAAGAAAACTCTCCCCATCGGCCCAGGCCCGGACATTGTACCCCTCGGCCGAGAGGACGAGGCCAAGCGCGTGACGGACCGCACAATCGTCTTCGACGATATGAACGGTGATCGGCGCAGAAGGATCGAGAGTAGACACCTTCTTCTTCTACCCCTCCTCGACCCCGCGATCCTTGCGTTGGCGCAAAGCCGATCGCCGTCCTCAGCCGGGGGGATATGGGATACATTTATGATCGGGGGTCGAGCCCGAAGGCGGTGAGATTGACCCTGGCCGCATCATAAGCCGCTTGCGCCAAGACGAAAGCGAGGCGCGCTTCGACTAAGCGGATTTGGGCCGACGCCGCCGCATCGTCCCGCAAATTGAGACGGAAAAAGTCACTCGCCCCGGCCTCGAACCGCCGCTGTTCAGCCTCCCGCATGCGCGTGGCGGTCTGCACTTCGGCCTCGGCGAAACCGACGGCCGCCTCGGCCCCCTCCAACCGCGCGCGGAGGGACAGGAGTTCGGCATTGAGCTGATCTCGGGTTAACCGCGTTAACTGGCGAAGCCGCTCTGCTTTGGCGATTTGACGTTCAAGATCGGCCCGCGCCGTCCGCTGACCGAGGGGAACGGAGAAGGTCATCCCCACAATCGCCTCCGGCTCGTCGCGAGAGATGCCGCCCTCCCCCAACGGACCAAGATCGCTACCCAGCTCTACTTTCACATCAAGCCGGGGGCGGAGCGCATTGTCCTTGACCAGCACAAGCCCAAGCGCTCTGGCGAGTTGCGCCTCCAAGAGCGCCACCTCAGGGAGGGGGCCCTCATTTGGTTGAGCGGGTGCTAGGGATTGGATCGGCCAGCGCGCGGGAAGACGATCCGCCGCAACGGTCACGGGGCTGCCCCTTTCATCACGATAAAATACGGACAATCTTGCCGCAGCCTCGGTGAAGCGTGCCCTCGCCTCAGCGACCAACCCCCGGCGACGGGCCAAAACTTGATCATTCTCTGTCAGGATGATCGATGGCACCGCGCCGCCGGCCACCTGCCGTTCCAGCGCGTCCGTGCGCCTTTCGGCGATCGCCAATTGATCTCGGTAGACCGACAAAACCTCCCCCGCCGCCAGCCACTCCCAATAGCGCGAAAGGGCCCGTTGCTGGACCGACACCGTGGCCAGCAGGGCCGCCAAATCCGCCTCACGTTCGGCGAGTCGCGCATCATTAAGCGCCCAGCGCCGTTCATCAATTGCACGGTCCTTCAATAGAGAGATCAGAAGGCCCGCCTTGATTTCGCCCGCTTCATTCGTAAACGCCTCATCTTCGTAAATAGGAAAATCCCCACCGGACACGCGGTACCGCCCGTAAACCTCCGCCCCAAAAGGACCCAGCGGTTGCGTAACCTGCGTTTCGATGACGCGGCCGTCGTAAGTGCCCGAGGCCCGATATCGTCCTTCTGCTGACAGGACAGGATCAAACGCCCCTCTGGCGCTCATCCGCAAGGTCGCCGCGGCCCGCCGGTCCGCCTCAGCCGCCTGGATGGCGGGGGAATGTGCCGCCGAGGCCGCGAGCACTTCATCGGGCATCAGGGCAGGCGGGGCTTGAGCAGCCGCGACCCCGAGAAAGACCAGCCCCGAAAGAGACGCTATGAGTACCTTCATCGCGCGGTTCCTCCGGCAGTCGTATAGCGTGGCGGGAAATCGTTCAATTGTCGCCAAACTTCGTACCCCACACTGACTGTTTCCAAAAGGATCCAGCCGCGCGCAGTCGATCCAAGACGGACGAACCGGTCGTCAGGCCACGCCCGTTCGGGATCGTCAGGCTCGGCCACCAGAACCCGAAATCGCCCGTCGGGTTGGGCTGCGGGATCGACACTGACGACGACCCCTTCGAAGGTCCCCGTAGGCAGACCTGGCCATCCGGTGAATTGGAGAGCGGGAAATCCCTCGAACTCAAGACGGACATCCGCGCCCGGCTGAACGAGCGGAACGTCTCGTCCATTGATCAGAAGGGCGACGGCTCGGGCCGTCGGATCGGGCTGGAATAGCGCCAATCGTTGACCAGCGGTAACGTAGGTCGCCCGGTCGCCCCCGGTCAATTCCAGCACAGTGCCATCCCGCGGGGCCGTCACTTCTCCGGCGGATTGGCGGGAAATGTCGACGTCCAGGCGCGCCAAACGGGCACGGGCCGACGCCATTTGGGCGCGAAGTTCCTGGAGGCGGATGATCCCCGAATCAACATCCCGCGGCGCTGCTAACCCCTCCCCTTCCAGACTTTCTGTACGGGCAAGGTCTCGTTCGGCGGACCGAAGGGCCGCCTCAGCCGCCCGCACCTCGGCAATGGCCTCATCCTTCTCCTGTGCCCGACGTTCCAGCAAGCGCGGATCATTATCGACGATGGACACAATGGGGTCACCCGCCGCAACCCGATCTCCTTCGCGGACATACCATTGATCGATACGGCCCGCGACAAGGGCGCTCAATTCCTGCGAGCGTTCCTCCGGGTCAAGTGTGGTCACGATGCCGGGACCGGCGGTTGTTTGCACCCAAGGGACCAAAATCGCGAAGGCCGTCGCTGCCGCGACCCCCACCACTAACAGTAATGCGACGACACTCATCACCTTGGGGGGACGGAGGGACTGGAGAGTTGTGAAATAGGACTGATGCGAATGATCAAGGACCATGACTTATAGCGCCCCCCCGGATAGAGCGGTTTTCTGCGTTTCAGCGACACTGAGGGCAGACAAGGAGCGTGGGGATTCGCGAATATAGTCTTCCCACTGGGCAAGGACCGATTGATGATATCTCCCAAGCACAAGATAACGATCCGCCCCGAGAGAATGACCCCGGTTCGTGAAGTAAACGACGGTCCCGCCGGTGGTTTCCTTGTAATGAGCGATCGCCGTCAGCAAGGTTTCGAGCGGCATCATGTCGAAGAGTTGGCTGAGGCATAGGACCAATGGTTGCCCTAACAAGGTCGCGGCCAGTTTGAGCTGCATCATTTCCGCCGTCGACAGAGGCCATCCGGTCGTGGCAAGCTCCGTATCTAAACCATCTGGCAGGTCGGCCACCACATCGTCCAGCCCCACGATACGCAGAACCTCAAGGATCTTGCGCGAATCTGGTGCCTGAAGGCTTAAGGTCAAATAATTCCGTATCGTCGTTTCAATGACGTTCGGCCGGTCAAGTACCACGACCGCCCGACGGAGGTCGTGAACATCAATCGACGTCACATCTTGCCCTCCCAGGGTCATCGCCCCCCCTTTGGGATCGATAAAGCGTTTCAATAATCCTGTGAAAAACCGCTGGGTGCCGTAATCCTCCGCCCGTCCTTGGACGAAGATATTACCCGGGAGTTCCAGATTGAACGTCACGGTATGTGTCCGCACTTGCCCGACGACATTGCGAAAGCTGAGGCTACTATCTTCCGACTGGATCGTATTTTGGCCGACGGGCCGTTCCTGCTCCACTCCATCGAAGAGAGAGAGTTCTTCGACCGACGCGCAAAGGTCGTAGAAATAACCGAGATAGGTGCCGAGCTGGGAGACCCCGAAGAAGGCGGCGCTGAGCACGAGTTCTGCCGCCACCAATTGACCGAGGGTCAATTGTCCGTCGATTACGAGCCACCCCCCAAGACCGAGCAGAATCGCGCTCGCCGCCGCATAAAGAAGAAAAAAGGCCAGGGTCTGCGAAAAATGACGACGGAAATGGCGCTTGTGAGTCTCGACATATGTCGCCGTCACCTGATCGGTCCCTTTTAACGCCTGAGCGATATGCCGTTCAGATTTGTAGAACCCATTCGAGGATGCCAGCCCCTCCAACCATGCAGCAGAGCGATGCTTGGCCTGGGATTGGGCGACCGCCGTCTGGATCGCTCCCCGCCCCCAGATTAGCCAAATCAGCCAGATCAATCCGATAATGACCAATGAGAAAATCATGAAAAGGTGATGATAGAAGGAGACCAACAAAAACCCGACCATCACCTGCAATAACACTGTGAACCCCCCGATAAAGAGGATCGGAATATTCTTCTGTACCGTGATGATATCAAAATAGCGATTGAAGAGCGGCCCCCGGCCACTATCCGCGAAGAATGGGTCCCGGGCGTAGACGGCTTTCAAGGAAATTTCGGCAACCAATCGAGCATAAAGACGCCGCCCGAATACTTCCATCAAATGAATACGAAGGGCACTGAGTAGACCTGATGCTAATAGTAGTCCAAACAAAGTGACGCTTAAGACGATCAGCGGTGTCGTCAAGCCGGTATGCGCGACAGTGTTGATGAGAATCTGTACGGCAACAGGCGTGGCAAGTGACAATAGGCTGATGCCAATTCCGTAAACAATCGCCAAACCGAGAAATTGCCGCTCCGGCGCGAGGGTCTCCACGAGAAGCCTCAACACCTGAGCTGCACTGGGGAGAGGAGAAGAGGCCATCGACATAATGGAACGTCACTCCTCATCCGACCCACCGGGCCGGATGATAACAAGTACTGAGGCGGACGAAAAATGAGGCTGAATATTACCTAGGTTTGAAATAGTCGAGCAAATTGGCTCCCCCCCCCGATACCGCCATTCTCTTCGCGGTATGATGAAATGGGCCCCTTGCCATCCCCATGCCTTCACGATGTTCGCCGCCGTCGCTTACCACGCGGTCGGAGGAAACGGATCGGCGCATCGTGTGATGGAAAGGGCCGACAACTGAGCGGGGTTCGGTGACAGCCACCTCGACATTGCTGCTCGACTCCGCCGCAACCGCCGGACCAACGGTGGAGAACGCGGCGACGATCAGGGCGCAGAGGCGTGGTCTGTAGAATGACCGATCAGAGACTGGCGACTGGTGAGGCATGACTATCTCCTTTGCTGCATTGCAATGTGCATATAGTCAGACCTATAGCGAAGGCTAGATACGATAGGATTTTCCTATCAACTTGTGGGGCCCTCTCCCCCCATCTTTTTGCCATCATACTGAGGGTTATCGCTCGATAATCAGGTCGGGAGCTTCCTTGACGGCCAGCATTATGCCTTCTGCGATGGCGTTAACGGCTGCGTCGAGCCCTGCCCCTTTCCGCCAAGCCAGCGCGATGGAACGGAACATCGGTCGCCGCGCCGGCTTGAGGATCCGCACATCCGCATCCCTTCGAATCTCCGACTGGACATAGAGGGCGGGAAGGAAGGTTGCGCCCAACCCCATCCCCGCCATTTGACGAAGCGCATCAAGGCTTGTGCCTTCATAGTCACGGCGCAGACGGGCCCCGCTTTCCTCGCAAAGGCGCATCACTTGGTCGTGCAAATGGTGGCGTGGACTGAGGGTCAACACATCCACGCCTTGCAAATCCGGTGGACCGAAAGTTTTTTTCCGCGCCAAGGGGTGATCTGCCGCGACAGCCAGAAAGACCGGTTCGCGGAATAGCCGCATGGTGGAAAGGTCCGGTGAACTGACCGGAAGTTGGAGCAAGGCAAGATCGTGTCCGCCTTCGATCAATTCACGTTCTAAGTTCAAGGGCAGGGCCTCCTGAACCACCAAGCCCAAATCCGGATAACTTTTATGCAGATGGCGGATGACCTGCGGCAACAGATACGGCCCAAGGGTTGGCTTGACCCCAAGTCGCAGAACGCCGGTCAGGGGCCCCCGATCCGCCAGTGCCTCAAGCGCGCGAACCCGGTCGAGGAGCTCCACCGCTGCCGCCGCCACCTCTCGGCCAAGGGGGGTTAAGATGACCGCACTACTCGATCGTTCCACCAGCGACTGGCCTAACCGTTCCTCCAAATTTTTGATTTGTTGACTGAGAGAAGGTTGGCTCACACCGCACTCGGCCGCCGCCTTGCGAAAATTACGGCATCGCGAAAGCGCCGTAAAATAGCGCAATTGCCGAAGGCTGATCTGGTCGGTCATCTTCTCCTACCCACTCTTACTCTCCCCCCCCGGTATAGTCGGCGCGCCTTCAAGCAGCTTGACCAGTGTCGGATGGGGAAAGCGCCGGGGCATTGTCAGTGCATAGAAGGTTTCGCGAAATCGCGGCAATGCGGCAACTTCCGTGAGGCGCCCATTCGCCAATTCATCTTTGACGACGATTGGGGGAACGATGGTCAATCCCGTATGCTCTCGCGCGAAGACCCGGAGAAGCGCCATGTCATCGACCTCTGCCAGGATTTTAGGAGAGAGGCCCCGTTCGGCAATCAAGGCATCAAAGCCATGGCGCACCGTACTATCCTTGGATGGGAGGATCAGGGGCTCCTCCGACAACAATGTATCCAAATCGGTCGACCGTCGACGGGCAGGAGGGCCGACAAGACTGACTGGCTGGTCCGTAATCGGATGCAAAAGCCAGGGGCTGTCGACGGTGCGTAACGGAGCCTGATTGCTGAGGACGACATCCAGACTTAACCCGACAAGAGCCTCCATTAGATCGTCCAAACGTCCGGATCTGACCGTTACGCCGCCTGCGTCTCCAGTGATCAGCGGCCGAAGAAACTCGATCTGAACATTCCGCGACAATGTCGATAGCGCCCCTACCCGCAGCGGCTTGATCGGCTGGCCGACCCGTTGGGCAAGCGTGTCGACCAGTTCCGCCCCCACAGCGAAAATGGCATCGGCGTGGGACAAGGCAATCATCCCCGCTTCGGTCAAAATCAACTGTTTCCCCCGCCTCTGAAAGAGGGACATCCCAAGACGATCTTCCAGCTTTTTGATCTGTATCGAGAGCGATGACTGCGAAACATTCAGGCGTTCGGCCGTCCGCGTCAGGTTCCCCTCATGCGCGACGGCCCAAAAATATCGAAGATGGTTATAGTTCAGCGCCATATCATCGTTCTCTTTTTTCGAACGAAATCTACTATTCTATATATTTTATATAAAAGAAAGGCGTCGGTAAAGAGGCGGTGAAAAGGGGAGAAAAGCCGATGCTAGCGCAGGTCTTGTTCGTGTTCGGGCCACTGACCGTGGCGGGATTGTTCGTAACCGCTGGCCTTCTCGCGGCCATTGGACCCCGAAAGGTTGCGCCTGTCTGGGCCTTAATTATATCAATGGGCGCCCTCGGCGTTGCGCTGGCCTTGGCGCTTGTTTCCTTAACGTCCAGCACCGCTCAGCCAATGGGGGCGATCGCTGCCCCCCTTGCCCAGGCCTTCCTCGTTGATTCATTGAGTGCGACTTTGTTGGTGCTGGTCGGATTTCTCGGTGTGACGGTGATTAAGTATTCTGATCGCTATCTCGACGGGCATCCGCGGCAGCCTAGGTTCATCGCCCTTCTCTGCCTAGCCGTGGCCGCAGTGGCGGTGCTGGTGACCAGTGATGATCTCCTTTTACTGACTTCTGCATGGATAATCAGCAGTTTGATTGTCCACTTCCTTTTGACATTCGATGGCGCCAGGCGTCAGGCGGTGGCGGCGGCTCGCAAAAAATTTGTGATCGCCCGCCTCAGCGATCTTTCTTTGCTTGTCGCTGTCGTGATCCTGATCACAGGGTTCGAGACCCGGTCGATGACCGACATTATGCAGATCGTCCGAACAGATGGCAGCTCTCTTCCCGCCGGAATCGGGCCAGCAGCTCTTTTCATTGCGATCGCTGCGATTCTGAAATCGGCGCAATTCCCAACTCATATCTGGCTGACGGAGGTGATGGAGGCGCCAACCCCCGTTTCCGCCCTCCTCCATGCGGGGGTGGTTAATGCCGGGGGGTTCTTGCTCATCCGCTTTGCGGACCTCCTCCTCCTCTCCCCCATAACGATGTTCAGCATTGCGACAGTCGGCGGCCTTACGGCCATCATTGGGGCACTGATGATGTCCACCCAAACGAGCGTCAAAAGTGCCCTTGCCATGTCGACCGTTGCCCAAATGGGGTTCATGATTTTTCAATGCGGAATTGGCGCGTTCAGTTCGGCAGCGCTCCACCTGGTCGCCCATTCTCTCTATAAGGCTCACGCATTCCTCGCCGCAGGAACACCCATGGCGAGAAAGATCCCAACGGCCGTGCCGTCGTCCATCGCCGCCTTGGCTTTTGTCACCATGGGGGGCCTCTATGTCGGGATTGCGGCTTTGCTGGGCAAGGACCTCTGGGTCTCCCCCGCGATTGCCGGTCTTGGGATGATTGTGGTGTTCGGTATAACGAGCTTTGCGGCCCCCCTCTTCCGCCGTCTTCGGACTGTCCCCTTCGCCCTTCTTGGGGGCGTGGGGGTGACCCTCATCTATTTCACACTGCAAAGCCTGACGGCACAGCTTCTCCAGGGCATTGTCCCTCCCCCGGGATCGATGGCGCTCAATGGGCTGATCTCTCTTGTGGCAATGGTCGCTCTCTGCGGTGCCGCTACATTCGCTCAGGCCACAGGTGCGCTGACACTTCGCCAAAGAGACGGCGCCCTCTATCTGCTTCTCTTCCGAGGGTTTTACATTAATACGCTCTGGGATCGGATTATTTCCCTTTGGCCAACCCATTCCGTGACCTCGCACCGGAGGACTTCCTATGAATAGTGAGCTGTCGATAAAAGACCACCTTAGGCTGACCAGTGCCTCGGATGTATACCCCGACCCCCGTCTTATGGAGGCGATCACGATCGCGCACAGGGTTGTGGCCCCAGTCTGGCCTCTGAATGATTTCGTCGCGGTCAATCCCGCACTCAATTTCGGCGATCAGCCCTTCGGCGACGGTGCGGGAACCCTCCAAGCAGCGACAGGGGGCCGCTTCATGCTGTCTAAGGGGGACCTGGCCACGGCGGCGGCCGACGGCCGGATCCCATCCCAATATGTGGCCATGGCGCTTGAGGATCTAGGCCTGGCAACGCGTTACGCTGTCGACGACATCATGCAATCGCTACTCAGCAAGGAAAGCGAGGACGCTCTTGCCTTTTGGCCGAGCGTGGCGGACCTCGCCAGGGCGACAGGTGAAAAGCCGTGGGCTGATTTTGTCACCGACCAAATCTCAAGCTGGGCCGCAAGTTATTTTCCCGATAACAGCGCCGCGGTAAAGGCCCCATGGGGCACTCATCCTCCTTTCGCCGCCTGGCGGCGCTATAGCCAGCGGGATCGGGAACCAGGCTTTATGGGCCTCAAGGGGTTCCGTCAGTGGGCGGGAACACTGGATGAAGACCCCCTCACGCTTCTCACGACGGTGATGGAGAGACTAAACCTTCCGCCCTCTTACTTGTCACCGTATTTTTCACGGCTATTGGGGAGTATCCGGGGATGGGCCGGTCACGCACGGTATCGGGAATGGCATGGCGATGTGCCAGTCGCCCATTCGATGGTCACCGCCCTATTGGCCATCCGGGCGGCCTATGACCTTGCTTTATTCGAGCTATTGCCCAACGAGAGAGCCGCGGACCCGTGGACGATGTTCCTGAATCGGAGCGAGGAACCGCAGCGCATGTCGGTTGACGATGCGGTCCTGGTCGCGCAGACCGCCCTTGAATTGGCGGAGCAAGATAATTTTATTGCTCAGCTAAGGGACCAAAGAGCGATTGTTCGTGACGTTCCCCGACCATCGATACAGGCGGTCTTTTGTATTGATGTGCGGTCAGAGCGTTTACGCCATGCCGTCGAGGCCGAAGACCCCCTCGCCCAGACCTATGGTTTCGCGGGGTTCTTTGGGGTTCCTCTTTCCGTCCTGACAAAGACGGCGGAGCGGCGAGATCATTGCCCCGTCCTCTTGTCACCAACTTTGCATTGTACCCATACCGCGCATAGTCCACAATATGGCGAAGCCGCTTCGGCATGGAGTGGATTTCGGTCCGGGGTCGTCTCCGCTTTCGCCTTCGTGGAAAGTTTTGGGTTGGGCGCGGGCGCCTCTATCCTAAAGGCGCTGAGTCACCGAAAGGCCGCTCCCGCTCTGCCGTCCGTGGGGAACCCCGATCCCCTTCCGCCAGTTGACGAAAGGACCGACCTTGCCCTGCGGATCCTCAAGGGGATGAGCCTTGGAGACAATCTGGCGCGGCTGGTCCTACTCGTGGGCCATGACGCAACGACTGAAAATAATCCCTATGCCGCCGGCTTGGCCTGCGGTGCCTGTGGTGGACATAGTGGAGCGCCGAATGCCGTCATCGCCGCGCGTATCCTCAACGATCCAGAAGTTCGCACAAGATTGGCCGACCGCGGCGTTGCTCTGCCCAGCGACACCCGGTTCCTCGCAGCGCTTCATGATACGACAACGGACGATATCACATTCCTGCCTGAACCGTTATGGCCAGAGAGCCATGTTACCGATTTGGACAAAGCGAAAGCTGTCTTTTCGGCGGCGGGCGCCGCAACCCGGCGGGCCCGTGCCCATGGCCTCGGTCTGACCGGTAAAACCGTCGAGCCACAGATTCGCCGGCGGTCTCGGGATTGGTCCGAGATACGCCCGGAATGGGGCCTTGCGGGATGCAATGCCTTTATCGCGGCCCCCCGTGCACGGACCTATGGTATGGACCTTGAGGGGCGGGCGTTTCTCCATTCCTACGATCACACGACGGATACGGAGGGGGGCATCCTTGAGCTCATCATGACGGCACCGCTTATCGTTGCCTCCTGGATCAGTTATCAATATTACGCCTCGTCAATCGATAACGAGACATTTGGGAGTGGTGATAAAACACTCCACAATAATATTGGTGATATTGGGGTCTTGGAAGGGGCATCGGGCGACCTTCGGGTGGGTCTCCCCATTCAATCCGTTCACGATGGAATGCGGTTACGGCATGAACCCACCCGGTTGCGCGCCCTGATCGAAGCCCCCACCGAAGCCATTGATGCGGTGTTTGACAAACATCCCGATGTCAAAGCTCTTTTTGATCATGGGTGGCTACATCTGACCGCCATCATTGATCAGGGGGCGGCCTTCTATCGTTATCAACCTGGTGGGCGCTGGATCGAGACCGGTGCCGCAACGCCGGCAGTCTTTGCAGCGAGGGCCGCGGAATGAAGTTAAGTCGTCATTTGATCGAGCTTGAGAGCGAAGCGATACATATCCTCCGTGACGGTGTCGCAGAGTCCGAGAACCCGGTGCTGCTCTTTTCCGCCGGGAAAGATTCAACGGTCCTTGCCCATCTGGCTCTGCGCGCCTTTTACCCATCGCCGCCGCCTCTCCCCCTGCTTCATATCGATTCGACATGGGAGTTCGGCGACTTGCTCCAATTCCGCGACAATTTTGCAGCCGAGCATGGCTTCAACCTTATCGTCTATGCGAATGAGGAGGGACGGCGCCAGGGGCTCAATCCATTCGACCACGACAAGCTGTATACGACACGAATGCGCACCGACGCCTTGAAGGCAGCTCTCGACCAAGGCGGCTATGACGTTATTTTCGGGGGTGCCCGGCGGGATGAAGAGGCGACACGCGCGAAAGAGCGTATTGTCTCGGTCCGTGGACCAGGACACAGTTGGGAGCCCCGGCGGCAACGACCGGAATTATGGACTCACTTCAATTGGACCCGCGCACCGGGAGAAACACTGCGGGCCTTTCCGATCTCCAATTGGACGGAACGAGACCTCTGGACCTATATCATTGCCCGGAATATCAACCTCGCGCCCCTCTACTATGCCGCTGAGCGACAGGTCGTCGAGCGCGACGGCACCCTGATTGTCGTTGACGAGCCCGATCGGATGCGCTGGCTCCCCGGGGAAACATCCCGCCCACAGATCGTCCGTTTTCGGACCCTAGGGTGCTGGCCGGTCACCGGCGCCGTCTCCTCCAGCGCGAAGAATGCAGGCCAAGTTGCCTATGAGAATCTTACCGTCAATCTTTCAGAACGTCAGGGCCGCGTGAGCGATGCGGGCTCCCTTGAGGCTCAAAAACGCGAGGGCTACTTCTGAGGCGTTGAGGTCTCGATAAACCGAACGAGCATAGTTGACGACACGGCAGAGGCCTCACCCCCCGGGCTCAGCGTCCCTGTCGCGAGAAGCCGCCCATACAGAATGGTTTTCACGCAGCGGGGCGCCAATTGGCGCTGGAACAAGCGTGCTCCAGCGCCATCGCCTTAGGCGAAAGGCCCCCAAACTTCCCGTCGCGGGCCTCACCGTTAAGCGCGTTACTCAGTAGACGGTAAAGCCAAGACAACCCGCGAGGCTTGCGCCGCGATCTGACCCACAGGGCTCGGCTCAGCCGGGGCCATCGGCGCCCCCTCCGGCCAATAGCCAATCAAGGTTGACAGTTCGTCCTTCACATCTTGTCGATGGGCGTCATCCAGATCCTCAGCACGGTCCATCGCGACCACAGCAAATCCATAGGCGTCTTGATATTCTCGTGGATCCGTCACCTGACCATCGGTGACCGCAACCGTATATTCCTCGACCATAACGTCCATCAGATACCGGATGATTTCAGCAGGCTGCCCCCCGGCGGCTGCCGCCATATCGGCCAGGTTCTGCTCAGCTGCGGTCAGGAGAGGCTCGATCTCCTCGGCCGGCCGGCCCTCCTCAAGGGCAGTGGACACTTGCGCGAAAACGTCAGGGGTGAAGCCAAGGGCGTCTAGGCCAGCCCGCTCGGCCTGGTGGGTTTCGGACACGGGATGCAGAAGGTGAGGCGCGGCCAGCTGCGGCTCGCCCGCGCGGTAGAGAGCCAAACCCGCTTCGACGTGACCGGACATGAAAGCCAGACGTTTGGGCACGGGGAGGGTGTCCATCCCGCCAGAAGCCTGGCTGCCCTCGCCGCCCTCTCCTTCGCCGCCTTCGCCCTCGCCCATTTCGCCGGCGGGTTCAGCAGCCGTCATCGCGGCTTCACCGCTCTCCCCCGCCTCGCCGTGATCGCCGCCGCACGCAACCAAGCTGGTTCCCAGCAGAGCAGTCCCCAATCCAAGACCTGCCCATCGCTTCATCGACGCCATTTTGCCACCTCTTCATTGAATTTGCCGTAGTCTACCGCCACCATACATTTTTGCAAATGCCTCGCAAAATCGACTTTAAAGGGTCGACCATCCCTATGATCCTGACGATCGCCAATATTCTCGATGACGAAACACTGGCCTCGGTCACCAAGACCTTAGCGTCGCTCACCTGGCAAGATGGGCGGGTCACCGCGGGGAGGACAGCCGCCCAGGTGAAGAACAACCAACAGGCGATCCTCTCCCCCCCCAAGGGCGAGGCGCTACGGAATGAGCTGAAGGAAGCGATCCTCAAGAACCCGGTTTTCGCCGCTGCCGCGCGCCCCAAACGCCTTTCCTCCCTCTTGATTAGTAAGGCGACCGAGGGGGGCCATTATGGTCCCCATATCGACAACGCGCTTATGGGCTCAGGGGGCACAACCCTCAGGACCGACCTCTCCTTCACTCTCGCCCTGACCCCGCCAGATTCCTACGAAGGCGGTGAATTGACCATCCACCTTCCGGGTACGGTCGAACGGGTCAAGCCACTGGCTGGAGATCTCGTCCTTTACCCCTCAACGGCGATCCATGAAGTATCGCCGGTGGTGCAAGGGGCCCGGATCGTCTGCGTGGGTTGGGTCCAGAGTCTCATCGACGACCCACAGATACGGGAGATTCTATTCGATCTCGAAAATCTGAGGGCAAGTTTGCGGACCCACCTCCCGCGAAGCTCGGCAGAGCTTCTCACCCTCGATAAAGCGATCGCAAATCTGCTCCGCGTCCATGCAAGGCCCTAGAGCCGCTTCGCGACTGGTGGTTGACCGGAAACGGCTCCAGCATTCTTCGCGACGATCTATTGCCAGCCCGCCCGGTCGAAAATACGCACCGCCATCGCCTGGTTTTCACCAAGGGCGGAAGCATTGATGTCGTCTTCGAGAAACTGCCCCAGCTCAATCACCGCCGCTGTGGGGGCAACACCGTCTACCACTGGATACTCATTGTTCCCATTGGCAAAATACGTCTGAGCGCTGTCCTCCGTCAGATATTCGATAAAGCGCAAGGCATTGTCGCGGTTGGGCGCCTGGGCCGTGATTCCGGCGCCTGAAATATTCACATGAGTCCCCCGGTCATTCTGATTGGGAAAGACGATCCCGATCTGGTCGACGGCTGGATTCCCCGCCGTTTTCATGCGTGCGATATAATAGGTATTGGCGATCGAAATCTCGCACTCACCACCGGCGGCAACCGCTTCGATATTCGCCGTATCGTTGGCTTGCGGCGGCCGCGCGAGATTGGCGACAACCCCTTTGGCCCACGCCTGTGCTGCGTCTTCGCCGTCATTCGCGATGATCGAAGCGAGCAGTGAGATGTTGTATATATTCGATGAAGACCGCATACAGATCTTTCCCTTATGCGCGGGATCTGCGAGGTCTTCATACGTTTCCAAAGGCTCAGGCTTTCCGTTTTCTTTGTTGTAGATAATCACGCGCGCCCGTTTAGAGACCCCGAACCACAGTCCTTCGGGATGCCTCAGATTTGCGGGAATACGGTCTTCTAACAGCGCCGAACGGGTGGCAGAGAGAACCCCGGCCTCTTCGGCACGCCAAAGGCGACCGGCATCGACAGTGATCAAGATGTCGGCTGGACTGAATTCTCCCTCGGCACTGATCCGTTCGATCAAGGCATCCGCGCTCGCCTCGATCCGATTGACACGGATCCCCGTCTGCTCGGTAAAGTCATTATAGAGCGCAAGGTCCGTATCGTAGTGGCGGGAAGAGTAAATATTGACAACGCCAGCTTCCATGGCTGCCGTCGGCGAGTCCGAAGAGGACGTGTCCCCCCCGCCGCAAGCGGTCAATAGGGTGGTCAAGGCCGTCGCCATCAGTGTCCTGTGCAGCATCGCTTTTCTCACTTTCAACAACATCGTCAGAAACTCTCTTTAGTCGGATATTAAATCCGACTCGGGCGGGAATAGATGAACGGCGCGTGTCTCCGGCATGGCAAGCACCCGATCGCCAACTGGAACCGACTTCACCCTTGGATGAAGCACCCGCAGACGCTCCCCTCCCGGGGCCTTCAAGGTCAGAATGACGTCCAGCCCAAGGGTCCGGCGATCTGTGACGATCGCCCCCCCTTCCTCCGTCGCGCGCAGCTCCATGGGGGCCTCTCGCACGATCACACGGACCGGCCCATCTGTGACCTTCTCGCTACGCACCGACCAATCGCCGAAAGCGGTGCGGATCAACCCGCCGACGCACATTCCCTCCAACTCCGTCCCCCCACCGATCATTCGGGCAACCCCCAAGGTGGCCGGGGCGTCGTATAGTCGATCGGGCGTGTCGGCTTGCACAATCCGCCCCGCCTCCATCACGGCGATGTGGTCTGACATCATCATCGCTTCGAGCGGGTCATGGGTGACAAGTAGCGCAACGCAGTCGCGCTGGGCCAGCACCTCCCGGACGGTTTCGCGAAGAGACCGGCGCAACACCATGTCGATGCTGGCGAAGGGTTCATCCATCAGCAGGACGCGCGGGTTCGGGGCCAAGGCCCGCGCCAGGGCCACTCGCTGCTGCTGCCCCCCCGACAAGGTATGGGGATAGCGCCGCGCAAACCCCGGCAGCCCGACTTGCTCGAGGAGCTCGGCGACAATGGAACCATGATCGCCGCGCGGATCGAGACCATAGACGATATTCTCCGCCACGGTCATATGGGGAAAAAGCGCGCCTTCCTGAAACAACAGGCCGATGGGCCGTCGCTCGGGCGGCGGCGAAGAGCGACCGGTTGCCAGAATATCCCCATCGAGGCACAGGCGCCCCGACTGCATGGCCAGAACCCCCGCCGCCAAGCGCAAGAGCGTGGTTTTTCCGCTCCCCGAGGCGCCGAGAAGACAGGTCACCTGGCCCGCGGCTGCCGTCAGGGTCACCCCGGTCAGGATCGGCGCGGTCCCATAGCTATAGCCGACATCGTGGAACTCGAGCGCCAAGTGGACCGATCCTATATTTGCGAATAGTTCTCAATATGATAACTGGCGGAGATGGGTTCTGCTGTCCAGAGCCAAGTCGAGGGAAAATGGCGCGCAGCACTCACCTTTTGATCATCGCCCCGATGGCGATCGCCGCTCTGGTAATGGTGCCGATCGCCGGCGTTTTGTGGAGTTTGACGGAGATCGACCGAGGGACGGTCGCCGCCGCCATTTCCTCAACCTGGGCGGGATATGGGCTCAATACCGTCCTTCTAATGGCGAGCGTCGCCCTGTTGTCCGGGGTCATAGGGGTCTCCACCGCCTGGGTCGTGAGTACAATGACTTTTCCTGGGCGTCGCGCGTTGTCGAGCCTCCTCGTCCTGCCGCTGGCGGCCCCCGCCTATATCGTCGCCTATCTCTACACAGATCTTCTTGATTACACGGGCCCGGTTCAAGGCTGGCTCCGCGCGAGTTTCGACCTCCCGCCACATTACTGGTTTCCCGAGATCCGCAGCCTGCCCGGTGCGGCCCTGATGTTGAGCCTCGTCCTTTATCCCTATGTCTATCTTCTGGCTCGGGCGTCTTTCCTGCGTCAGGGGGCGGCCCCGTGGTTGGCCGCTCGGTGCCTTGGCGATAGTCCCTGGCGGGCCTTCACGCGCGTTGCACTTCCGATGGCGCGGCCCGCTATCGCCGGCGGGTTGGCCTTGGTGATGATGGAAACCCTCGCCGATTTCGGCGTCGCGCAATATTTCGCGGTCCCGACTTTCAGTGTCGGCCTGTTCCGAACCTGGCTGGCCATGGGAGATAAGGTGCTCGCCCTTCAAATGGCGGCGATGATGCTGTGCCTTGTTGCCCTCTTGGTCCTTCTTGAGGTGTTAAGCCGCCGGGGGCGCATTGCGACTGAGGGGGCAGCCCGCCATCATCTGGCGCCGATGGTTCTCTCCCCAAAGGCGACGATTGGGGCCTGGATTTTATGCGGCTTCCCGATCCTGTTTGGGTTTCTCATCCCTATGGCCCGGCTCGTTTCCCTCACCCTTGCGGCGGGGGACCCGCAAATGCCCTCGGCCCTGATGGAATACACCCTCAACACTGCAAAGGTCGGGGTCGCCGCCGCCATCGCCGCACTCCTCCTCGCCATCGTAATGGCCGCAGCGGCCCGGCAGGCGCCGAACCCCGCCATGCGCAGCGGCATCCGTCTTGCGACCCTCGGCTATGCGCTTCCCGGCACCCTATTGGCGATCGGGCTCCTCTCACCGATCGGCGCTCTCGATCAGTCGCTCACCAGGCTGATCAGGAATCAGTTTGGGTGGGAGGCCGGTCTCCTTCTGACGGGAACGATTGCCCTATTGGTCTATGCATTGGTCATCCGCTTTCTGACCGTCGCCTATAATAGTGTCGCCAGCGGATTGGCGCAGATTTCACCGAGCACTGAAGCGGCCGCTCGATCCCTTGGCGCGCCCCCGCTGAGGGTGATCCGCACCATCCACCTGCCAATGTCCGCCCCGAGCGTGCTTGCAGGGGGGATGCTGGTTCTCATCGATGTCTTTCGCGAATTGCCGGCGACCCTTATCCTTCGGCCCTTCAACTTCGAGACCTTGGCAACCCGCGTTTATCGACTGGCCAGTGATGAACGCTTGGCCGAGGCATCGACGGCGGCTCTTATCATTGTCCTGCTCGGCCTGGTGCCGGTGTGGTTCCTGAACCGCGCCTCTGAGACCCGTACCGCCCCTTAAATACGGGCAAGGCAAGCAAGGCCGCATGCCCGGCCCATCCGCCGCAAGAAAAGACGAAACGAGACCGCCAACTCACTCCCCAAGCGGATGAATATCGAGGAGCACAGCAGGCGCTTTGCGACGACCGAAAATGCACAGCGTAGGTCGGTCGCCCCTTGCAAGACTCCGTTTGACCGGCAAGAGGCGGCGGTGATTGTACTCTTTTCGTGGACGACGGTCAGATGACTGTTACCCGCCACAAAAAGTGGCATCGGATCAAATACCTTACCTTCGTCGTCCAGGCGTTGTGGAATTGGGAATATCTCGGACCCAGCCGGCCTCGCCTCCAACGACTTTTCCACCGTCATCGTGCTTCCTTGGCGTAGCCGCCCGGCTTACCCTTTCTATTGCCGAAAGGATGCGTCTTGTGGGGCGACATGTGTCTTGGTAGCTTTCTCAAACCATTGACCCGAGAGGCACTCGTAATGTTGCGATCTAAACTGTCGCTTCTATGCGCACTCATTCTCATGCCGTGTACAGCGCAATCAGCCACGGAATATTTGTCCGACGACTCCTTTCAAAAGATTGCTGCGCAAACCTTTCGGCCAGTAATCGACGATCACGATCTGCCCGGCTTAGTGATCGGCCTGAGCTATCACGGGGAGCATTATGTGTTCACCTATGGCCTGGCCGATCAAGCCAACGAGATGCCAGTCGATGCGAACACACTCTTCGAACTCGGGTCGGTCAGCAAACTGTTTAACGTGGCCTTGGCTGCATTGGCTGATGAAAAGGGTGTGCTATCGCTCGCGAGCCCTGTCTCAACTGTCGTACCCGAGTTGAAGGGCAGTGCATTCGATCAGATCACGATCGAAGACCTCGCCGCGCATGCCAATGGCGGGCTACCGTTGCAAGTCCCTTCATCCCTTGAGAGCGAAGAAGAACTCATTAGGTGGCTTGCGGCGTGGGAACCTATTGCGGCACCCGATACGATTCGATCCTACTCTAATGTCGGCACCGGCCTATTGGGCATGATTGCTGGTGAAGCTTTCGATACGTCCTATGAAGAGGCGATCACGGCGCATCTACTTAACCCACTGGGCCTGAATGACACCTATATCACCGTCCCCGAGGAGGCGTTGCCGCACTATGCATACGGCTATATTTCAGGAAGCGCAGAGCCAATCCGTGTGACCCCCGGCGTGTTCGACGCCGAATCATACGGCATCAAATCGTCTGTAAACGATATGCTCCGTTTCATCGACGTGCATCTGGGCCGAATCGACATACCTGTCGAGATCGAAAGCGCGCTCTCCCGCACGCGTGAGGCAATCTATGATACGGCCTATTACGGACAAGGAATGGTGTGGGAAGAGTACAATTGGCCGATCGACCTCGCGCGCCTGACCGAAGGCAATAGCAACGAGATGGCCAGAGAGCCGCACTCCATTACACGGCGCGACGGACCGATCGACGGAACGACATTCTTGAACAAGACCGGTTCGACAAACGGCTTCGGCGTCTATATTGCTCTCATTCCTGATGAAAATATCGGGGTGGTCGTTCTTGCTAACCAGCGATATCCCAACCCGGTTCGGGCGGAAGCCACCGTGCATCTTATCGAACATGTTCTTTCGGGTGACGACACAGAATAGGACGATAGCGGCTGAAGTGAGTCGTCCGACTGACTCCCTTGAAAGGCCTGCCCCCTAGAGCCTTTTCACGCGAACCGGTTCCCACTGCATGGGAAGCGGCTCTCGCGGCGTCGCCTCCCACTCCGGACATTCAGGAGAAGCAAGCTCAACTATTTCTGAGACTTTGGCGGAAACCATTACGAGAGAAATGGTGCGAATAACAGGGGCTAGGGACGAAATTTGGTCGAATGCGGTAACGATCGCGGAATCACGCCGTCCCTTCTTCGACCATCTTCGCCCCTCTGCCGCTTGCCATTCGCAGGAGGAGGATCAGGGGCGCGGTGTCAAAGCTTGCTGGGACCTACCCCCATCCGGCTAACGACCGCCGATGACACCGCGAAGACCGCCGCTCGTCAGAAGGGCGACGTCAGCGAGTGCTAGCGGAAGCGACAGCCGGTTAGGGGCCGCCAGGTAAAGCGGCTCCCATTGCGGATCGAACTTATCCTTATAGGTACGAAGCCCATGGAACCCGTAGAACCTTTCCCCATGTTCATACGCAAAGGCGCCAACCTGGGAGAGAAGCGGCGCAAGCCTGTCTTCTTCGAGGCCGGAGAGCGGCGCCATACCGAGGTCGAGAACCTGAAATCCCTGCTCTTTCCCCCACAACGCCATTTCGATGAACAGGAAATCCATCGTACCGCGCGGGCTCCTCTCCGTATACCGCATTAAGTCGGGTGCGAGGGACCGGCGCCCTGCTGTTGTCCAGATATTGGCAAATGCCAACGGCCCTTCCGGCCCCTCGACCACGGCCATGGGGAAGCACGAAAGATACCTCTCATCAAAGCGTCCGAGGCTGAACGTTTTCTCTTCGCCCTCATGCTGGCTCAGCCATTCGTCCGAAATCCCCCGAAGGTCGGGAAGCAAGGCGGGCACCTCCTCCACGGGAACGATGCGAAAGCGCAGGCCGTCTCGCAACGACCGTCGGTGCGATTGACGAAGCGACTTGCGCGCGGACCCGTCGAGCGAGAAGTCGACGAGCGGCATAAGCGCTGTCTCCCCCATTTTCTGGATGATCAATCCCAGCTCGATGAGCATCGGCAGGAGGTCCCGCCCCACCGAATAGAACGCCAGCGACATGCCGTTCCGGTCGGCGAAGTCGCGAAAGTCGCGCAATAGGCCGAGAACTTCCGCCGAATGGCCGTATGGTTCGCCCATGACGATCAGCCGACGACCTTTCACCCCATATTGGAGGAAAGTTCGACCCGTCTCGCTCCAGAAAAGGTGCTTGTCCCCCAGCCAGGCCAGATGGGCGTCGGGATGACCGTAGTTGCCCTGCTCCAGCGCTGTTCTCAACGGGGCTGCTTCCACCGGCGGCGGCGTGCGGCTCATCGGGGCAGGGGTCATGATGCGCCATACGATCGCGATCATCAGGACAACCGCGCCTCCGGCGGCCGCCCGGAGAAACCGCGGCGCGCCCGCATCTTCCAGCACAAAACGCCACCACAATTCGTCTGTGTAGGGCACATCGTCGAACATGATCAGCCCGAGCGCGATGAAGGTGCCGAATGCCGCAACGGCCGCCGCCATCCATCCGCGTTCCATCAACACCGCCCTTACATTACCGCGTCGATAAAAGGCGCCTCGGCTGGCAACCAAAGCCGCGGTAATCACGCAGAGGCTGACTATTTCTACAGTCGGCGCCCGGCGGACGACGTCCACGAGAATGGACGCAGCAAGGACGCCGACCGCCAACCCCCACGCCATTCGGGAACGACGGCGAAGGCCCGCGGCAACCAGGAGCAACAAGACCCCCACAACACTGGCGAAAAAGTGCGTGGTGTTGATGGCTGTGATCGTCAGGATACCCGCCGTGGTCTCGAGATCCGGAGGCAGGCTGGGCACGGCCAAAGACCACAGCATGATGACGCCGATGGCAAAGACCAGCAGCGCAAACAGCGGCGGGGCGAGGACAATGACTGCGCCCGCAAAAATACCGGGCACTCGCCCGAGGCCGAGCCCGATCGCCCATTGCTGGACCCGAGTGACAGCCGCGACGCCCCAACGCACAGCCCGCTGGGTCGGTCGCCTTTTCGTGATCTTTATGCCTTCGTCTATCGAGATAAGGGCCTCGTGAGCTGAGTTGCGATAGCCGCGTAATCCGCCCGAAGGGTGTGGCCGCCCGGAAGCGTGACATAGTCGATCTCCGCAAGCCGTCGCCCCGCATGCTGCTCCGCGTCATCAGAACCGACAATCACCTGCACGCTCACCCCCATCCTGGCGAGGTTGGCGATGGCAGGATCCGTAGGCTGGTCGTCGGGGCCGTGCCCGCCCCACCAGCCCGCCGGATGGAACCGGAAACCGGCGCGTTCAGCAGGCGCGATCAGCGTGACCCGCGAAATCTGCCTCAAGACGCTATCGCTGAAATGCGGAACGCTGTGGACCAGCACCGCTCCGAAGGAATAGCCGACGAGTTGGACTGACGCCCCCCTCTCCCGAAACGACGACAGCCGCTGCTCCAGATAGCGCGCGAAGCCCTCCGGCGTTCGACGCTTCAGAAAGTGCCAGAAGGCGCCGATAACATGGGTATTGCCCCCAGTTGATCGCAGCGCCTTTGCGAGGCCCCAGGAGAAATAGGGGATGGCACCGTCACCGGACACGATCAGGAAATCAGTGCGCATGTCGGAACCTCGGGTTTTTATCGCTCATGACCGGATTCCTCGGTCGCCGGAACCGATCGTATCGCAGGGCACTTCCACGGCAACGCGTCTCCCGTGGGGGTATAGATATAGGCGCCCCCGGCCACCGGTACCATGGACGTCAGTTCTGCGTAGACGACGGCGGCAAAACCGCCGGCTCACCCCGCAAGAGCAAAGGAGAAGACCAATCCGGGTCCGGCATAGTTCGCCGCGGCAACACCGGTCAGGACGAACACACCGGTGCCGATCAGGCATCTGATGCCCAAGAAGATGAGATGCAAGGCCCCCAGCGATCGAGGATGCCCTTGCGAGACGCGACGGCCGGCAAGAAAGGTTCCCGCCCCGCGCCAATGCAGCGGGCCGGAATCCATCATGGCAATCATCGGTATCGGTGCTCGGACAGACCGCTCCTGCGACTTGGCGCCCTTGTTACCCTACTCGTTTGCCCGGTCGGGACTCGAACCGCCTTATTCGGCGCGATCCGTCATTTCGGTGAGGGGAAACCGAAGGCTGTGCCGCGTAAATTGCTCAAGATAAGGGAGCGGCGCGGCGCTGTCGAACTGGCTGCCGTCGATGAAACGGTCGACCGGCATCGAGATGGCAGATGACCCGCTACCCAGCACCCAGTCATCAGCATGCGCCCCTTCAATGATATGGGGGCTGCCGGGCGTGGGGATGCCTTCCTCTCGCGCTACATTGCCAAACAGGTCCGCGCGGTAGGATTCCCGGACGGCACTCGCCACGTCTACCGGGCGGGTGATCTGACCCCACCTTATCATCTGCATGGCGAGCCAATGCGCCTTTGAATGCCACGGATACCCGGCCACCGACGGATCAAATGTCGATGCCATTACAGGCGCAGGCCCGGTGGCAAAGGACGGCGCAATATCGTCTTCGCCAATGCCCAAATAGGGCTCGCGAGCCAGATACCGGATCGCGGCTTGTCTGCCTTCTTCCGTCCCCAGACGCTTGAGCGCCCGAAGCACCGCCCGTACGAGGCGCAGATAGACCTCTTCGTTCTCTGCAAGCCACGACCGGCGGACACCGAGCACCTTCTCCGGTGCCGCCGCCCAGACTTCCGCCCCCGCCAGAATACGGCGTCCCACCCCCCGGTGAACGGCAACGCTGTTCCAAGGCTCCCCAACGCAGAACCCGTCGATACTCTCCGCCTCGCATAGTCGCGCCATGTCGGGCGGGGGGGCAACGATCAGTCGGACATCCCGGTCCGGATGCAGACCGGAGGCGGCCAGCCAATATCGCAACAGGTAATTGTGCGTCGAAAAGGGATAGACCATCGCAAGGGTGATGGGAGACTTGCCGCGATGCAGGCGCCGGGCAGCGATTGTCCGCAAGGCTTCCGCGGGCACAGGCTGCATGTTTGGCGTATCCGGCTGGACGTCCAGCATCTCTTCGTACAAAGAATTGGAAACCGTGATGCCGTTGCCGTTCAGGTTGAGGCCGAGGGCTGTGGCGAAGGGCTCGCACCCCGGCTCAAGCTTCAATGCCGACGCGATCACCATCGGCGAGAGCATGTGCGCTGCATCGAGATCGCCAATCGCCAGCTTGTCCCGGACGCGCGCCCAGGAATGCTCCTTTGACAATGTGACATCGATGTCGAATGCGTCGAAAAGCCCCTCTTCCTTCGCAAGGACAAGAGGCGCTGCATCAGACAGCGGAATAAATCCGATCGTCATGGTGTTCTTCGCCATCGGTCAAACCTTCCCCAACAGGTCGGCAATCGACAAGATCTCAGCCGCGATCTGCTTGAGCGGCTTGCCGGAGGTCATCGAGCTCTCGCGCATGAGGTCATAGGCGGCCTTTTCGGACATGCCGCGCTTTTCCATCAGGATCCCCTTGGCCCGCTCGACGGTCTTCCGGGTCTCAAGATCATCTTTGGATTTCTGAAGCTCCTTCCACAGACCATCGACCATCTTGAACCGCTCGATCGCGATTTCGATGACCGGCAGGACACGCGAGCGGGACAGGCCATCGACGATATAGGCACTCACGCCGGCGCGAACGGCTTCCTTTGCCAGCGTCCCGTCGCCGTCCTCCACGAACATGACGATGGGCTTGGGGTTCTCGCGTGCGACGGTGCGGAGGTTCTCGATGGTGTCGCGATCCGGCGAGTCGCAGTCAATGATGATCGCATCGGGCTGTAACTCGTTGATTCGGTCGAGGAGGCCCACGGAAGAAAGATCATTCGCTAGCCGTACGACGGCCCGATCCTTCAGGCCATCCTGCACTATGGCCGTGCGATGCGGATCGCTGTCGATAAGAAGGACGATCAGAGGGGGCGTCTGCGCTTCGCTCACGGGCTGTTTCTAGGGTTGGAGGATGACGGAATCAATTCGCGACAGCCAAGGGAAGACAGTTGGTGGGTGGCGGTGTGGCAATGCCGGTGCGGGCCGCAACATCACGGAAGACATCGCCGATCCCGATCAGGACCGGCCCCTCCCTCTCAATCACGGCGTGAAGCAGATCGCTAAGCGACATCGGCTGGCAGTTCGCGCCCGGCAGAGATACATCGTGCAGGACGACCACCGGCGTTGTGGGCGAAAGCCCCTCCTCCATCAACCGGTTGGCAAGCGCAGGGGCGGTCCTGCCGCCCATATAAACGACAAGCGTCGTCGCGACATCGGCGCAGGCGCACCAGTCAAGGTCGGGCAGTTCCCCCTTTCGGCTGTGAGCGGTGATGAACTTCACGCCTTGGGCGCAGTCCCTGTGGGTTAGCGACACACCGAGGTCCGACGCGGCGGCCAGCGCAGCCGTGACCCCCGGCACAATGTCTACCGGGATGTTCTCAACGGCCAGCGCCGCTATCTCCTCGCCTGCACGACCAAAGATCATGGGATCGCCGGACTTGAGCCGGACCACCCGCTTGCCCTGTTTCGCGAGCTTGATCATCAGGGCATTGATGTCTTCCTGCCGACAGGAGACCCGGTGCCCTCGTTTTCCGACCAGCATACGCTTCGCCTCCCGGCGAGCGAGGTCGAGAACCTCGGTGGACACCAGAGCATCGAAGAGAATGACGTCAGCCGCCTGCATCGCTCTCACCGCGCGGAGGGTGAGAAGATCAGCCGCCCCCGGCCCAGCCCCAACCAGGGTCACCTGTCCCCGGCCTTGCCTGCTGGCCTCATGTCGTTGCATGCGCGATCTCCATCAATTTACGGATTTCCGGGCGGCAGCTCCCGCAATTGGTGCCGGCCCCAGTGCGATCGCCTATTTGGGTCAGGGACGATGCCCCATCCCTCATCGCCCGGCGAATGACGTTCGCCCCCACGCCAAGACAGGAGCAGACGATTGGCCCCGGGTCGGGCGCCCCTGCCCCCGGAACACCGGCCAGGATTGATGTCCTCGTGTTCAGGCTCGCCACCTTGCCGATCTGGTCGCCCAACCAGTCACGGGCTGCCGCCACGGGAGTCGGCCCAACCAGCAGTACACTGCGGAGACGTCCGCCGCGGAAAACCGCGCACCTGTAGTGGGCCCCTGCGGCATCCATGTGCTCCACCGTCTCGCTGTCTTCCTCATCAGCGCTCAAGAGTTCCCGGGCGAATACGGACCAATCGTGAGGGTGGCTCGTGCCTGCCAGCTCCAGCCGGCGACCGGTTTCCGTCATGGCCCGCGCCCAGTATGTCTCGCCCGTCGGCGGGGTGACATGGCCAGCGGCAAAACCATACCAGACGGCAGGGTAGGGTTCGATCGTCACTCGCCCGGACTTCAGCGCGGGCTGTCCGGAGACCGGATCGACGAGCGGCGGAACGAGGGTATCGACCCGTGCCTGGGAGGCTGCCTGACCCGTCCAGTGCATCGGAACGAAGACGCTCCCCCGTTGCTGCCGGTCCGTCAGCAACGCGCGGACAACAGCCTCTCCATCGTCATTCTTTACCCGGACCAGCGAGGCATCGAGGATTCCATGCGCTGCTGCATCGTCCGGGTGAATTTCAGCGAAGGGTTCTGCGATATGCTTGTTGAGGCGCGCCGCCCGCCCGGTGCGGGTCATGGTGTGCCAGTGGTCGCGGATGCGACCAGTGTTAAGGCACAGGCCTGGCGCCTCTTCCTTCGGCTCGTCCGTACGGGGCGCAACGAAGCGCGCCCTGCGGTCGGGGGTGAAGTATCCTCCGCGTCGGAAGAACCGTTCGGTGCGTGATCCGTCACGCCTGACCGGCCAACGAACGGGGGACAACTCGTCGTATTCGTCATCGGTTAGGCCAGCGAGCCCGCCCAGATCCAGATCGCGACCGCCCTCATTCTCGAAAGCGGTAAGAGCCGCGTATTCCCGGAAAATGGATGCGGTGTTCTCGTAACCGAACGCCTCTTCGTACCCCAGACGGCGCGCGAGGTCGCTCATCGCCCACCAATCGTGCCTGGCGAGACCGGGGGCCGGCAGGAAGGCCCGCTGGCGCGAAATCCGCCGCTCGGAGTTCGTCACCGTACCGTCTTTTTCACCCCAGCCCGTGGCAGGCAGGAGGATGTCTGCACACTGGGCGGTGTCGGTGTCGGGCACGATGTCCGACACCACCACCAACGGACAGGCCTTCAGCGCGGCCTTGACCGCGTCGGCATTGGGCATGGAGACGACCGGGTTCGTTGCCATGATCCAGATGGCCTTGATGCGCCCCGCCGCGACCGCGTCCATCATCTCCACGGCTTTCAGGCCCGGACGCGTAGCCATCCTCGGCGCTCGCCAGAACCGCCGTACCCGGTCCACCGAGGCGTCATCGAAATCCATGTGACAGGCAAGCTGGTTGGATAGCCCACCAACCTCGCGCCCGCCCATGGCGTTGGGTTGGCCGGTGATGGAGAACGGCCCGCCCCCCAGCTTGCCGATGCGCCCCGTTACCAGGTGGGTGTTGATGATCGCATTCACCCGGTCGGTGCCGTCCGCTGCCTGATTGACGCCCATGGAAAAGAGCGTCACCGTCCGCTCGTTCCGGGAGACGCTCTCGTAAAAACGGATGAGGTCGTCCTTCGGCAGCCTTGTCTCGCGCGCGACCCGATTGATGTCATAGGCGGCAGCGGCCTCCAGTGCATCCCTCATACCGGATGTGTACTGCGCAATATAGCCATCGTTTCGGGCGGGACTGTTCGCGAGGAAGCGCAGGAGGCCGCTGAACAGCGCAACGTCACTCCCCGGGGCAATTGCCAGGTGCTGTTCGGCGAGATCGCAAGTGGCCGTGCGGCGTGGATCGATGACCACGATCTTCAGGTCGGGGCGCGCTTCCTTGGCGGCGAGCACCCGCTGGTAGAGAACCGGATGGCACCAGGCGAGATTCGATCCGACGAGTACCAGGAGGTCGCAGGCCTCAAGGTCTTCATACGTCCCCGGAACGGTGTCCGAGCCGAAGGCCCGCTTGTGCCCCGCGACCGCCGACGCCATGCAGAGCCGGGAGTTCGTGTCGACATTCGCGCTCCCGATAAAGCCCTTCATCAGCTTGTTCGCGACGTAGTAATCCTCCGTCAGAAGCTGACCCGACAGGTAGAAGGCCACGCTGTCCGGCCCATGCCGCTCAATCGCGTCGCGGAACCCTCGAGCGATCCTGTCCATGGCGGCAGACCATCCCGTTCGCTGCCCGTCGACCATCGGAGCCAACAGCCGCCCGTGGCGCCCCAATGTCTCGCCGAGAGCGGAGCCCTTGGAGCAGAGTCGACCAAAATTTGACGGATGCTGAGGATCACCCGCCACCGAAGCTTCGGCAGCTCCGACGGGAGTGGCCAGCACGCCGCACCCCACCCCGCAATAGGGGCAGGTCGTTCGTACCGTCGCTGTCGCGCTATCGAAGGGCATGACGCGACGCCTCGGCCTTCAGCCCGCGCAGATCGATCAGCACCCGCCCACGGCGGACTTCGACCGGATGGGTCACGACCCTGCCCTCGTCAGGACCGCGCGCCGATCCGGTTTCAAGGTCGAGGACGAGAGAGTGCAGCGGGCAGGTCACCGCTCGGTCATGGACAATCCCCTGGCTGAGCGGCCCACCCTTATGCGGGCATTGGTCGTTCAGGGCAAAGACTTCATCGAGGGCCGTGCGGAAAACCGCGATGCAGGTTCCTCCTGCCTTTACCACCCGCGCCCCGCGCGGCGGAATGTCTGCCAACGCACACACGTCGATCAGCGTTTGGTCGAGGACATCCATCAAACAGCCTCCAATTCCCGTGAGATAGTGATGGGCTCGAACTCATGGGCATCCTTTCCAGCCACTCTCGCTGCCCACGGATCATCCTGCATGAACTGCTGCGAATAGACGAAACGATCGTAATAGGCCTGTCGTTCGGCCGGGTCGTCGAGGGTATCCCGCACATAGTCGGTGCCCACTTTTGCGGCCCATTTATAGATGCGATCGAGATACCATCCCTGCTCCCGATACATCTGCATCAGCGCGCCGATGTATTGTATGGCGTCTTTTTCGGTTGGAACCGTACAAAGAAGTTCCGTTCCTTTTACATGCATCCCCGCCGCTCCGGCATAGTGGATTTCATATCCGCTATCGACACAGACAACCCCGATGTCCTTGCACGTTGCTTCTGCGCAGTTTCGAGGACACCCGGAGACCGCAAGCTTGACCTTGTGCGGCGCCCACGATCCCCACAGAAATCGTTCGAGCTTGACGCCAAGCCCTGTGGAATCCTGCGTCCCGAACCGGCACCAGTCGGTCCCCACGCAGGTCTTCACAGTCCGCAGGCCCTTGGCGTAGGCATGCCCGGAGACGAGGCCTGCCGCGTTGAGGTCGGCCCAAACGGCGGGCAGATCTTCTTTCTGGACCCCGAGCAAATCGATCCGCTGGCCCCCCGTGACCTTCACCGTGGGAATCGCGAACTTATCCGCCACATCGGCAATGGCGCGCAGTTCGCTGGGTGAAGTCATTCCCCCCCACATGCGCGGCACCACCGAATAGGTCCCATCCTTCTGGATGTTCGCGTGGACACGCTCGTTGATGAAGCGGGACTGTCCGTCATCGACATACTCTCCGGGCCAGGCACAGACGAGGTAGTAGTTGATCGCGGGGCGACATTTCGCGCATCCGCAGGACGTCTTCCACTCAAGCTGTTGCATGACCGAGGGAATGGATTTGAGCTCGCCTGCCACGATCAGGCGGCGGACCTCGTCATGGCTGAGGTCCGTACAACCGCAGACGGGCTTCACCGCATCTGGATCAAATTCATCGCCGAGGGTCAGGGCGAGCAGCTGTTCGACCAGCCCCGTGCACGACCCGCAGGAGGCGGACGCTTTGGTATGGGCACGGACCTCATCAATCGTGGTCAGCCCCTCGCCGGTGATGGCGCCTTCGATCTTCGACTTGCACACGCCGTTGCAACCGCAGATTTCTGCGTCACCGGGCAACGCTGCAACGGCCGCCATAGGGTCCGGCGCCCCGCTGCCCGCAAACGCCGGACCGAAGATCAGCGTATCGCGATACTCCGACACGTCCGTGCGGTCCTTGATGTGCTGGAAGAACCAGGCGCTGTCTTTGGTATCGCCATAGAAGACGGCACCGACGATCCTGTCACCTTCGAGCACAAGACGCTTGTAGATGCCTTTCGCCGCATCGCGGAACACGACCTCTTCACGCCCCTCACCGGTCTGGAAATCGCCAGCGGAGAAAAGATCGACGCCGGTGACCTTGAGTTTCGTTGAAACTTCAGAGCCCAGATATTCCGCTTCGCAATCTTCGCAAAGCTGCGCGGCAATAACCTTCGCCATCTCGTAGAGCGGAGCGACGAGACCATAGCAGATGCCGCGATGCTCGACACACTCGCCCACGGCAAAGATGTCAGGGTCCGAGGTGCGAAGATCATCACCGACGACGATGCCACGACCAATTTCGAGGCCGGCGTCCTTAGCCAGCTCCGTGCTGGGACGGATACCGGCCGCCATGCAGACCAGATCGGCCTCGATAACACGCCCATTGTCCAGACGGACGCCCTCCACCCTCTCCGTGCCGAGAATTTCCTTCGTATTGGCCTTGGTCAGGACCTCGATGCCCCGGCGCTCTATCGCTGCCTGGAGGAGATGGCCTGCTGGCTCGTCCAGCTGCCGCTCCATCAGGGTCGGCGCGAGGTGAAGCACCGTGACGTCCATCCCCCGCTTCTTGAGGCCAACGGCAGCCTCCAACCCCAAAAGCCCGCCGCCGATGACGACCGCGCGCCCGCCCTGCTCGGCGGCGGCCAGCATTTTTTCGACGTCATCGAGGTCACGGTAGCCGAGCACGCCATCAAGGTCGTGCCCGGGAACGGGAATGATAAAGGGCGTCGATCCAGTCGCGATCAGGAGCTTGTCATATTCTGCCTGCGTTCCATCCGCCGCAGTGACGGTCTTCCGCTGTCGGTCGATTTCCGTCACCCGCTTGCCGCGGTGAAGGGTAACGCCGTTTTGTTCGTACCAGGCGTCGTCGTGGATGATGATGTCCTCGAAGGCCTTCTCACCGGAAAGGACCGGCGAGAGCATGATCCGGTCGTAGTTGACGCGAGGCTCGGCGTTGAAGATCGTGACGTCGTACGCGCCCGGCGCGCGCTCGAACAGATGGTCGAGCACCCGTCCGGGAGCCATGCCGTTACCGATGATGACGAGACGGTTGCGTGCCATTGCGCATCCCCTTTCGACGGCGAGCGGCGAACCGCTCGGTTGATGGAAGCAGTTGATGTCCATCCGCTCGAAACGAGCGGCGAACCCACTTTTCATCGTCGAAAAGTAAGGAGGCGCAGACATTGCGCTGCACCAATACTGGCACGAAAATGCCTCTCCCGCAATGGGATACCCCCGAAACAATCGTCAGGAAGCTTCAGGACGAAGGATTTTCACCGATAAGCGCCCTCGCTGCGGCAAGGTCCTCCGGCGTGTTGATATTGATGAACGGATCCGTCGGCGTGGTGGCGAAAACGGTTGGCACCGATCCGATCCTGAGGTGAAAAGCCTGCAGCATCCGCTCGTCTTCTTGCAGGACCAGCCGTTCGACATCGGGCAAGAGATCCGTGCCGTAGAGCGCGGTAAGACCATGGATCCGGTCGCGACTGACCGCGACGGCAGACCGCGCACGATGCCCTGACATCTCTGCCCTCAGCCGGTCTGCAAGATCGGTGGGCAGGAACGGCGTGTCGACCGGGGACGTCAGCAGGAAGCGGGCGCCCTGTCCGCGTGCCCATCGAAGCGCCGCCAGCACGCCCATAAGCGGCCCGCCCGGCTTCTCTGTGACCGGATCGACCACCTCGTCCAGCCCTTCCAGACCGTCCCCCGCTCGACGGACGCTCAGCGCCAGTTGCGCGCATTGCGGAGAGAGACGGTCGACAATCCGGTCCAGAAGCGTCATTCCTGCCAGCTCGACGCTCGCCTTTTCCTGGCCGAGCCGACGGCTCTCGCCCCCCATGAAGATGACGCCGAAAGTGGTTGGCGGAGAGGGCGGGTTGATCTGTCCATTGGTCATGATCCAACGCTGGCATAATTCTTCGCGAGGATGAATTGATGATCTCTGTCGACGATGCGCTTCGCCAGATTGGCAGCTCCCTGAAGCCCTTGCCCAGCGTGACGGTCCCCGTCGGCGAGGCCGCCGGCAGGATCCTGGCCGAGGCGGTGAGAGCGAAGGTGACGCAACCGCCCACGGCCGTTTCCGCCATGGACGGCTACGCCGTGAACATGGTCGCGCCCATGACCGCCGGCACGCAGATCCGGGTTCTGGGCGAAGCTCCCGCGGGACGACCCTATGTGGGCACGCTCACCGGCGGGGCCGTGCGGGTGTTTACTGGCAGTGCCATGCCCACCGGCGCGAACCACGTCATCATCCAGGAGCATGTGGAGAGGCATGGCGACACCGCGACGCTCACCCATGACCAGCGGGCTGCCCGCAACGTCCGACCCGCCGGGGGCGACTTCGCAGAAGGAGACGTCCTCGCCCCCGCCTTGCGCTGGCTGTCGCCGATCGATCTTTCATTGTTGAGCGCAGCAGGCGTGGTGGAAACCTCCGTCTACAGACGCCCTCGCATTGCCTTGTTCGCAAATGGCGACGAACTCGTCCCGCCGGGCAAAGATCTGGCCCGCGGGCAGGTCTACGAATCTCTTTCAACGGGGCTTCTCCCGCTTCTCGATAGCTGGGGCGCTGAGGCCTGCTTTCTTGGGATCGCCGCCGACCGCGAGAGCGCCGTGGAAGCGATGTTCGAGGCTGCTAGCGACGCCGATATTGTCGTTCCGATCGGCGGGGCCTCCGTCGGTGACTACGACGTCGCCAAGGCGGTCGGCCGCAAACGATTCGACCTGTACGTCGAGAAGGTGGCGGTGAAACCCGGCAAGCCCGTCTGGTTCGGCACAAAGGCAGAGCAGGCAGTCCTGGGGTTCCCTGGGAATCCCGCCTCGGCTTTCGTCTGTGCACACCTGTTTCTTCGCCCTGCCCTCCAGGCCCTCAGCGGCGGCGAACCAAGGCTCGACCTTCGAACGGCGATTCTCGACGCTCCCCTTCCGCCAAACGGTCCACGCGAGCACTTCATGCGGGCGAGCGTCGCAGAAGAGGCCGAGGGCCGACTGGTCTGCCAGCCAGCGGCGCGTCAGGACTCCTCCCTGCTGTCGACCTTCGCCGCCTCGAATGCCCTGCTCCGGCGCGGGCCCAATGAGGAAGCCCGCGCTGCGGGCGACCCTGTCGCGGTGCTTCTTTTCTAGCCGCGTTCAGTACGACCACCCGAATTGGAGCCAGAGCTTCGTCCGGTCGGTTGCCAACTCATCGGCGCGATAGTGAGCGAGCTTCAGGAGACCAGACACCCGGTCCATCCGGACAGAGAGAAGCGCGTCGACTTCCTGCCCGTACCGATCGCCGCCCCCCGCATCGGCAAAGTCATGGTAGGTCGCGGCGACCTTCACCGCATTGAACGGACCGATTGCCGGAATGTCGAACGCCGCGCCGGCGTAGACGTCCCGCACCCCTTCCGCAGGCGTCGAAAGAAACACATCGGCATAGCCGTCGAACTTGTGCAGGGTCGCAAGAGGCGTCGAGAACGGAATATCGTCATCGCTTCCCAATATCTCAGCCCCCGCCGTGAACGCGCCCGGCGCGGCATGGTACGTCCCCTCTAGGGAGGCGTAGCCGGCGGCATAACGCTCCTGCCGGTCGGCATAATCCGTCTGCCATGCACCGCGCACCCTGCCGGAAAACGAACCGGCACGCGCTTCCGCCGAAGCACCATAGGTTTGTGAGGACTGGCCGGGCGCATCATCATCGAAATCTAACAGGTAGGCGAAGCCGGACACCGTCGCCTCCATACCCTGCAGGCCCAGCCTGTAATCCACATCCGCGATCAGGCTGTTGGACTCCCAACGGCCCATCGGTGAGCGGTCGCCGAAAATCCGGTTTACCTGAGCGATAAACGCCGCATCGATGGTCAGCCCCTCTGCCGGTCGATGGACGACCCGGAGGGCATCGAAGGTCTGCTCGTTCTGGCGCCATCCGACATTGCCGACAAACCGCGCATCGTCGTGGATAATCCGCTGGCGTCCGATGACGAAGGTCGTCGACGCGAGGGAGGTATTCGTCAGCTGGAACCGGTTCAGTTCGGTCCCTTCTGGGTCCGGGACGACGGGGTACTGAACCTCGCCATTGATCGTGGAGTTGTACTGCTCCTCATGCGCCTCGATATGTTCGACATCGACGAGGAGCTTGGTAGCTTTGAAGCTCCCGGTCTCGAACCCGACCCGTAGGCGGCTCGTGACGGCCGAAGCGTCCTCCGAGAACCCGTCCTGATCGACGGTTTCATATCGCAGTCGATAATCCAGGATCGGCGTGGCCGCCGCCACGGCCTGGGCGAAATCGCCACGGTCATCGGCGAGCGCCTGGGTAGAAGCGAAAAGGCCGCAAAGCCCCGCCGCGAAGGATGTCGTCCGCATATCTTGTTCCCCGATAAAAAGGCGCAGAAGCGCCGGTTGGAAGATCGCGGAACGTCGTTGTTCCGAGTGCTTGAGCGGCCCGTTCCGCTCACTCTCCGTTCTTGCTCCTCATCAGCCGACGAATAGGACGTAGAGAACCACTAACAGGAAGAATTGCAGTGCGCAGAGCGCCTGCCAGAAAAGAAGCGGATTCCGATCGATGAGCGCGTGGGACTGGGCCCGGCGTTCGGCTAGGCGCCCGGGCCGGGACAGGTCGGCTTCGAATTCAGAAAGCGCCGGTGTTCGCGCGACGGGGTCCGGTTCCAGCGCGCTCTCCAGCGCGGCATCGATGAATACCGGAAGGTCGCCGCGGCGTCGCGACAGCGGGATATACTGCCAGGACCGTATCCTGCTGGGGACGCGGTGCGCGCCCAGGCCCTCCGAAAAGGGCAGCGCGCCGCTCAACATTTCGTAGGTGATGGCAGCGACGGAGAAGAGATCGGATCGGTCGGTTGCCGGGTCCCCCAGTATATATTCAGGTGCGGAATAATTGAGAGATCCCTCCCCCGCCCATGAGAGGTGGACGCTGGCTTCGTCCAGCCCGGCAATCGCCGCCGAGCCGAAATCGATCAGCTTAATCCGCCCATCGCTCAGGACCAGAATGTTCTCCGGCTTGAGATCACGATGCAGCACCTGCTGGCGATGGGTCTCTCTCACCGCCAGGACGATATCGTGCAGGACGCTCCTCACGGTGGGGAGGTCCGGCTCGGGATGATCGATCATCCACTGGCGCAGCGTCTCACCCTCGATCCACTCCATCAGGAGGTAGAGAAAGGGCGTGTTCCCCGTCGAGTAGGTGCGCAGGATGCGGTCCGATCCGATCTTTTGGCCGAGCCATTCCTCCCGCGCGATAGCCTCGACGATGCTCACCTCGTCGGTCGCGCGCGCCGTCGGCGCCTTGAGGGCGAACACACCGCCATCCCCATCCCGCACTTTATAGACGCTGCTCCGCACCCCGCGATGCACGACACGGTCCACCGTGTAAGCATCAATTTTCTGCCCAGGGCTGAGGTCCGGCAGGAATGCCCTTCCGGTCAGCCTCGCCTCGCGTTCCGGCGCGGTCTCCGCCGGGAGAGCGTCAACCCGGACGCACAGCGCCGTCACATTGTCCTCGCTGCCATTTTCGATCGCACGCTCGCACAGGCTTCGCGAAAGCGTTTCCAGATCGGGATAAGTCACCATCAGCAGGCGCTGTAATTCGGAGGCGCGAACCGCTGCAGTGACGCCGTCGGAAAGAAGAACGAACAGGTCGCCCGCCTGCGCCTCGTCCTTGGTGAAACTGGCAGAGAGGTGAGCCTCCGCCCCCAGCGCCGCCGTCAGCACCGCCTCATCGAGGCTCAATGGGAGGCTATGTTCGCGCGTGAGCCTCTGCCAATTTTCCCCGCGTAGCCGCCAGATGCTGGAATCCCCGACCTGCGCGAGATGCACCGTGCACCCCTTGATGACGAGCGCGCTGAAGGTCGTGGCCATCGCCCCATCCGGGGATCGTGCCTGGGCGTAGAGCCACGAGTTGAGCGTGGTCAGGCTCCGCCTGGCGGTCGCCTCGACTGTCCAGGTCGGCGAGGCCGAATAGAGGTCATCAATGAACTGCCCGACCGCCAGCTGGCTGGCCGCAGCGGCTCGGGGGACGCTCGACAGACCGTCTGCGACGCAGGCCACGACCCCTTTTTCCGTCCGCTCGACCTCGTCATGCGGGCTATGGGCGGCAAAGGCATCCTCGTTGACCGGCTTCCTTCCGGCAGCGGAATAACCGCCGATCTCTACGAGAAGAGAAGGAGGGGCGACGGGGGCGCCCCGGAGCATAGTCGATGCTTGCATGACTGCCCTCCCCCCCCCGTAATCAGGCGCTCACCGCGATCATGGTTACCGTCCCATCTTCGTTGATCTCGGCGATTTCTCCCCGCGGCTCCTCCAGCAGGAAGGAACAAGCCAGACCGACCAGGGCGGTGGCCGCAAGGACAAGGAAGAAGGCGGCCGCCGGGACCATGGAATAGATGACCAGGAAGACAACGGCACCGACATTGCCGTAGGCACCGGTCAGCCCGGCGATCTGTCCCGTCAGCCGCCGTTTGATGAGGGGCACCATGGCGAAGACGGCTCCCTCGCCCGCCTGGACGAAGAACGAACAGAGCATGGCGACCGCCACGGCAAGGAATACCGGCCATGACGAGCCGACCATCGCCATCAGAAGGTAACCGACGACGACACCGGCCATCAGCACGATCATCGTCAGCCGTCTGCCGAACCGGTCGGAGAAGACGCCGCCACTGGGGCGGGAGACGAGGTTCATGAAGGCATATCCGGAAGCGACCATCCCGGCGAGAACGGGGCTGAGACCAAACGTCTCCGCAAAGAACAACGGCAGCATGGAAACGACCGCCAGCTCCGACCCGAACGTCGCGGCATAGAGGAAGTTGAGCGCCGCAACCTGCTTGAACTTGTAGCGGTGGATGAGAGGCACTTCTTCGGTAAAGACCGACTTATTGACCTCATAGGCCTGCCAGGCATTGAAGGCGTAGTAGGCTGCCAACAGCAACCAGATCGCATACTGGACGGGTTCGGATATCAGCCCCACACGTTCCAGCCGCCAGGCGAGAATGCCGAGTGCGATTTGCAGGGGTGCCTTCATGATCAGGAGGAGAAAGAAATCGCCCTTGCTCGTCACCTCCATCGCGCGGGTCTGCTTGGCCTTGAAGTAGCGAGAGCCCTCGGGCGCATCGCTCACATTGCGATAGTACACGAACGAATAGGCAAGCGCGACCAGACCTGTCAGCGCGATGGCATATCGCCATCCCTCATCACCGCCGAAGATGAGGGCAATGGAGGGGAGCGTGAAGGCGGCAGCAGCGGACCCAAAATTGCCCCAGCCCCCATAGATCCCCTCGGCGGTACCCACCTCATTCGGCGGGAACCACTCGGAAACCATCCTTATACCAACCACAAAGCCGGCCCCGACAAAACCGAGCGCAAATCGGGCAATCGCAAGCTGGGTAAAATTGTCGGCAAAGGCAAAGGCGAGACAGGGAACAGCCGAAAATGCGAGAAGGCCGGAATACACTTTCTGCGGGCCGAAACGGTCCGTGAGGGCACCAATAAGGATCCTGGCTGGGATGGTCAGTGCCACGTTGAGAATAAGCAACGTGGATATTTGGCTCTTGTCGAGATCGAACGTCACGCGCACCGCTTCGGTCAGCGGGGCGAAATTGAACCAGATGACGAAGCTGATGAAGAACGCCACCCACGTCATGTGGAGGATCTTCATCTTGCCTGAGAAGGACAATAAATTCAGTCTGTCAGCGGACATTTTGGGCCTCGCGGAGAATGGATTGATGACGAAGGCTGCTCGACAGACGCAATTCTCCAGCGCCGAACGACGCGAAAAGAGACATCAAGACTGTCGGGAAAAAGCCGCCGTGTTCGTCCACGCGGCGAGGAAAAGACCCGTTCCCCTTTGAACGAATCCGAAAACCACTAATGCAGCTTATCGCGAGATCGGTTTTAGTTCAAGCGTTCGTTGTGTGTTGCAACAAAGGCCGCAAAAAAACGCCATGCAATGACCGAAATTAGCATATATCTGCAAGCGCGGCGCGGGACGGACGTTGCCGGTGGCTGCTTTTTCCGCCCCGCTTTTGCTTGAGCTTGCTCATCGTTCTGCCAATCGCGGCATGATGTCGACGAGATTGCAGGGCCGATGGCGGCAGTCGAGCTGGGCCGAAATGACCTGGTCCCACCCGTCCTTCACCGCCCCGGTCGAGCCCGGCAGGCAGAAAACGAACGTGTCCATAATGATGCCGGCGCAGGCACGGGACTGCAGCGTGGAGAGCCCGACACTCCGGTAACTGACCATGTGAAAAATGACGGAGAACCCGTCGATTTCCTTATCGAATAACGGCCTCAACGCCTCCACCGTCACGTCCCGGCCCGTGAGACCGGTCCCGCCGGAGGTGATGATTGCGTCGATGTCGGGCGCCGCCGCCCATTCCCGCACCTGGCGCGCGATCTGCTCGGCGTCATCCCTAAGGATGGCGCGCGCAGCCAAGATGTGCCCCGCCCCCTCGATCCGCGCCGCCAATGTTTCCCCCGAGGTATCGTTTTCCGCAGTCCGCGTGTCCGATACCGTCAGGACGGCGATGTTGATTGGACTGAAGGTGAGGTCCTCATTGATCCCGTGCATCATCCACCTCCCAACGCTGACGGTCTGCGATATCGCGGGCGGTCGGTTCAATCCACCGGCTTTCTCTGTCGACAGTCTCCAGTTTCCAAAACGGTGCCGCTGATTTCAGATAATCCATCATAAAGTCACAAGCCTCGAAGGCCTCACGCCGATGGGCGCCGGCGGCCGCAACGAAGACGATCGTTTCCCCGGGCCGCATCGTCCCAACCCGATGGCGAACGAGGAGGCTGTCGAGCCCGAACCGCCCGATGGCACGCGTCGCTATCTCGCCGATTTTTCGCTCTGTATACCCAGGGTAATGCTGGAGGGTGAGGCTTAGGTCGCCCGATCCCCTGACGATCCCTGCGAAGGTTACCACGGCCCCCGTTTCTCCCGTGAGAGAGCTGTGAAACGCCGACGCCGCGTCGCTTGCATCGAACGAGGCTTGAGAAACGAGGACGACCGGTCTCATCCGCCGGACACCGGCGGCAGGAAGGCGACCTCGACGGCATCCTTCAGCCGCTCGTCGCGATTCACGACACTATCAGCCAAGACGATGCTGACACTCGGATGCATCAGGGCTTCCCGGGCCCCGGGATGGGCGCCGCAGACAGTTTCGATGAGGTCCGCTACCGTCGCTGCGGGCCCGACCTCGACATCGCGCTCGGCACCGAACCGTTCTCCCAGGCGACCAAAGAACAGGACACGCACCATCGCTAGCCTCCCGTGACGCTCATATGCCGGGTGAGCACCGGCCTTGCGCCGCGATCGATGGCGAAATCGTGGGCTTCCGGCTTGCGCGCGATGGCGGCGCGAATTGCATCATCCAGCGCTTTGTCACGGGTCCCGGCACGCAGAACTGCGCGGAAATCCGTCCGCACCGCCTGCCCCAGGCACGGAAAGAACTGCCCCGTGCAGGTCAGGCGGACGCGGTTGCATCCCGCGCAGAAATTATTCGTCAGGGGCGTGATGAAGCCGAGGCGTCCACCGGTCTCCAGCACGCGCGTGTACCTCGCAGGCCCACCCGTTCGGTCGGGAAGATCGACGAACCGCCACCGCGCCTCCATCCGGTCGCGCCACGCGGTGAGGGAGAGAAACTGATCGGCCCGATCCGTCCCGGTCTCTCCCAGCGGCATGGTCTCGATCAGCGTGACGTCGTACCCTTCGGCGTGGGCCCACTCAATCAACGGGACGAGCCCCTCCTTGTCGTCCGCCAGGGCCACGGCGTTGATCTTGATCGACAGCCCGGCCGCCCTCGCCGCCTCAATTCCTGCGAGGGCCGCGGTCAGATCGCCCCCCCGCGTCAGGCGCCGATAACGCGCCGCATCGATAGTATCGAGGGAGACATTGATACGCCGAACACCCGCTGCGGCCAGGCGCTCGGCATGGTGTCGCAGCTGGGTGCCGTTGGTGGTCAGCGTCACCTCGGAGAGCGCGCCCGCGGCGAGATGCCGGGAGAGCCGGTCGAACAGCTCACCGATCCCGCGGCGGACCAGCGGTTCCCCGCCCGTGATCCGCAGCTTCGTCACCCCGAGGCGGATGAAGGCGCTTGCGAGCCGGTCGAGCTCCTCAATCGTGAGAAGCTCCGCGCGCGGCAGGAACGTCATCCGCTCGGCCATGCAGTAGGTGCAGCGGAGGTCGCACCGGTCCGTCACGGACAGGCGCAGATAAGTGATTTCCCGCCCGAATGGATCCATCAGCGGGGAATGGGAGGTCTCGCTCATCCCTAAAATGTGCGTCGCAACACACAGAATAGCAACCGCCCCGCCTCGATGAGGGCGGGGCAGCCGTCTGAGCATCTGGTCGCCCCCCCCCGCCCCTACTCCGCGCGACGGCGAGACCCTGATCGTCCTCGACCGTCACGACCCGCCTCACGGCCTTTCCTGTCCGACCCTTCGGCAGCATCAAGACACCAGCAATCGTCAGGGCCCCCATCACCAGCATCGTAAGGTCGACACCGGCAGCCGCGATGTGGTTCGAGAACAGGCCCGTCACGAACAGGTCACCGGTCGTTGCAGTGTTCAGTACGGGAATGGCTGCCAGCAGGCCCCCCGTGGCCAGCAGCAGATCCTTGGTCGCCCGGTAGTCGTTGCCGCGAAGGAAGGCATAGATAAGCCCTGCGCCCCAGACCGTGAAATAGCTCCAACCGATCATGGCGATCCGTCCGTCCGGCGCCACAGGGATCAGTCGATCAGCATAGAAGATCGCCGCGCTTGCCAGCGGCAGGCCGCAGGTCACGCCCACGGTCAGCTTGCTGATGGCCTTGTACACTAGCGGCGAGCGCCTCCCCTCATTGCCATGCAAACGCCGCTCGACCCACATCATCAGCCCCAGGGCGGTGATGATAGCGAGCGACAGGCCGAGCGCGAGATAAAGGAATTTGAGGGCGATCCCGCCATAGGTCCCGTAGTGCAGCGGCGTCATGGCGTTCAGAACACGGTTGGCGGGCGTGACGTTTTCCATGGCTCCGCCGTCGATGCGCTCACCAGTCACCGCATCGACGCGGTAGCCCTCGATCTGCGCCAATTCCGTATCCGCATCGAAATAGAGGTCATAGGTGGCGGTCTCGTCACCCCAATTTGTGACAATTAGGTATCGTAGCGGATTGCCGCTTTCGGGGTGCGTTCGGTCCTGAAAGTCATCCACCGACATCATCTGAGCCGCCACGCCGGCGCGTTCCTCAGGCGTGCCGAGGACCGCATCGAACAGCGCTTCGGTGTCGCCCTTGAAGGTGAGCAGCGCGATAGCCGGGGCGAGCAAGGTCACGACACCAATGACCGCCCCGGTCAGCCCGATCATGGTGTAGAAGGGCAGCCCCCAGAGCCCCAGCACTTTATGGGTGTCCTGCCATTTTAGACGCATGGAGCGGAAGAAGCGTAAGGTGAAGAGCTCCTGCAGGATCTTGGTGTGCGCGACCACGCCCGAGATGATCGACAGGAGGAGGATCACCCCTGCAATGCCGACGACGCCGCGGCCCACCGTCGTGCCGCCGAGGGAGGCCGGCCACATCAGTTCCCGGTGGAAATCCACGAGCCAATGCGAGAGGCCATGGCCGCGGTCCGCGATCGGCGCGCCGGTCTGGGTCTCCCATCGCTGCTCGACGAAAATATGCTCGTGGCCACCATCCTCCGTGTGGAGCTCATATTCGATAGCGCCGGTGTAATAAGGCTCGATGGGCGTCGGATAGGACAGCCGCGCGAACTCGATCTCCGCATCGGGACCCGCCTGCTCCGCCACCCAGGACGTGAACGTCGCATCGATCGGCGCCGGGTTCTCCGCCAGCGGCAGGCGACGCGCCGGATCTTCCCAAGTGTGAAGTTCATGCCCGAACAGCGCTGCGCAGCCGGTGAAGGCCACGATAAACACGAACAATCCGAGCACGATACCAGACCAGGAATGAAGATCGTAGTTTCGCTTGTGTCTCGCCTGGTCCATGGCGTCACCCCACCACCGGTTCGAAGAAGAAGACGATAGTGCCGCACACGGCGGTAACGCCGAGCAGGGCCGCGGCGACCCGCCAGGCGCGCTTTTCCCAATAGGTCCAGAATTGCAGGCCCGCCCAGATCAGCGGCACAGCGAGCGTCAGCCATAGCGCCTTTTCCGAGAAGGCCCCCGGCAATACATCAAGTGCCGCCGCGCCGATGAAGAGTGTAGCGATGAGCGACCACAAAATGACGCTGGTCAGCCGCGGCGCCTTCCATGTGGCCACGCCCAGACCAATGACGATCACGGCCACGATACCGAGAACGATGGGGCTCATGCCGTCCCTCCCGTCATCATCAGCGCGCCGACCATGACCGCGCCCGCTATGCCGAAAGCGCCGACCCACCACTGGCTCTTGGGAAACCGTGCCGCGACGAGGAGAGCGATGAAGGCGGCAAAGCTCAACCAACCGAACCAGAGCGGAACACCCCGCTCCCACCCCATTGGCTGGGCGAGAAGCCATAGCGCAATCGTCGCAAGCCCCCAGCCAACGACCTTCAGCCCGAACCGGGCGGGCGCTGAGTCCTTGACCCAACCGAAAGAGGCACGACGCTCATGCGCCTCAATCCAGAGGACCGTGGCGATGAGAAGAAGCGAGACCGCAAGCAGCGTCGTCATGGCCCCCCCTAAAAATCGAAGTCGAGCCGGACGGCGTAGGTCCGCTCCGCCCCCAGGCGGGAGAACTCGTCACCGGGCGAAATGACGTTCAACGAGGTGAAGTACTGCTCGTCGAGCGCGTTCTTCACATAGGCACTCAGCTGCATATTCTCCGAGAACTGATAGCCAAGCCGAGCATTCACCAACATGCGCTCGCCGAATTCGTTGACATCGAAGTTCTCGTTATCCTGATACATTTTGGACTGATGATTGACATCGACGCCGCCGAAGAGCCCGCTCGGGTGGCGGTAGTCCATCCCGGCATTGAGCGACCAGCGAGGGGCGAACGGAAATCTGTTGCCAGAGAAATTTTCCTGATTGCTCTCGCTATCGGGCAAATCCGGGTCGTAATTCGCGTTCGGGAAATCATCGAACTCAGTATGCGAATACCCAAGGCCTCCATAGACGAGGAGGTCAGGCGTGACCTCGACAGCCATATCGGTCTCGAAACCATAAAGCGTTGACTCCCCGGCATTGATCGTCGTGAAAAAGGTTGGGAAGTCCGGGACCGGCTCGTTGACCTGCTGATCGCGCCAGTCGGCATAAAAGACGTTCGTGTTCCACTGGATCCGGCCGTCGAGGAAATTCGTCCGTGCCGCCAATTCGTAGTTCCAGAGAAATTCAGGTTCAAACCGGTCGATACTGCCGTTAAGGGTAAGGATCTGCGCGCCCCCCGCGCGGTAAGCGCGTTGGACGACAAAGGACAGTGTCGCATTCGGATGGGCTTCCCACCGCACACCGCCTTTCGGCAACCACGCCTCATAGGACGCGTCGACCTCACTGGTTTCTTCGCCGAGCAGGGCTTCGAGAAATTCAAAGCCAGCAGGCAGCGGCGGATTAGCGATGGACGTGATGGCCGTCGCCACGCTGTCCTGCTCTTCCTTGTCGTAGCGCAAGCCAAAGAGGAGATCTATTGACGGCGTCATCTCGTACTCGCCGTCAAAAAAGCCGGCGTAATTCGTCGTCTCGTTGCTGTTGGCCGAGACCCGGGAAACGAGAATAGTGGCGGGCAGGCTCGGATCGACGATCGTGGCCGGGACAATGAAGCTGTCGTTGAACCCATCTTCATTCGTAAAATAATAAAAACCGAGGACACCCTCGAAACGGTCCCCCAGATATTTCGCTCTGAATTCTTCGGACCAGGCTTCATCCACTCCCGTACGATCGAGGGCCGCGATCGGGGCTGATGTGTTGTCGAAATCCTCCTGCCGGGTGTAATCTGTGTCCTGATAGGTCGTGATCGACTGAAGCTCGATCCGGTCGGAAAGCCGCCATGTGGCGTTGATCGACTGGATGAAAGTCTCGGTCCCCTCGAGGCCGGGCGTGTCATAATCGACCTCGCGGATAACGTCGCCCGCATCAAGTGGCTGACCCGGAACCCCATTGGTCGGATCGACATTGTCTTCGCCGGCGAAGTTCTCCGTGTAGGACGATGTCGAGATGATCGAGATCCTATCCGTCGGCTCGAACAGGAGCTTGAAGCGTCCAGTCTTCAGCTCGGCGGCATCGGCCTCTTCATTGAGGAACGTGTTGAAGATGAAGCCGTCGCTTTCGCGATAATTGGCCGCGGCGCGGAAAGCCAGCTTGTCCTCAATGATCGGCCCCCCAACGGCCACGGCGCCCTGGGCAACGCCATTGTTGCCCGCCTCGGCCCGCACTCTGACGTCCCAGTCATAGGTCGGGTCCTGGGTCCGAACATAGATCGCCCCGGCAAGCGCGTTCCGACCGAAATTGGTCGATTGCGGTCCGCGATAGACTTCGACCTGCCCGAGGTCCCAGCTATCAAGGGGGCCGAAGAAGGTGGTGAAGTTTCCGAGGGGCGAATCATCCACATAGACCGTAAGGGTCGCGCCGTTGCCCGCGATCCCGCGCTGGTCGATCCCTCGGATCGCGAAACCGAGGCCGCCAAACGATGAGGTCACGTTCGGGATGCGATCGACCACGTCATAGAGGTTGACGATCGGCTCACGGAGAATTTCTTCGCTGGTCGTCACATCGACGCTGGAGGTGACCTGATCGAGGGACTGCTCGATCTTCTGGCCCTGGACGACGATGACATCCCCGTCGCCCTGCGATTGGGCCGCGGCACTCGCCGCCCCCAACAACGCAAGCCCCGATGCGGCCCCCAACAGACGCTTCATACCCACACTCCTAAATTGATTTTCATTCGCAGTAGCGAACGATATTGAGATTGTAAATAAGAGTTATTCGCAACAAATCGCCCCTCCCCGTCATGTCGACCCGTGTAAACGCGGCGGTTGCGATACCGCCGCGGGAAAGAACCGCTACGCTCACCCTGCCTATCGAAAGGCCAGCGTCACCCCATCTTCGACGGCTCGGGCCTCGTGCGGGGCCTCAAACGCCAGGCCGTGGCCGGCAAAACTGTCCGCGATGCGGATCACCAGATCGGTCAGTCGTCGCGGGACGGGGCCGGCGGGAAGCCAGGAGAGGTGCGCGTCGAGGGCCGCCGCGTCCCACGCCTGCGCCGCCACGAAACCGCATGCGACAGACACCTCGTCCCAGGTCATGCGACCAGAGCCCGGTGGAGAGAGGCTGATCCGGCGAGCCTCCACATGCCCCATGACCCGCGTGAAAAACAGGAGGTCGGCCAGCACCGCGCCGGCCTCCTCCCCCAGGGCCGTGCGGAACCCGGTCTGGACACAGCAACAGTCCGTTCGGCCAAAGGCATGGGCGCGGAACCCGAAAATGGCGAGCCCGGTCGCGGGGCCGAGATCGGGGAGGAAAACGTCCGAGAATCGATGGTCCATGAGGCAGACTCGCTTTCGTTCCGAGTTCGATCAGTAGGCGATGCGATAGGCGATCGACGCCTTGTAATTCCGCCCCGGCTCCGAGACGTCTTCAAAGACCCGCTCGAAGTCCTCCTCTGTCACGTTGTCGACGCCGAGATCGACGCGGAAGCTATCGGCAAAGGGCGGCACCCAGGTGGCGTAGAGGTCGAGTACCGTATACCCGTCGCGCTCTTCGGCGATCTCCAATTCGCCGTCGACGAGGTCACGCCGGGTGAACTCATCGGCCACCTGAAGGCGGGTGCCGAAGGTCGCGCCGATCCCCTGGGTCCGGTACCCAAGATCGAGCGCCAGCCGGCCCGGTGTCAACGTACCGAGATCGGCGCCGGTGGCCTCATCCTCTCCGTCGATGCTCGAATAGGAGAGATAGCCGTAGAAAAGGTCCGAATCGTAGCGCGCCTCGAGCTCGGTTCCCGTGAGCCCCGCGTCGGCGACATTCGCCGATTCCGTTGTCCCGGCGGTACACGGAAAGAAGGGCGGCGCGAAACAGGTCGGATCGAAGGCGACATCGACGGAAAGATTGATGAGGTTCTCCACATCGCTTTCGAAACGGCTGAGCTTCGCCTGGAACCGGTCGCCTTGGGTGATGACGCTAGCAAAATCGAGCGCGATGCCGACCTCTGTCGTCGCCGTCTTCTCCGGCTCAAGGTCCGGGTTCGGAATGAAATTGTTGTTCACGAAGGTGAAGTTGGGCGGCATGCCAGCAGGGTCGAACAGGATCGGGTGCGGCAGCGGGAAGTGCACGCCGTCGAGATAAAGCTCGTTCAGAGACGGGGCGCGAAAGCCTTCGGAATAGCTGCCGAAGACCCGGAACCAGTCCGAGGGCCCATAGCTCGCGGCGATCCGGGGAGAGACGGCCTCATCTTCATTGTCCGTGCCTGCGGCCTCCGAGCTGTTCTTGAAACTGTCGAACCGGACACCAGGAATGACGATCAATTCTCCCGGTAACCCGAGGGGCCGATCGAGGATGGCCTCAAGCTGCCCGAAAACGCCGACAAACTCCGCCGAACCGTTCGGTACGCCGCCGCGGGTGAAGTCTTCGGTCTGGTCGTCGGTTCCGATTTGTTTGTCCTCGAACCAGTCACCGCCGATTGTCGCCGTCAGATCGAGGCCGCCGAGGGTGAAGCGGGATGCATTGCGCAGGCTGATACCGGTCGTCTCCACGTCGCGGGTCAGAAGTTGAGGGACGCTGTCGTCGAATTCGTCGACGGTGGTTTCGGTCCAGTAGGCGGTCAGCCGCGCATCGATCAGGTCGCTTGACGGGTTGAAGGCCGCAGCGATCCGAAAGGTATCGGTGACAATCTCCTTCTCGACATTGATCGCCCCATCATCGAGCCCGCTTGTCCCCTGGCCGTTGTTCGGCTCAATCGCCGTGTTGTCGAAGCGTTGCCACGACGCCTCCAGCGTCAGGGCGTCCGTCGCGGTGAAGCTACCCTTGAGAAGGCCGGTCAGAATGTCATCATCCGAGGGCAGATCGGCACCGGACCCCAAAGTAATGTCGCCGGACTGGCGCAAGGTAAGGCTCGCGAGCCCATCGAGCCGACCTTGGCGCCCGAATAGCGTGACCGTCCCCGCCCCCTCTTCGTTCACGCTTTGATAGCCCGCGCGGAAGCGTGCACCGAAGGTCTCGTCCGCTGTCAGAAGATCATCGGCATCGACCGTCTCGAACGCGAGCACGCCGCCGACGGCGCCGGTCCCGTAAAGGGCAGAGGCCGGCCCGCGAACGACTTCGGCCCGGGCGATGAGGTCGGGATCGAGGAAGAAGCGCCCGTCATGGGCGGACAGGAAGGATTGCCGCGCGCCGTCGAGGAGAACGAGGACGTTCTGCCCGGAGAGCCCCCGCAAAGTGGGCACCTCTCCCGTCCGCCGCGGCCCGCCGCTGAACTGAAGCCCCGGCACATCGCGCAATGCGTCCGACACCGTCGAGACCAGACGCGCATCGATCTCGGACCGGTCGATGACCGACACCTGACCGGGATAGTCGATCGCGGGAATGGGATTCGATGTTCCGTAGACGGTGATGACATCGTCCTCCGGCGCGTCCTCTTCGTTTTGAGCGAATGCCGTTGCGGCGAACGCCAGTCCGGACACGGACACAATCAAAGCAGCCTTCATCATCGAACCACCCCTTACTTGCGAATGACTCTCAATCACATTTCATACTCGATCGAGGATTGCAACTGCGAATCATTCTCGTTATTAACTTGGCATCAGCGGTGGAGGTCCCCAAAATGAAAAGCCCATTCTTCCTGGCGGTTGGTGCTGCCGCCCTTTCGGCCTGTGCAACGGCACCTGAAATGGCGCCTGCCGATCCGGTCGCGCGCCCCATGACTGAAGCGCCCTCGGCGACCTTCGACCGCGACCGCGACCGCGACCGCGAGGCGATCCTCGCCATGGCGGGGACCTACAAGGTGAGCTTCGATTTCATCGAGACGGCCGCCCTTCGCCAGGGCTATGAGCTTAAAGACCGTAAGCTCTCCGGCGGCTATGAAATCGTCAAGGTGATCGAGGATCGCGGCGACTTCATCAGCCTTCAGCATATTCTCTATGTCGGCGGGGAGGACAAGTTCCCCCTCAAGCACTGGCGTCAGGACTGGCAGTACGAGCCTGAAAAGGTCCTGACGTTCATCGGCGGCAATGCCTGGACCGTGACCGAGGTCGATGCGAGCGACCGGGCGGGGGCGTGGTCTCAGGAAGTCTACCAGGTCGATGATTCCCCGCGCTATGGCGCGGTTGGCGAATGGTCCTACGAAAACGGCATTGCGGCCTGGCAGCCGGCCACGGCCTGGCGGCCCCTGCCCCGCCGAGACATGGTGAGCCGCGAGGACTATCATGCTGTCGATGCTGTGAACCGCCACGCCATTATCCCCGGCGGCTGGATCCACGAACAAGACAACACCAAGGTCGTGCTCACCAGCGGCGAGCCTGTTGCCTTGGTCCGCGAGATCGGCATCAACACCTATCGCCACACGGACGAAGTCACATCCGACGAAGTCGATGCCCATTGGGAGGCGACCGCAGAGTACTGGGCGGGCATCCGCGCCGCTTGGGAAGCCTTTGAGGACGCAGGCGATCCTTTCGCCCTGACCCTCAAGGGCGAACCGACCGACCTCTACACGCCGCTCCTCGACTACGCATCGAAGGTCGAGGACGGTGAGATGACCACCGAAGAGGCGTTGACCGAGGCGAAGGAAGTCATCGGCACCTATACGACCCTCACCCTTCCGCCGCTCACCGAGCGCCTGCGCTAGGAGCGCCCGCCATGTATCTTGCCATGAACCGCTTTTGCATCGTTCCGGACAAGGAAGAGGCCTTCGAGACGGTCTGGCACGAGCGGGAAACGCCTCTCAAGGAGGTGCCCGGGTTCCGGGCCTTTCACCTCCTGCGCGGTCTGCAACACGATGACCACACGCTCTATGCCCCGCACCCGGTGCGGGAGAGCGAAGCGGATTTCAAGGCATGGACCCCAGTCGGAAGCCTTCCGCGCGGCCCACAAGAATGCGGGCGACAACAAGCCCGTCTATCTCGACGCTCCCGAGTTCGAGGGGTTCACCGCTGTGGACGGTGTCTCGGTCGCTCGATAGTTATTCGACCGTGTACGGCTCGTCGAGATCGAAGATCTCGGCGAGCCGGTCCGCTGTCAGCATGTCGGCGGGCAGACCTTCGGCCGCGACGCGCCCGTCCTTCATCAATAGGACCTCATCACACCAGCGCCTCACGAGACCAAGATCGTGCAGCACGGCGCCGATGGCCCATCCCTCTCCGGCCAGCCGTTTCAGTAGCTTCATCAGCTTGATTTGATATTTGAGATCGAGCGCCGCGGTCGGCTCGTCGAGCAGGAGGTAGCGCGCGCCCTCGTCGCTTGGCTCCCAGACCTGCGCCAGCGCGCGGGCAATCATCACCCGCTGCCGTTCGCCCCCTGACAGGGTGAGGTAGTTGCGCTCCGCCAGCGGCGCGATGTCGAGCAACGCCATGGCTTCCCGACAGATTGCTTCGTCTTGGTGTCGCGTGGACCGGCGCTCATGGGGCATGCGTCCCATGGCGACGACTTCGTGCACCAGAAAGGGAAAGCTCAAGAGATGCCGCTGCGGCACAACGGCCCGGCGCCGCGCGAGCTCGCCGCGCCCAATACTACTCAGTGAGCGTCCTTCCAAGGTTACCTTGCCGCTTGTAGGTCGCTCGCTGCCATCGAGGAGCGAGAGCGCGGTGCTCTTGCCGGCGCCGTTCGGCCCGCAAATGGCGAGAAAAGACCCGGGCACCAAAGCGATATCGGCGCGGTCGAGGATCGGCCGGCCCGACTTTACGACGCTCGCGGCTTGCAGCTCGAGGTTCATCCGAACCCTCCGCGTTTCTTATCCCTCAGCAGCAGCCAGAAGAAGAACGGCGCCCCGAGCACGGAGGTGACCACGCCGAGGGGCAGCTCGGCCGGGCTGACGGCGAGCCGGGCAACGAGGTCGGCCCCGAGGACGAGAACGCCACCCAGAAGGGCCGAACCGGGCAGGACGAAGCGGTGATCCGGCCCCGTCACGAGGCGGACGAGATGCGGCACCACGAGGCCCACAAACCCAATCACGCCGCAAACGGCCGTGGCCGCCCCGACGCTCAGCGCCGTACACAAGGCAGCAAGGCGCTTGGTCCGCTCGACATTGGTGCCCAAGGCCGCCGCATCCGCCTCACCGAACAGGAGGCTGTTGAGCGGGCGCGCCAGCGTCAAAATGCCCGCCACGCCAATCGCCATTAGCGCGATGGCGGGCACCGCCCGGTCCCAGGTCGCGCCGCCAAGGCTCCCCAGCGTCCAGAAGGTCAAGTCACGGAGCTGGGTGTCGTCGGCCAGGAAAGTGAGATAGCCGATCCCCGACACAGCGAGCGAGTTGGCGGCGACACCAGCGAGCAGCATGGTCGCGACGATGACCCGGCCCTCCTGCATCGCGAGGCGGTAGATCAGAAAGACGATCACCAGTGATCCGAAGAAGGCCGCGACGGGAAGGGCGAAAGAGCCAAGCGCCTCGGTGAGCCCCGAAAGAACCGCGCCACCAAGGACGATCACCGCGACGGCAGCCAGCGCGCCGCCCGCCGACACCCCAATCAAGGCGGGATCCGCCAGCGGATTACGGAAGAAACCCTGCATCGCTGCGCCCGACACGCCGAGGCTCGCGCCGACCGCAAAGCCCAGCACCATGCGCGGCAGGCGGATATTCAGCACAACGCCTGTCTTGACCTGTCCGGCTATATCCGACCCCGTCAAAATGGCCAAGACGTCGGGAAGACTGACCTTCAACGGTCCCAGCAGGATCCCGAGCACACCAAAGACGAGCGCCAGCACCCCGCAGGACAGGACGACCACGCGACCACGAGCGGTTCGCCGTGTGGGGTTCACCTTGGGCTTATTCACCGAGGGCGTCGGCGATCTTCTCGGCCAGCTCGGCGACCGATTGGGGTGTGCGCGGGCCGAACTGCATGACGCTGTACTGGTCGACCAGGAACACCCGTCCTTCCTGTGCCGCCGTGGTCAGCAACAGGGCCGGATGGGTTCGCACGGCCTCGATCCCGCCTTCGCGCTCCGCATGATGGGTCATGACCAGGATGATGTCGGGATCGGCGGCGACCGCGGCCTCGAGCGACAGCGCGTTGTATCCCGGCCGCCCGGCAAAGACGTTCGTGCCGCCCAGCATGTCGATAACGCCAGCGGCGGCCGTCTCATCGCCTGCGGCGCGGGGGGCGCCATCCGGCACCGACGCGAAAAAGAGAATGGAGGGTGAGATGCCAACGCGTTCGACGTCGCGACGCGCCGCGGCAATCGTCTTCTCAAGGTCGGCTTTCATCGTCTCCCCTGCGTCCTCTCGGCCCAGCGCCGTGGCAACGACCCCGACCTTGTCGAGGATGGCTTGCGGCGTGTATTCCGTCTCGAGGCTGATGATTTCGACACCGGAGGCCTCAATCTGCGCCAGGGCGGTCTCTGGGCCCGCCGCGCCGCTGATCAGCACGAGGTCAGGCTCCACCGAGAGCACCCCCTCCGCCGACAGCCGACGAACATAGCCGACTTTCGGCTTCGCGGCCGCATCGTCCGGGTAGCGGCTGTCCCGATCTGTGCCGACCACCCGATCCCCCTCCCCCAAGGCATAGATGATCTCGGTGAGATCTCCGCCTAGCGACACGATGCGGTCCTGCGCTGATGCGGTGCCGACGAAGGCGGCGGCGACAGACAGGATCGTAAGAAGACGGCGCATTCTACTGCCCTCCGGATTGAGTGAGCCGAACAAGAGAGAGCGCTCTGGTATGCATCGCAAAGAGCCGGATCACGCTCCTAATATGCGAATAATTCGCATTATCGAATGGTGATGTCCAGTGTGGTATTGCTTGTCACCAGCGCTTCCAGGCGTTCAGGCTCCTGTGAGCGTAGGACCCGCTTCAGGCCAAACTCTCGTAAGATCGTTTTCCTCTAGCTCTCCGCGACGGAGAGCAGCGCGACACGGGCTCTGCTTCAGTCGCGATAAGGCACGCTACGCGCTGTACAAGAAAGCCGTGTTCCAATCATCCAACCAGTTAGGCGAAGAGCGATTTCGTAATCGCGTTTAGTACCCTCCAATCTCACGCAATTCGTGCACACACGTGCCGGATCAGCAAAGCGGCCCGACACCAGATGATGAGCGGCTAACGGGAGGAATGGGAAAACCAACTTAATGCCACAATCAAAGGTTGTGGCGCGAGTAACGGGCCGAGAAACGAACGATTTCGCTTTTTAGTTCAATGACGTAACCGTCGCCTACCCGATCCTTGTAGCACAGTCTGACGTCGTTCTGTGGCACACGGCCCTTCCTTTCGGGCCTCCCGACTGCGAACTATCCCAGGCCAAGGCGATGGCTTACCACCCCTCGACGGCAAGATCGCCAGCTGAGCCGCGTGCTATCCCGGAGATCGTAGATTGCCGCAGAGGTCGCGGAGCCACACCAGTCGATACCCCTGCCCCCGTGCTGACTGAAAAAGCTCGAGCCTCAATGCAGGGGAGAAGTCGGTCTCCGTCACGAAGCTCACGCCTTAACCAGAAGCGCCTCCCACCGCCCCGCATCGATAAGACGCCGGCAGCAGCGGGTCAGAGTCATTCGTCGCTAGCTTGCGTCATATGTAGGCAAATCATCCAGCGCCTCGTAATCAAACGGCTCCTCGCGGAAAAGCTTCGGGTAGAAGAACGCCCGAAGATCGGCATGAAAGGCACGCACCCGGTCTTCGTAGTCGAGCATGGCACCAGCATCCGTCCCGGCAATACGCTGAAAGCGCCGCTCCACGAGCGCCGGTGGCGAGAAGAGGGCGAGACGGCCGGCCATCCGGTCACGCGCCGCACGCCCGTTGCGATAGGCCTCCGACAAGGCTTCCGCCTTCTGATCGCCGACCTGCTGGAAAGCGAAATACCACTTCCACTCGAAGGCGCGTTCCACCGCCGCGAAATCCGCCCATTCGGGGTGACGCTCGAGGAAGGCCGTCATCGTCGCCTCCTTCGGCAGATCCCAGGCGTCGTTGACCGCCTCACGCTGCGTCATGATGATCTCGCCGCCGGTGGGGACCTGTATGCTCTGCTCAATGAGGATCTTTCCAGCCGCCGGAAAGACGATGACCAAAAGGGCCCACACCCCGAGAAGCGACGCGAGGATCACCGGGGCCGGCTGCTGCCGCGCGGCGAACCAGAGGCAAACAGCCCACCACACGCCGACGGACCCGATGACGACCGCAACAGCCAAGAAAAGCCTCCCTGGCGACGTCCCGTCGACCAAGCCGCCGATGAGCAGCGGGATCAGCAGGCAAAGGATCAGCGCAGCGGCTCGCAACAGCGAACGAAGTCGCCAGAGCGATCCGTCACTCCCCGCCGTGGCGGTGAGAAGCTCATACCGCCCCACACTACGTTCGGTCGCCTGAAGATCGTAGAGCATCACGATCAGGATCAGTGGCACGACGACGGCGACCAAGAACGCGAAATCGAACCGACCGACCAGCGCAAGCACGGGATTCCCAACATCGCTTTCATAAATCTGCCCTTCGAGGGCGAGCATTCGGACGCGGTGTTTCCACGGTGCGGCATCGCGTTGGCCCATCGCGGCAAAGGCAAAGTCCGATGGCGGATCGTAGGTCAGATAGAAACCGTAATAGGCCGCCCCACCCCAATCCTCCTGCTTGGCGAGCTGGGCTGTCCGGCCTTCCCGGTCCATCTCGATCAGCTCATCGATCGTTGCTCGCTGTTCCGCAACTTCCGAAAGACCCGACCAGACGGCGAAGGACGACAGGAACAGGACGATGAGCAACCAGACGATCACCGACCGGTCCCGCAACATGAAGGCTGTTTCCCGAGAGACAGACGATGCGATGCTAATGGCTGGAGCTTTCGTGAAAGATGAAGACTGAGTGCGAGCATGAGACCGGACCAGACGATCAGCATGATGAGGGGCGATCCGGCATGGGACAGCCTGACCGAGGCGGGCGCCGCGGTGAACTCAAACTCATCTAGTACGGACCAATTCTCGGACGACACCCGCGTCCGGCGTTCGGCTTCGGTGTCGCTGCTACGGTTGATGTCATCTGCATAGGTGAGCTGTTCGGCATGAACCTCATTAAGGGACTGCACGAAATCGAAGCGCAACTGCTCCGCCTCCCGCAGGAACCGGTGGTGCATTTCGAGATCGGTCCCGGCAATGGCGCGGGACGCTGCGCCAAGAGCCAACATGGGCGAGGCCCATCCGAACCGGGAGAGGACATGGGATTGCTCCAGCTCCGCTTCCATCCGCCCTTCGGCATATTCATTCAGAACTCGCGTCAGCTCCCCTTCCGCATATTGTGCGACGATACCGCGGAAGTTAATTGGAAGCTCTTCGACCGTCTCCACATCGTACTGTTCCAGCAGGTCGTCGCGGAGGCGGGCAAAGGCGGGATCGTTTGCATTGTGGCCGTCACCGACCTCCCGAAGCGCTTCGAGAATGTCCAGATCGGTTTCGATCTTGCCCGGCACTGGCGCGATATAAGCGGCGGCACTGACGCCGATCGCGGGCACGAGCAGCGTGACCGCGATCCAGACGGCCGATAGCCCAGCCAGGACGCTCGCGCGCCGTCGCAACGCTGTGCTCGCGACTAAGGTCATCAGCCCCCAGAGGACGAGATAGACGAAATAGGAGAGCGCGATTGAGACAACGCTGAGGAAGACCTCGCCGGCAGCCAAGGCCATACCCGATACCACGAACAGCGGCACCAGGAGCAACACAATCGCCCCCACCAGCGCGACGAGCTTACCCGCCAACAATGTGCGACCGCCAACACCCTGAGCGAGAAGCGGCGCGAGGGTTCGGCTCTCACGCTCTCGAACGATGGCGCTGTGTCCCAGAAGGATGACCAGCAGCGGCGCAATGACCTGATAGACGAATGCCGGCGTCAGGAGCGCCATGCCCCCAAGATCCGCACTGGCGCGGGTCTCGGCAAACATCGCCGAGTTCTGTCGGTGTCCTTCGAGGAAGATGGATTGCCCCGTAACCGGATCGACGCCCGGATCGAAGATCGCCAACGGCACCGGGGTACGAAAGACATAGTGCCCATAGTGCACCATCCGGTGGGGGTGGCGATCCGGCTGGGCAAGGAAGGTTTCTTCCGCCTGCTCCTGCTGGTGGTCTCGCACGTGGCGATCTTCGGCAATCCGACTGGTCGTGATGATCGACGTTGCGACGATCAGTACCGCGAAGAGAACGAAACCCGCGAGGGCGAGGTGGGACCGGCGCCAATAGCGCCACTCATCCGCCGCAATGGTCAGTACGGTGTTCATGCGGCCTCCCGCTCGGCAAAGGCGCGGTGGACGGTTTCGGTATCGATGGAGCCGCCCTCCGGTGCAGTAAATTCGTCAACGAGAACCCCGCGCCGCAAAAGGCCGATCCGCCCGGCAACCTGACAGGCCCCGTACACATCATGGGTGACCATGAGGACGGTTTTTCCATCATCGGCGAGGCTGCGAGTCAGGGCGTGGAACTCATCGATGGCAATGGGATCGAGGCCGCTGGTCGGCTCATCCATCAGGAGGATGTCCGTATCCCGAAGGATAGCGAGCGCAATGGCCACCTTCTGGCGCACCCCCTTGGAGTAGCCCTTCATCTTCCGTCCTCTGGCTTCCTCGGCAAGAGACACCCGCGTGAGCGCCTCTTCTATCGCCGACGACGAACGCGGGGTTGCCGCGAGGGATAGAAAATAGCGTAGGTTCTCCCTGGCGTTCATGTGCTCATAGAGCGACGCCGCTTCGGGCAGGAACGCGATGGCTTGTCTTGCCCCTCCCACATCCTGCGGAACGCTTTTGCCATTCACCGTGACCTCGCCACCTGACGGGGCGAGAAAACCCAAGAACGTCAGCAGGGTCGTCGACTTGCCGGCGCCATTACCGCCCAAGAGCGCGTAGATCTCACCTTCTCCGACGGAAAAGGAGATGCCTCTCAGCACTTCCGCTCCGGAACGGGCCACACGGAGGTTTTCAGCTTTCAATCGCATGGGGGTGATCCTTCAGAACTTGAACGAGGCGGAGACGCGGAAATTCCGCGGCGCCCCCGGCTCGACCCAAAGCTGGGAGTAGGAGTTCGAGTAGTATTCCTCATCGAACAGATTATCGACGTCCGCCCGCAGACTGACGGCTTCGGTCAGGTCATATTCGGCGAAGGCCCGCGCGACCGTGTAGGCGGGGAGTTCGAAGTCACCGAGACCCTGGCCGAAGAAATCACCGAACTGGCCAAGGCGGTCGCCGACGTGAGTGACCCCGCCTCCTACGCGGAGGGGAAGGCCATGCACCGCGAAGTCCTTGACCAGTTGGACCGCCAACTGATGTTCGGGAATGTTGAGGAGGCGCTGACCGGCAGAGATGGTGACGCCGAAGTCAGGATCGTTAAAATCATTCTCCGTCTGCGCATCGACATAGGCGTAGGAGAACCACAGATCGAGGCCTTCCTTAATCTCGCCGTTCAGGTCGAATTCAAAGCCGGTGCTTTGCGCCTCCCCGATCGCTGTAGCGTTGAAGTTCTCATCGACCGTCGAGATGTTCTCCTGCTCGACGAGGAAGACCGTCGCCGTCCCGACTAAGGCGCCATCGCGCAGCTCGAACTTCACCCCCGCCTCGGTCGAGACAGAGGTGTTTGGATCGAGCCCGCCGGACAGGGGACGGAAGTTCTCTCCATAGGCGGCGTAAAGCGAGACGGCATCGGTCACCTGATAGACGATACCGAACTGGGGGCTGACGCGGGTGTCGCTCACCTCAGTCACGCTATCCGCCGCGCGGTTATTCAGCTTACTGCTGAAATCGTCATATCGCGCCCCGATCCGGATATCGAGGCGGTCGGTCAGGCTGATCTGGTCCTGGATGAAGATGCCCACCGATTCTTGCGTTTCCATGCGGTCGGTCAGCGGGCTGGGCGTGGGCAGATCGAACTGCCCGTAGACAGGATCGAAGATGTTGATGACCTGAAGGCGCTCGGCAACGGTCGGGTCGGTCGGGCTTTCCCCGTCCTGAATGCCGCCCCCACGAGCGCGCAGGAACACCTGATCGTTCTCGAACTCGTCCATGTCCGCACCGATCAGGATACGGTGCTCAAGATTGCCGGTGCTGAACTCACCGGCGATCTCCCCGCGAACGACGAAATAGGTCGCGTCATAGTCCCGGAAGCGCCGCTCGCGAGACATGTTCTCACCGTCAACGAACAGGAATTGGCGGGAACCGGACAGGGTAGCCGCCGTGTCGAAACCTTCGAGCGACGTGTCGCGATAGTTGACGCCGAAGAGACCGCTCCAGTTCGAGGAGAAGTCCGTCTGCAGCTCGAATTGATGGCCGATCACCTCGGCATCCATCGGGCCATTGCCGGGCTCGCCCAGAAAGGTCTCGATGGGAATCACGCCAAGCTCGTTCTCGACGGCGACGACCCCGCGGTCAAACGGCACTTCCTGGTCCGTATACTCTAGATCGTAGACAACCTTTGACCGGGGCGTGAGCTGCACAGCAACAGACGGATAGACCCCCAACTTCGTCGTTTCGATGGTGTCGCGGAAACTCTCAGCATCCTCGTAGAACCCGACGAGACGCAGCCCGATATTGTCCGCCACGACAAGGTCCACATCCGCGTCGGCACGGTAGGTGTCAAAACTCCCCGCCGAGAGTCGGATTTCGCTTTCTGGATCGAAGGTCGGTCGCTTGGTGACCAGGTTGATCGTCCCGCCCGGCTCACCTCGGCCGAGCAGCGCCGCGCGCGGACCTTTCAGCACCTCAACGCTTTCGATGCCAGCGAGGTCACGAGGACCTGCGAAACCCCGACCGGCGTTGAACCCGTTCACGAGGTAGTTGCTCGGCAGGTTCGCATCGCCCACGAAGCCGCGCAGCGCAAAGGCATTCCACAGGCCACCGAAATTGTTCTGGCGTGCCACCGAGGCGGAGAGATCCAGGGCATCGTTCAGATCGAGAGCATTCGCATTGCGCAAGACTTCGGCGTCGAGCGTCAGTTCTGCCTGCGGCACTTCGAGCGGATCGAAATCACCCTGATAGGCTTGGCGGATGCCGACGACAGTGATGGTATCTTCGTCCGCCTCCTGGGCCGATACGGGGGCCAGGAGCGCGACGGCTGAACAGGCAGTGAGAAGATACGCGGAACGGAAAAGGGACGTCATGACAAACCTCGTGACAGAGAAACGGTACAGGCAAACTTTTGTGCTGACGGTCCCGACATCGTACGAAGTCATCTGTATACTCGCGGCCTATGCCATCCGTGTGGAGAGCAGCCGCGGGATCAAGGGGAGAACAGGTCAGCGGTACACTGACCATGAGGGGGGCGCGCGGGCGTCCGCTCCCCAGAAGGCAGCCAAGGGGTTGATCTCCCTCTGAGCGGCCCAATTCAGCGGGCTCAAGATCGCTCGAGGCTCTAGCTCGCCTGCATCGGCGGGGGGGAGCCCCACATCGTCAGGCTGCGTTGCCGCGAAGAGGCAGATCTCGCATGCATGGAGGGGCGCTTCGCCGTGGCCCCCCTTACCATCATGGTGATGGACGGTGACAATAGCCTGGACAAGGGTGAATAGCAGCGCAAGCGCTGCTGTCCCCATTACCCGCCTGCCCCGGTCAACCACCTTCATGCTATTGCCCCTGCTGCCTGCATCCCGAAGCAGCACAGCAAATTGCGCGAGAGGATCCTCACTGACCTCTTGTATTGACTTCCCTTCGCTCACGCAACATCAGATGTTTCATGAAACGCGATAGTCGTCTCTCCGGCGCCCTCCACGTCCTCCTCCATCTTGCAGAGGCCGACGCCCCGATGACGTCGGAGCGATTGGCCAAGGCCATGGCCACCAATCCTGTCGTGGTGCGCCGGGTCATGGCTGGCCTGCGGGACGAGGGGCTCGTCGCCTCCGAGAAGGGTCATGGGGGCGGCTGGACCCTAACCTGCAACCTGTCGAAGACGACGTTGCGTGATGTGTACCAAGCCCTTGGCCACCCCCCTCTTTTCGGCATGGGGCACCGTAACGAAGCGTCACAATGTGCTGTCGAGCAAGCCGTGAACGCGGCACTCGGCGACGCGCTCGACGCGGCCGAGGCGGTCCTCCTTGATCGCTTCGGCAATGTCACTCTCGCCGACCTGAGCCGTGATTTTCACGAGCGAATGGTTGCTCGGCCGGATCTAGGGAAAGCAGATAGCTATGCAGACCACTGACGACCCTGTCCGAAACCCGTTCCTCACCATGTTCGACGATGCGGAGCAGGCGGCGCGGTATAAGGACGGACCGCCGAAGTTCATGCCGGGCTTTTGGGACGTGCACCGGATGACGTCGGTTCTCCTTGCCGAGCGCGTGCCGGAACATGGCCATGTGCTCGTGCACGGTGCCGGTGGCGGGCTGGAGCTGTTGTCCTTTGCCGCGGCCCACGTTTCATGGCAATTCACGGGCGTCGATCCGGCGGCCCCAATGATTGAGCAGGCGCGAGCCCTGACGGCGGAACACACAAGCCGGATCGAGCTGCATCATGGCTTCATCGACACCGCGCCGGAAGGTCCGTTCGATGGGGCCACGAGCCTCCTCACCCTTCACTTCCTTCCGATGGAGGAGCGCCGACGGACGGCCAGCGAGATCATCCAAAGACTGAAGCCCGGCGCGCCCTTCGTGGTCGTTCATTCAAGTTTTGCGCAAAATGATGCCTCAAAGCACCAATGGCTTGATCGGTATGCGGCGTTTGCCGTTGCGTCCGGCGCCGATCCCGAGATGGCAGGCAAGGCACGCGATGCGGTGGCCGCGAGTAGGGACCTGTTCGATCCGGAGACCGATGCCCAGATTCTTCTTAAGGCGGGACTGCGAGAGGTGACATCCTTCTATTCAGCGTTCACCTGGCACGGATGGGTCGGGTATGCGCCGTGACCCCTGACAGATCACTGTCCCGCCGCCGACCGCTTTATTGAATTAGGCTATTCCGAAACCGCGTCTTCGGAGTCATCAATGACGTCAACATCTTCGTCGATCGCCTTGGCGACCATAGCATTCTCAACTTCTGACTCTTGAGCGGCGGCGGGGCTGCCCGCCATGGCGAGCGCTACGATTCCGAGCGTCGTTCTACTCATCAACGACTCCTCCTGTCAGGGCCTTCCGGTTGTCAATGCAGGTAGCGCCTCAGCGTTCCGCCCGTGATACAATCACGTCTTGGCCTTCGGTATCAACACCGTGACCGATCAAAGGACAGTCACAAACCGCGCTTAAGTCCTGTGATTGCTGAACGACGAAAAGGAGTCGGGGCCGTGGATGATAGTGAAAACACACCGGTAAATCCCCGCATCGGGACGGGCGCCGCCACCATCGGCGATGTGATCGAGACCCGATTGTCGCGACGCGGGCTGCTCATGGGCCTCGGCGCAGTCGGCGCTCTGGCGGCGACCGGCTGTGCGACGAGGGGATCGCGCCCGCGGGTGTCGTCAGCCCCCATTCCGTTCCGCAGTCCGTTCCGCTTCGACGAAATCGCGCGGGGGATGGACGGGACCCACCACGTGCCGAGCGGCTACCGTGCCGACATCCTGCTGCGCTGGGGTGACCCCCTGTTTCCGGACGCTCCGGCGTTCGACGTGATGTCCCAGACCGCCGCAGCGCAGGAACGTCAGTTCGGGTATAATAACGACTTCATCGGCTTCTACCCCCTACCCACGACCGCATCGGGGGCCGCGCGCGGATTGCTCTGCGTCAATCACGAATACACGAGCACCAACCTCATGTTCCCGGGTCTGACGGACCGGGAGATCTCGGCCGCCGAATGCGACGTCGAAATGGCGGCCCAGGGCGGGTCGATCGTCGAAATTGTTCAGCAGTCCGACGGCACCTGGCAGCTCGATGTCTCGTCTCGCTACAACCGTCGGATCACGACCCGCTCCACGGCGATGGACATCACCGGGCCCGCGGCCGGGTCCGACCGGCTGAAGACATCCGACGATCCGACGGGCCAACGCGTCATCGGGACCATGAACAACTGCGCCGGGGGGATTACGCCCTGGGGTACCTATTTGATGACGGAAGAGAACTTCAACGGCAACTTCCTCGGCGAATTACCGGCGAACCATCCGGAAACGGTGAATTATGCCCGCTACGGTGTCCCCGGCGGCTGGTACGCCTGGGGCCGCCATTTCGACCGGTTCGATGTGTCGAAGGAACCGAACGAGCCAAACCGGTTCGGCTGGGTAGTCGAGGTCGACATTCTCGACCCGACTTCCGCCCCGAAGAAACGCACCGCCCTCGGACGGTTCAAGCACGAAGGTGCCGAGAGCGTGGTGGCGCCGGATGGGCGCGTTGTCGTCTATATGGGCGATGACCAGCGCTTTGATTACGTTTACAAGTTCGTCAGCGCTCGTCCGGTCGATCCCGCGAACCGCGCCGCCAACATGGACCTGCTGGACGATGGGACGCTCTACGTCGCCCGCTTCGACGCGGACGGCACGGTCGAATGGATGCCCCTCATTCACGGCAATGGGCCGCTCACCGCAGCGAACGGTTTTGCTTCCCAGGCGGACGTTCTGATCGAAACCCGCCGGGCTGCGGATCTTTTGGGCGCAACCCCCATGGACCGGCCGGAGGACGTCGAGCCGGATCCGAAGAGCGGGCGGGTCTATGTCATGCTCACCAACAATACGCGGCGCACCGAAGAGCAGGTCGATGCGGCAAATCCGCGTGCCAATAACGCGTTCGGACACATCATCGAGATCGTAGAGCCGGATGGCGACTTCACGGCGACCCGTTCCGGTTGGGAAATCCTGGTACGATGCGGCGACCCCGCCGACGGGAGCGTCGGGGCGACATGGAACCCGGAAACGTCCGAAAACGGATGGTTCGGCTCGCCGGACAATTGCGCGATCGATCCGTCGGGGCGCTTGTGGGTCGCGACCGATGGCAATGAGGGGACAGGCCTGCCGACGGGCTCTGGGCTGTGGCCACAGAGGGCGAAAGCCGCGGGACGGGACGCGCCTTCTTCCGGGCGCCGATCGGTGCCGAGCTGTGCGGTCCGCGGTTCACGCCCGATGGCGAGACACTGTTCGTCGCCGTCCAGCACCCTGGCGATGGCGACGACGCAACCTTCGAGACGCCGACCACGCGGTGGCCTGACTTTACCGATGGCATGCCCCCTCGCCCCAGCGTGATGATCATTCACAAGAGCGGGGGTGGCTTGATCGGCGCGTGATCCGACCGGGATGGTAGGCGCATTTGCGCCCTACCCGTCCCGGCGAAGCTTCCGACCGAAGGCTGGCGAAACCCACTTTGCATCGGCAGCGCGCCGCGACGATTTTATCGGCAATGCGTCGTGTGCGTACGGTGCGGCCGGGCGAGACGACCGAAATGCGCGACGGCGAGCAACGCCGCACCTCCGACGGTCACCGTCCTTTCCATGTCCTCCGATATGGGCGCAAAAGCCGCATACAGTACGGCGACATTCCCAAGCGCCGCAAGGCCGAGGAACCATCGAGCGACAGGGCGAGACCCAAACACCACCGCGATGCTGGCAAGCAGTGTCAGGACAGCCAGCGTCTGATGAACGATCGGAACCTCAGCCACCGCTACCAGGGTGGGAAGGACGATCGCGACGACCGGCAGCGCGATGCAATGAACGATGCAAAGGGTCGAAAAAGTGGCACCCAATGCATCTGCCATACGCATGCTGCGGACCGCGGCACTTTCGGATTTCGTCATGACGTCAATCTTCAAATGGAGTGAAAGCTGCGCCGACCACCTACGCAGCAGCCGGACGTGAAAGCCGAACCGATCAATCCTCCGTCACAATCTCCATTTCGTCGATCAGCCGCTGTGCGCCATCAACCTTTTCCATGACCCAAAGCATGTAGCGCGAGTCCACATGAATGGTCCGCGTCGTACGCGGATCGAAATCCCAGTCTGAGTTCACGCTTTCGATCGTCCCATCGAACAGCAAACCGACCAATTCGCCGTTTGCGTTCAAGGTCGGGGACCCGGAATTGCCGCCGGTTGAGTCGAGATTCGAGAGGAAGTTGACGGGGACGGAGCCGAGCCCCTCCAGAGCATAGGATCCATAGTCACCCGCCTCAATCACGTCGAGCTGACGCTCCGGCGCATCGAACGGCGCCTCCCCGGTCGCCTTGGCGGCGAGCCCTTCAAGCGTCGTGAACGGATCATAGCGCAGGCCATCCTGCGGGGAACCGCCAAGTACCGTCCCGTAGGTCACGCGCAGGGTAGAGTTTGCATCGGGGTAGGCAGCAAAACCCTGGCTTTCCTGCCAATCGATGATAGCACGCATATAATCCGGACGAAGTTCGGCCATGCGGCCCGCACGATCCTTTGCGGCGTTCTCAAGCGCCATCTCATGGTCGTATAGCGCGACAGCCAGCTTGATGAAGGGATCGCGGCTGCGCTCAAACTGGTCAGGGTCCGCTTCCATCAGGGCCAGCCGTGTTTCGACGTCGTCGAGTTCACTTCTGTCGTAGAAGCGATCCAGAATTTTCGACACCTTCTCCGGGTCCCAATCCCGCGGCAGATCGAGCGCCCGATCGAATGCCTCCACACGGACATTGTCGTCGGCGGTCATGTAGTCTTCGATGAACAACATCCATTCGGCCTTGTCGACGACCGGATCGTACCGACGATCAATCGCCTGCATCCCCTCACGGAAGAACGTCATGTCGCGTTCCTGATAGCCGCTTTCCCGCTCGGTGTTGGGCTTCTGGCGCTCCCTCGCCAGACGGTAGAGACGTTGCGCGGCGGAGAGAAGCTGTGGGCGCGTGGCGTTATTATAGACCCAGTTGGTCTGTTGTGCCTGGGCGCCTTCTTCAGTGAGCGCATCGACTTCGACTAATGTCGCGGCGAATTTTTCGCGCGCGCCGTCAGCCGCTATCCATTCATTCAGCGCGGCCTCCCGCGCCGCCCGGCGCTCGACCAGATTGACCCGCCGGGCGCCGGAAATCTGGCCGCCTAGATTTTTCATGTAGTTGTTGAGGCCGGCCAAGCGCGCCTCATATTTGAGGCGCGCATCGGAGCCCTTCGGCGCGGCCGTCTCGATCGCTTCGATCCACCTTGCCAGGAGGGTTTCAAAGGTCGGATACTGCCAGTCGAAAGTATGTTTCACTTCGGCCAGTCGCGTGTATCGCTGGGTTGAGCCAGGATAGCCGGCCGCCATGACGAAATCGCCTTCGTCCAGGCCGCCAGCGGAAACTTTGAGAACGTGCTCGGGCGCGAAAGGGACATTCGCGTCGCTGTGGTCGGCAGGCAGACCATCCGGCCCCACATAAGCGCGGTAGAAAGCGAAATCGCCCGTGTGTCGCGGCCACATCCAGTTATCGATGTCGCCGCCATATTTTCCGATATTGTCTCCCGGCGCATAGACAATCCGCACATCCCGTATTTCGAGACGGTCGATCAACTTGTATTGCAAACCGCCATAGAAGGACGCGACCTGACAGCGGTGGCCTGCCTGCTCTTCGCACGCCGCCACCAGCGCTTTTTCAGCTGCATCGATCGCGGCGAAGACCTCTTCACCAGACATCTCACCGTCAATGCCGCTGCGGATCTGGTCCGTGACATCGTCAACCTGTACCGTCACATAGACGCGCGTACCGGGCGCTGCTGGGAGTTCATCCGTATTCGCCGCAGCGAGGAACCCGTCGGCGAGGTAGTTGTTCTCTTCGGTCGAGTTATACTGAACCGAACCCCGAGCGCAGTGATGGTTCGTCACGACCAGACCCTCATCGGACACGAAAGACGCCGTGCAGCCACCTAGGGAAATGACCGCGCCCATGGGAAAGCCGGTCAGATCCGTCAGTGCGGCCGGATCAAGCTCCAGACCCGTCTCCCGCAGATCATCGGCGATCGCGGGCAATTGGTCCGGCGTCCACATGCCTTCGTCGGCACGGACCAAGCCGATAAAGCCGATTCCGATAGCAAGGGCGCTGGCGCCAACCTTTAAATAGCTCATAGGTCTCGATCCCTCGGAAGCGAAATGATATCTTGTTGCATGTGTGATACCCGACATGGTGAGTGTCAACGGCGAAGGCATGTGGCCTGCACCAAGTCCGCGGCCACTTCTTGTGGTGAAGAAACAGAACGGGAAAGCCGATGAACGCGCACCGTCATCCATCGACGACCGATCCGACCCCGAAACTCCCGAAGAACGCCCGTAGGGTGCTCCAAATTCTGAAAGACGCGGGCCGTCCGCTCACCGCCTACCAGGTCCTCGACGAATTGCGCGCGTTCGGTGTCACCGCCGCCCCTACCGCCTATCGCTCGCTCGACCGCCTTGTCGCCACAGGCCTCGTCCATCGTCTCGAGACGCTTAGCGCCTTCGTCGCGTGCGACCGCGCCGAGTGCCATGGGCCTGCGGCGATCGCGGTGTGCACCGAGTGCCGCCAGACAACCGAAATGACGGGGGACATGGTCCCCGGTTATCTCCAAGGCTGGGCGGATGCCGAGGATTTTGCCATCGACACTGTTGCGATCGAAATGCTCGGCCGTTGCGCGGACTGTCGGCGGAATCACCAAGACCCGTGACATTGGCGCGCTGACGCCGCTGCCTTTCAATATGAGGAATGTCGCTAGCAAGGCCACGCAAGCGCCTGAATATCACCTTGACGTCCAACGCCGCCGCTGTCATCAAATGCAATATTATTGCATTTTGCAGGATTGGCATGAACACCCATCAAGACCATCGGCTCCCAGTTACCGTCCTGTCGGGCTTTCTCGGCGCAGGAAAGACGACGCTGCTCAACCGCGTTCTCAACAACCGTGAAGGGCGCGTGCCCCGAACAAGTGGACGCTGCACGCAAAATCATCCGCAGTTTGAATGCGGATGTCCGGATCATTGAGGCGAATTATTCAGACGTGCCCGCCGATACCATATTGGACACGGGCCTCTTTGATTTCGATAAAGCGCATGAGCATCCGATGTGGGCGAAAGAGCTCTATGGGTATGCTGACCATACGCCGGAAACCGAAGAATATGGTGTCACGTCATATGTCTATCGGGCGCGTCGGCCGTTTGAACCGGAAGCCATTCATAGACTTCTCAATGGCCCGCTTGCTGGCGTTATTCGAGCCAAGGGGCACTTCTGGATCGCGACTCGCCCAGATTGGGTGGCGGAGTTCTCTCTCGCCGGGGCGCTATCGAGCATCTTACCGCTTGGCACTTGGTGGGCCAGTGTTCCGCGCGAGCGGTGGCCGGCTGGCGAGTCCATCGAAGCCTATATGAAAGACAATTGGCGGGAACCGCTCGGCGACCGACGGCAAGAGATCGTTTTCATCGGTGCAGGGATTGATTGGCCTCAGCTCAAAGCACGCCTCGACGCGGCTCTCATTCCCGAAGAGGTGCCGTACTCGCCCGATGCCGCGCCGGTGCTCCCCGACCCCTTCCCGCAGTGGCGGCGCGCCGAGCCTGCTGCGCTCGTGAAGATCGGACCGCCAAAGCCCGAAACAAACTCATCTCGCCACCGGCCGCTAGTGCTGCTCGGCTATTTGGAGCAGCAAGCTTTCAATCCGCTCCATCGCGGAGAGCGACTCCAATGGCCGGTCATTTACGATGATCGAGAACACCAGCACCTTTCCGCTTTGCGCTACTAGGTAGCCAGACAGCGCGTCGACATGGTTGAGCGTCCCCGTCTTTGCAAAGACGTTGTTTTCCAGCGCTGTTCCTCGAAATCTGTATTTCAGCGTACCGATCGGTGCGCCGCCAACAGGCAAGCTTTCACGGTAGGCATCGCCCCAGTCTTGAGCGGCCGCATATCGCAGGAGCGCTGTTATGGTGGCGGGTGTCACACGGTTATAGCTGGAAAGGCCAGACGCGTCAGCGAAATCGTAGGAGGAACGAGGGACACCGACATCGTTCAAGAAGCGTTCTATATGCAGCAGTCCGCAAAAGGATGAGGCCGTCCCCTCAATCCACCCCAATTGCCGTAGGAGGACCTCAGCGTACAAATTTTGGCTATCGCGGTTGATCGTGTTCACGATGTCGCGGATCGGCGTTGCCGGGAGCGATGCGATAACCACTCCATCGGATTTTACTGGTGGAGAAACGCGGCACGTCTTGGGCGAGTCTGGATCATCCAAGTCTGCCTTGATCGTCTCATCCGTATACTGCAAGGCCCGATGCCGTGATCGAAGCTCGCCCTGAACAGTCACACCCTCGGCCTTGAGGGCCTGTTCGAAGTACCAAACTGCCAGGTGAGCGGGGTCGTCGACGCCGAGATCGAGGGTCATTGATCGCGACCCGCTTGGCATTTCTCCGTAGAGTCTGGCGGCCCGCTCTCCCTCACGCCGCTCTAGCCGTAAGGCCAGTTCACCGCTGGACGCGCTGGTCTTTGCTTGGTTTTGAAGGGTGAAGTATCCATCCCCCGCATCAAGCCACGCCGTTTGTACTTGTGCCCCGGGCGACTCAGACGGCCGCACCCTCAGGGGAAGGATGTTGTCGTTGACGGCGATCGATGAGATCGATGTTGCATAGCCAAACTTAAGATCGTCCCAACTCCAGCCGAGAGGACGGCGTTCGTCAGCGAACCAACGGTCGTCGCCAACGATGTCTTCAATCTCCGTGATTCCGCTATCCGCCACAGCCTCAGCGAGTGTTTCCAGACATGGCATTTCGCAACCAGGTCCAAACCCGACCGTCGGGTCTCCGCGGCCGACCAGCGTCAGGCTCGGCAATCCCGAGCTTCCGCGCACTGACATAACCTGCAGCCCTCGCTCGACCGCAGACAATTCCGCCGCCGCCGCGAGCGCCGCTGCCGTCACGAACAGTTTCGCGTTCGACGCGGGCATGAACCGTTCTTCCGAACGATGGGCGATAAGGACATTGCCGTCGAGATCGGTCACCGAGATCCCATAACGCAGCCCGGCAAGAGCTTGGTGCGCGTCCATATCGCCTGCGTCACTCGCGGAGGCTGGAACAGCCATGACCATCAGTACCGCTAGACGAAGGGCAAGACGACACCAAGGGTGCAATCGCAGCCTGACTATCTTCGCGGGTTCCCTGCCGTTTGCCCTCTCGAATGAAAGATCGTTCTGCATTGGCACGCCTTAGTGATTAGACGCCTTACTAGCAGATTTTGAGAACGGCGACAGTCGGAGGTCACTTGCAACTCCCCACCGTCCGAACCTGAAAACATGCAAAAATTCATGACGCAAATTATATTCCGCACTGGATAGTACAACACTAGAGCTTTCGCCCAACTCCATCAGTAGGGAGAATTATTTCATCATGGCCGGTCTTCTCCCGAGAAAGTTGTTCGGGTATCGAGTTCGCTCTAGCCTTAACTGAGGAGCATCAGAAAAGCTCGGCGCGTTGGACCCGTCTAGCTTACTCGCCCGCGTCACGCAGAACGACTGAGGGACCTCGCCAATGCTGACGCCCGCGGCAGTGCCGAGGGTGGGTTCTTCATTGAAGCCAGAGCCAACTCAAAGACCGAACCACTTTTCGGGAGGCAGCCCCCTCACCATGAGCAGTGGTGAAGCGCATTTTGGGGATATTTTGTAGCTCGATCCCCGGTTGGAACGCACCACCCGCGCGGAACAAACGAGAAACCATTTGCTTTCAATGCTTTGGCCAATTTCTGTTGAGCAGAAAATGGCGCGAGTGACGGGCCTAGAAACGAACTTTTTCCCTTTATATATCAATGACATAATTCATGTCGAGACAAATTTTGTAGCACAGTCCCGGGCCGATTTGTGGCACAGTTCTTACCGGCCACAGTTTGCCTCTCGGCCGCTATAGGACGCCCCGATACCGGCGAACAGACTGGACATTGACATGTGACGGGCGAAAGATGATATACACACGATAAGATGTATATCTAGATCGGACATCACTATGCAAGTGTCGAAATGGGGAAACAGTTTGGCGGTACGCTTGCCCGCCGATCTCGTCGATAAACTCGGATTGAAAGAAGGCGACGACATTGAGCTTCTTTCTCTCGGGAAGCATCAGTTCGGCGTCGAGCGAGCCCTGACCCTCGATGAGCGCTTCGCGCTCCTCCGCCAGGCACGGGGCCGGTTAAGCGAGACCGTCGAGATAGATCGCGACGCCACCCATGAGCGGTGAGCCGCGGGTTTTCATCGACACGAACGTCCTTCTCTACCTTCTATCTGCCGACACCCGGAAAGCGGACCGAGCCGAAGAGATCCTGCGATCGGATCGGCTCGACCGGCGGGTCTCGACACAGGTAATCGCCGAATTCGCTGTCAATCTACACCGCAAGGCGGGTCTGGACTGGCCGACGATCCGCGTTCACATCGAGACGCTCCGCCTCGTCTGCGCCGTCGAAACCGTTCTGAGTAGAGACCAGGACACCGCGATGGAGCTCGCCGAACGATATCGCTTCAGTTGGTGGGATGCGCAGATCCTTGCCGTCGCGCAGCGCTGTGGCGCGAAAACCCTCTATTCGGAGGATCTCCAGCACGGACAGGACGTGAGAGGTCTCAGGATCGAGAATCCCTTCCTGTAGCCGTGACGACCGACGCAAAGCGTTCCCGCATCAGGCTTGACATCGTTAGCCCAGGTAGAGCGCAAGAAGAACCATACCAAGTCCGACATCTATCCAGACACAAAAAGGGATATACCATCCGGGCACGTCAGACCGGAAGAGATTGCTGTGATGGTCAAGATCCCAGCCCGCATGCAGGATGAGCGCGACCGGAATGACGACAGGATGCCAGAGCAGACCGAGAAGCGCGGCGATGCCGAAAAGACTGGCCCCGCCCAATTCTTCGACCAGCGCCCTCACCTGCCCGGTGGCAGCGGCGAAACCGATATAGGCGCCGGCAATGGCCGCGAGGGTCACGGCGCCGAGGGCGACTGACGCTTCGGGCGGCAGCAGGAGATGAGCAGGAACAAGTACGCCGAGCACCAAAGCAGCGGGAAGTATGCTGCGCATCAGCGCCGCCGTCGTGTGGATTGCCACTGTCCGTAGGAACGGCGCATTCGGAACACCAAAATCGTCAGCCCGGAGACAGACACGATCAGACCAAGTCCTGCCGAAATAATGAGCAGCGGGTGGTTAAAATCGGCGCCGTCGTCATAATCCATGACGTGAAGGCGCCAGAAGAAATCGAACAGCCGCCAGGTATCCGAACGGCGGGCACGGACGACCCCCGTATCAGGATCGATATACAGACGCGTGTTTCCGTCATCGTCGAACTGCACTTGCCAGACGGGCCCGCCCGGTCCGTATTCAGAGGGCGGATCACTCAACATCCGTACCGTGGAGACATGGCCATCGCCGGCGAAGTCGTATTCGGCCACTCGCCTCGCGAGCTCTTCGGATATCGGCGAGAGGATGATTCCCGCTTCAGCATCGACGATTGCGGTACGCGCCCCTCCGCGCAACTCCCAGACGGGCTCGCCGAGAAGACGGCTCAGCGCCGACTGCTCGACAGCGTCCATACCGGCAGCCTCCACCGCCTCCTGCAGGGAGACGATGGCGCCGGGCCGCACGGCCTGAGTTGGGTGGTCGGCAATCTTGTGTTCACCGCGGACGCGTTCGATGGGCAGAACGCTCATCACAAAGCCGCCGAGAATCCAGAGCATCACCTGGAGTCCGATGATCAGCGCAAGCCATTTGTGAAGGCGGACGGCCCATCGCAGGAGCACCATGGATCAGTGATCCATCTCGGCCATGCAGTCGCTCATCTCCGCGCCCTGATCGCACGCATGGGTGACCCGCCAGGACCCGTCGCGGCCCTGCTTGACCATGAACATGATCTCGTCACCCGCTGAGAGGGTCTCCAGATCGACATCGCGCGTGGTCCCGAAGAACATGGTCATCGCCCCCATATCGGCGCCTTCTAGCGGGCCATGATCGATCTCGATCCGACGCCCCTCGAGATCTACCGAAACGATCCGTCCCTCGCCGTGGGCCGAGCCTTCGCCCATCGATCCGCCGTGGCCGGGCATATCGTGGTCGGCCATGTCATGGGGTGCGGATGGCGTCTCAGCGCTGTCCGGCGCGGTCGCGTCACCGGATCCCCCACAGCCCGTGAGGGCCAGCATTGACGCGGTCAGTAAAATGATCGGTTTCATGAAGTTTCTCCTATCAGGTCAATTTTGCGGCACGGGACGGCGGTCGCCAGGAGCGGAAGCGTGCCGATCTTCCAATTGGCGGGAGACCCAGACCGTATAGATCACGGGGATCACGATCAGCGTCAGGAGGGTTGTCGAGATCATCCCGCCCAGCATGGGCAGGGCGATGCGGCGCATCACGTCCGACCCGAGACCTTCGGTGAAGAAGATCGGCGCCAGCCCGACAATGATCGTCAAGACGGTCATCAGCTTCGGCCGCACGCGGAGGACTGCGCCATGGCTGACGGCCCGCACAAGGGCCGTGAGATCGCCGGGGCGCTCCTCGCGCACCTGCGCATCGATATAGAGAAGCATCACCACAGCCGTCTCCACCGCGATCCCGCCGAGCGCGATGAAGCCGACAGCGACAGCAACGGAGAAGTCGTATCCGGCGATCCACAGCGCCCAGAGCCCGCCAAGAAGGCCGAAGGGGAGCGACGCCATGATCATCAGCGTCCGGTCGAGACGCCCGAAATGCAGCATGAGCAGCAGGAAGATCAGGCCCGCCGCAGCGGGAATGGCGATCTGTAGCCGGGCGGCGGCCTTCTCAAGCTGCTCGTATTGCCCTGACCATTCGATGGCGTAGCCGGGGGGCAACTCGACCGCATCGGCGACCACCTCCCTTGCTTCGGACACATAGCCGCCGAGGTCTCGGCCAGCGATGTCCACGAAGACCCAGCCCGTCAGCCTTGCGTTCTCCGACCGGATCATGGGCGGGCCCTCGGCGAAGACGATATCCGCCACCTCGCCCAGCGGGATATGCGCGCCCGACGCTCCGGGCACGAGGATGTTCTGGAGGTCCTCGGGGCGCTCACGGAAAGGACGATCATAGCGCAGAAGGATGTCGTAACGCTCTCGGCCTTCGACGCTCTGCGACAGAGGCATTCCCCCGATGGCGGTCTGGACGACCATCTGGAACGTGCCCATGTCGATATTGCGCCGGGCGAGCTCGGCCCGGTCCGGGCGGATTTCGAGATAGCGTCCGCCCAGAACCCGATCGGCGAAGGCTGAGCGGGTTCCCGGAATATCGGTCACCACCGCCTCGACCTCCTGGGCGATCCCTTCGATCTCGGCCAAATCGTCTCCCGTGACCTTGATCCCCACCGGTGTACGCACACCGGTCGAAACCATATCCATACGGATCTTGATGGGATATCCCCAGCTGTTGACGAGGCCCGGCATTTGAAGCCGGGCATTCAGGTCGTCGATCAGAGCGTCCGGCGTTATCCCGTCGCGCCATTCCTCGCGCGGCTTCAGCCGGATCCATGTCTCTATCATGGTCAGCGGCGCAGGGTCGGTGGCTGTGTCCGCCCGCCCCGCCTTGCCGAAGACGCTCTCGACCTCAGGGACGGCGGCGATGATCCGGTTCGTCTGCCCCAGGATCTCTCGCACCTTGGTCTGCGAAACACCCGGCAGGGTGGACGGCATATAAAGAAGCTCGCCCTCATAAAGCGCGGGCATGAACTCCGATCCCGTGCGCGACAGCGGGATCAAGGCGCTCAGCATCAGGAGCGCCGTGAGCCCGATGGTCAGCCACCGGAACCGCATGGCGAGGGCGAGGGCCGGCTTGTACGCCGCGACGAAGAAACGGTTCACCGGGTTCGCCTCCTCCCGCCGGATGCGCCCGCGCAACAGCCAGATCATCAGTACCGGGACCAGCGTCACCGAGAGGAGTGCTGCGAACGCCATGGCATAGGTCTTGGTGAAGGCGAGCGGCGAGAACAGACGGAAGCTCTGCCCCGTCAAGGCGAAGACCGGCAGGAAGGAGACGACGATGATGAGGAGAGAGAAGAAGACACCGGGTCCCACCTCCTTGGCTGCCGTCAGGATGGCGGCGCGCCGTTCCGCCGGGGACGGATCGTCAATTCCCGATAGCCTGCGGCTGGCGTTCTCCACCATGACGATGGACGCATCGACCATGGCGCCGATGGCGATGGCAATGCCGCCCAGTGACATGATATTTGCCGTCACCCCCTGACCGGACATGACCAGGAAAGCGCCCAGCACACCGAGCGGCAGGGTGATGATCGCCACAAAGGCCGCGCGCACATGGAGAAGAAAGATCAGCGTGACGAGCGCCACGGCGATCCCCTCCTCGATCAGCTTGTGCTCGAGGTAGGACACGGCGCCCTCGATGAGCGGCGCGCGATTGTAGACAGGCACGATCTCGACCCCCTCCGGCAACCCGTTGCGGAGTTGGTCGAGCTTCGCCTCGACCCGGTCGATCACCTCCAGCGCATTCTCGCCGTCGCGCATGACGACGATCCCGGCGACGACTTCGCCTTCGCCGTTCAGCTCCACGACACCGCGGCGCAGGGCTGGGCCCTCGACGATGCGAGCGATGTCGCCGAGGGTCACCGGCGTTCCGTCCTCGGCGTAAACGACCGCCTGTTCGAGGTCTTCCCGCTCATCCACATAGCCCGATGAGCGGACCATGAACTCCGTCTCGCCCTGCTCGATGACACGCCCGCCGACCTCTGCGCTCGCGGTCCGGACAGCCTCGGCGATCCGGCCGATGGGCACATCGAAGGCCCGCAGGCGGTTAGGGTCGATCAGCACCTGATACTCGCGCACATACCCGCCGACGGAGGCGACCTCGGCGACGCCTTCGACGCCAGAAAGCTCGAGCTTCAGGAACCAGTCCTGGATCGAGCGCAGCTCGGCGAGATCGGTTCCGCCCGTCCGGTCCACCAGTGCATACTGATAAACCCAGCCCACCCCCGTTGCGTCCGGGCCGATCTGCGGGGTTGCCGCATCCGGCAGAACATCCCCCAGCCGGGACAGCGCCTCCACCACCCGCGAGCGAGCCCAGTAGAGGTCCACATCGTCCTCGAATATGACGTAGACGAAGCTCGTTCCGAACATCGATGCGCCGCGCACGTCCTTGGTCTTCGGCAGCCCAAGAAGCTGCGTCGACAGAGGATAGGTGACAAGGTCTTCGACGATTTGCGGTGACTGGCCGGGGAAATCCGTCCGGATGATCACTTGAGTGTCGGTGAGATCCGGGATGGCATCGAGGGGGGTCCGCTGCACGGCCAACCAGCCCGCCACAGCCAACGCCGCCGCGAGGGCCAGCACGATGAGCTGATTACGGACGGACCAGTCGATGACCGCCGCCACCCAGCTCTTTGTCGGGTCATGGCCAGTGAGGGAAGGGTCGTGTTCGCTCATGATACCGCCCTAATGATTGTGTCCGGCCATGGCAGGCCGATCCGAGGCATCGTCCATCGCCATGACGTCCGGCCACACGATCCGCTCGGCGTCGCCGTCGCCATACGGGTTGGCGGGCTGACTGCCTTCCTGGACCCAGAGGCGATCCTCTCCGGCACGGAAGAGCGTCAGTCCCTCGTCGGCATAGTGTTGGGGGGCGCCTTCGAGGAGCCACGGGCGCAGGCCCTCCATCAGATCGGACAGCGCATCTGCCAGTTCCGCGGGGCCCCCCGCCTCCTGCGCCGCCCGGACTGCGCCTTCCGCATGGAGAATGATGGGCGAAAGACGCGTGTTCGCGTAGCGCGCGCGCAGCGTTTCCCCAACACCGAGGGTAGGATCGAGGAAGCTCGGCTGCACCGCATACCCATCAACCAGCGCCTCGTGAAAATAAAGCGCCGCATCAACGAAGTGATCGACCATGGCCAGCGTTTCATCCGTCATCGGCAGGTCCGAAAGGGGAACCTCCGGGCCGAGCCCGCCGCCCATCTTCGAAAACCCTTCCCGGAGGCTCGCCTCGGAATCGAGGAGGAACTGCCCGCTGGTGACGATCTCTTCGCCCGGTTCCAGCCCGGCGACGATCTCCGTTTGCCCCAGGGCCGACAGCCCCGTCTGCACCGGTCGCGGCGCGAACCGCCCGCCGCCCAGCGCCATCACCACATGGGCGCCGCGACTGTCGCGGAGGATCGCCTCGCTCGGTACCGAAAGTCGGGGCCGATCGTCGACGGCGAAGGTGACATCGGCATAGGCGCCGGTCCGCAGGGCCTGGTCGTCGTTCGACAGGACGATCCGGACGCGGCCCGTCCGGGTTTCCGGATCGATAGTGGGGTAGACGTAGTCGACCGTCGCCTCGCGCTCCGGCACGGCGGCAGCGGACACAGTGACCGTCGCGGGCGTCCCCTCGGCGATTAAGGGGAGGTCCTGCTCCGCCACCGAGGCGATGATCCACACCTCGTCGTAACGCTGTAGCCGAAGGATCACATCGCCAGGCGTGACATAGGTTCCTTCGCGCACGGACAGCGCCGATACCACCCCGTCCTCCTCCGCGGTCACCGGCATCCGCTCGATAACGGCTCGGCCCTCACGCAAGGTCGCGATGACGCCATCCTGCATGCCGAGGGAGCGCAGACGCTGCGCCGCCGCCTCGATCCTTCCGCCCGCGCCGCTGCGCAACGCCGCGAGGTAGTCCTGCTGCGCCCCGATCAGGTCCGGGCTGTAGACGCGGTAGAGAAGGTCCCCGGCTTCGACACGATCTCCTTCCGCTGTGACCGCCAGGTCTTCGATCCATCCCTCTACCCGAGAAGCAGCAACCGTCTCCGCGCGCGTGCTCGGTTCGACACGACCAAAGGCGCGGACCTGCCGGGCGAAGGAGACGACCTCCGCCGGCGCCGTCCGTACCCCCATGGTCTGGATCATGGCGGGGGATACGGCAATGCCGGCCTGGTCTCCGCCATCGACCAGGGGGGCTTCGGAGACCGGCACCAGGTCCATCCCGCAGATCGGACAGACCCCGTCTGCATCCATGGAGATGTAATGAGGGTGCATCGGACAGGTATAGGTCTCGGTCTCCTGCGCGTGGGCGGCCCCCGCGAACAGAACGATCAGAATGAGGATGAGATGTTTCATGGCGTCACCAAGAGGCTGTTGGCTTCGGCGGTCAGCGCAATCACACGCGCCCGTTCCGCGGCCAGTTGAGAACGGAGTTCGAGGGCAGCGAGCTCCGCGTCGATGACCGAGGAATAGGTACCGTATCCCGCTTCGTAATCCGCCCGGGCTGCGCGCGCCTGCTCCGCGAGCCCGGCGATCTTGGCCTCCAGCAGGTCGACACTGTCCTCTGCCGCCACGCGCGCCGCATCGAGCCGGCTCCAGGCCGCCTGGGCCATCCGGGCGGCGGTGGCGAGGTCGGATCGGGCGGCCGCCTCCCGCGCCTTCGCCGCGCGCAGCTTGGGGTCCTGATTGTTTCGCTGCCACAGGGGCACGGTGAAGGTCACCTGCGCCGAGACCCAGTCATCGCCCCGGAAAATCTCGCCCGGCAGACCGCTGCCCTCCTCCCGTTGCTGATAGGTCAGTCCCACGCCCCAATTGGGCCAGTACGCCGCCTCGGCCCGCATCGTGCCCGCTGCGGCAATATCGATCCCGGCATCGGCGAGGCGGACGGCATGGAAGGCGCTTGCCTCCCCGATCCATTGCTGCGGCTCGATGGGCGGAAGATCCGTTTGCGGCACATCGCCCACGAGGTCGATGAGCGCCGCCTCCACAGCGGCCATTTCGGCAGCGAGGTCTGCCCGGCGGCGACTCAGATCGACGCGTTCGACATCGACCTGCGCCAGCCGGAAAGCGACGGCCCGTCCGGCCGCAAGGTCGGCCTCGACCGTCTCGGTCAGGGCATCGAGGGCTTCAGCCTGTGCTTCGAGTACGTTCTGCTGCTCGATAATCCGTCGCCGGTCCGCCAGCGCGGTGATGAGACGGGCGCGCAGGGCGGCGAAGCGTTGTTCCGCCATCAATTCCAGCCGCGCCGCTTCCCCGTCGGACATTGCCGCGCCCGCCCGTCGGCTCTTCAGATTGGGGATGTCCTGCCGGACGCCGATGGCCTTGTGCGTGGGCAGAAACCGGTCGAACGCCGGATCTTCCACTGGGAGATTGTTGATGCCCAGACTGACGACAGGATCCGGCAGCCCAAGGGCCGCCCGGCCCTCCGCCCCCACCGCTTCTGTCTCCCATTTAAGGGACTGAAGCGCGGGGTGGTCGCGAAGGCGCGCCTCGAGATCGTCGACGGATTGACCGTGGGCTGAGGCGAGCAGGAGCGGCCCGGCCAGAAGGGCCGAGAACACGGGGCTGAGCGATAGGGAATGAGACATAGAAAATCCGACAGCTGAACGAACGAAGCGGACGGGCGGAGCCGCATCCGAGGGGTTCAGCGTCGGATCAAAGAAGCAAACGTTGCTTAAGGACCAGCGGCGTCTGCGCCGGGGGGGCGGTACCGGGGGGCCGGACAAAGCCTGAAGTCACCGGCGGGATACGGATTGCGAGGGCCGGCAAGGGCACCAAGGCGACGACCACCGGCGCCCGTTCGTGGGCGGCCTTAAGGGTCTGGTTCGCCGTCGCCGACGCCTGGGTCAGACAGGCATCGCATCCAGGGCATTCTGCCGGATCGGGTGGCGCATGCTCCGCCTCGCCATGGCAGGGCGGGGCCGCCTCCGCAGCGCTGGCCATGTCGGCATGACCGCCTTCGGTCAGGCAACAGGCCATGACCGGCCCTGCCATCACCAGCAGCGCCGCAACCAGGCCGAGAAGGCGAGCCGAAAGCGTCATGGAAGGGACCCTACCCGCAATCCGTTAACACCGATACCCCCTGGGTGCATTGTCACTTCTTGCGCCCCCCCAGCACGGCGACCAGTTCCTCTACCTTCTCCCGGCGCTCATCGAGATCGTCCGAACCGAGCGCGTGCTCGACGCAGGTGCCCAAGTGATCGTCCAGAACCACTTTCTCGAGGCTTGTGAGCGCAGCCTTGATGGCCTGCACCTGCCGCACGACGTCGATGCAGTAGCGGTCGCCATCGACCATTTTCGCGACACCCCGCACCTGACCCTCGATACGGGCGAGGCGCTTGATCGCGGCAGCTTTGGTTTCGTCTCTCATCGCATACTCCGTTGGGGGTATAATTGATGTGTGAACGCGGCCGGCGCAACCGGGGTTTTGCCTTTCTAGCGGTCAGTTCCGAGCTTCGCCCATCGGAACGGCATTTTTGTCAGAGCATTTCGTCTTCAGCGAAGAACAAGGCGGCGTCCGTCAGAGGAGCATGTCTTACCGCAGCTGAAAGCCACGATTGAGCTTGCCTTGCAAAACGTATACCCCACATGGGTATAAACACGAACCGAAGAGGAGCGTTCGACGTGGGTCGAGCATCGCAAGAACAGATCACCGCGCTGGCACTACCCCACCGCCGAGACTGTCTCTTTGTTCTCGCGTCCGTGATTCTGGCTGGCCTACTTCTGGGCCTTCCAGGGCGCGCTGTCGCACTGCCAACATCCGTAGACGCAACCCTAGCCCCTTTTTCGGAGACCGAGATCCATGCCGGGTCTCACAAGGCTTGCCGCGGCGCCTGTATCTTTTGCCGGTCCAGCCCCGCTCAAATACCACGAAGCGCCGAAACCGCTCCGATTGATCCGGTTGTCCTGTCGCGCACAGCAAGCGACCGACAGTTAGCGCGTAGCGAAGAGACACGGGCTCCGCGTGTTGCAACCCCTTTCAGGCACCTTCCCGATCCGGTCACTCTATTCGATTTGATTCGGTGGTGATCCTGTCTTGGCAGTCCCCAGGAGAAAACAACGCACCAGACAGGATATCAGCATGCTGAACAGACGCCATTTCATCGGAACCGCCGCTACCGCCCTTGCGGCGCAGTCCCTCCTTCCGGCCTGGGCTCAGTCGGGTCGGCAAGGAAATCGCGGCCTCGATCCGCTGACGCGCAACCAATTCGACCTGACCATCGGCCGAACGCCCGTGCGTATCGATGGGCGCGCGGGGCACGCCGTCACCGTGAACGACACCCTGCCCGCGCCCCTCATCCGAATGCAGGAAGGGGAGGACATCGTTCTGCGCGTGACCAACACGCTCGACGAATGGTCCTCGATCCACTGGCATGGCCTGCTCGTGCCGGCCTCGATGGACGGCGTGCCGGGGGTCAGCTTTCCCGGCATCGCGCCCCGTTCGACCTTCGAGTATCGCTTCCCGCTCAAGCAGGCGGGCACCTATTGGTACCACAGCCATTCGGCCTTTCAGGAACAGCTCGGGCTCTACGGCCCCCTGGTCATCGATCCTGCCCGAACCGAGGCCCAGAGCTATGACCGGGAATTCGTTATCGTCCTGTCGGACTGGACGTTTGCCGATCCCCACCGGCTTTTCGCCCAGCTGAAGAAGATGGGCGACACGCTCAATTACCAGAAACGCACCGCGGCGGATCTCGCGGCCGATGCGCGCGAAGACGGCCTCGGCGCCGCCCTCGGGAACCGGGCGATGTGGGGACGCATGCGGATGATGCCGACCGACCTCGCCGATGTGAACGGGGCGCAATACACATACCTCGTTAATGGTCATGGTCCGGACGATGACTGGACCGGCCTCTTCGAACCCGGTGAACGCGTCCGCCTCCGGATCATCAATGCGAGCGCCATGTCGATCTTCAACGTGCGGATTCCTGGCCTGCCGATGACAGTCATCAACGCCCACGGGCTCGACGTACGGCCGGTCACCTTCGAGGAATTTCAGATTGGCACCGCGGAGACCTATGACGTCATCGTGGAGCCAAAGGATCGGGCCTACCGTCTGGTCGCCGCCTCGATCGACAGTTCCGGTCAGGCGCTGGCGACGCTGACGCCACGTCTTGGGGAGACCGCGGAGGCCCCGCCCCTGAGGCCACGGCCGCTCCTCACCATGAAGGACATGGGGATGAGCAGCATGATGGCGTCCGACATGGCGACGCCCGCAGAGCCCGGCATGGAGGGTCAGGGCCATGCCCTCACCTATCCCGAGACTGGGGAACCGGGCGGCACCATGGCGGGTATGGGGATGGATCATGGAGACATGACGATGGCGGACCACCATCACCCGATGGGCGCCGGCGTCGCCAATGTCGCGATGAACCCCGTCAGTCGCCTGCATGAGCCGGGGCTCGGCCTTGAGCGCGTCCCGCACCGCACCCTGAGCTATGCTCAGCTGCGGAGTCTCCGTCCGAACACGGACCGACGACCGACCGAGCGGGAAGTCGAGATCCATCTGACCTCTAATATGGAGCGCTATATGTGGTCCTTCGACGGCGTGAAATTCTCCGAAGTCGAAGAATCGATCAAGTTCTACGAGGGCGAGCGGGTCCGGCTGACCCTCGTGAACGACACGATGATGCCGCACCCGATCCACCTGCACGGGATGTTCTTCGATCTCGTCATCCCGGACTATGATGAGGACGAGGACGGCGAGCGCTACCTTCCCGGCCTCCACACCATCCTGACCAAGCCCGGCGAGAAGCTGTCCGTGGACATCACGCCGCCCGAACGTGGTGATTGGGCCTTTCACTGCCACCTTCTCTACCACATGCATGCCGGCATGATGCAGGTCGTCAGCGTGCTGCCGCGCGACGACCGTCCACCCCTGAGCGAGATCGGGGCAGGACCGCCCCAAGCCACCCATCCAGCGGAGACGCCGGTCAAGCACGACATGGACCATGGCGAGCATGGAGGGACGCACTGATGAGAACCGCTTTTCTGATCGGCCTTCTGGCCCCCCTCACCCTGACACCCCTTCACGCCCAGGAGCAAAGCGATCCCCCTTGGGAAGCCGCCGATGGCGTTTATGGCCCGGAGGCCATGCGCGAGGCTCGCAGCCGGGTCCAGAACGAGAACGGCGACATCCGCTATGGCCTCGCCATGATCGACCGCCTCGAATGGCAGGACACGGAAGGAGACGGGACGCTCGTCTGGGATGTCCAGGGCTATTATGGTGGCGATATCAACAAGGTCTGGGTGAAGTCCGAAGGCGACTATTCGCTCACCGATGATGAGGTCGAGGAAGCGGAGGTTCAGCTCCTCTATTCGCGGGCGATCTTCCCCTATTTCGACCTTCAGACGGGTATTCGGCAGGACCTCGAGCCCGACGGGCTGTCCCACGCGGTTCTCGGCATTCAGGGGCTCGCGCCCTATTGGTTCGAGACGGACGCCGCGCTCTTTCTCTCCGAAGAGGGCGACCTGACCGGTCGCATGGAGGCCGAAGTCGAATGGTTCCTGACCCAGCGACTGATCCTTCAGCCGCGTCTCGAAGCAGGCCTCAGTGCCCAGAGCATTGAGGAACGCGATCTCGGCGCGGGTCTGACGGATGTCAGCCTCGGGGCCCGGCTGCGCTATGAGGTGAAGCGCTCCTTCGCCCCCTATGTCGGCGCCGAATGGCGGTCGCGCTTCGGGGAGACCGCAGACCTCCAGGAACGGCTGGGTCTGGAGACGGATGAGGTGGTGGTCGTCGCGGGTCTCAGGGCCTGGTTCTAGGGAGGCACCGTCGATGGCAAAAGATCAGTCCTACGAACAAGGCAGCCTGTCCCTATGGGGCACGATCGCCATGGGGACCGGCGTGATGATCGGGGCGGGCATCTTCGCCCTTACCGGGCAGGTCGCCGAGCTGTCCGGTGACCTCTTCCCCCTCGCCTTCCTCTTCGCCGCGGCGATCAGCGGCTTCTCCGCCTACAGCTACATAAAGGTCGCGAGCGCCTACCCGTCCGCCGGCGGCATCGCGATGATCCTGAAGAAGGCCTATGGCCAGACCACCGTGACGGGGGCGGCCGCCCTCCTCATGGCGTTCTCGATGATCATCAATGAAAGCCTCGTGGCGCGGACCTTCGGCAGCTACGCGCTGCGACCGTTCGGGGTGGCGGACGACAGCGTGCTGATCCCCGTCCTCGCGGTCGGTCTCGTCGTCTTCGCCTTCGTCGTGAACGTGGCGAACAACAAATGGATTGGCGGGATCAGCCAGATCGCCGCCATCCTGAAGATCGGGGGCATCCTCGTCTTCGGGATCGTGGCCATGGCGGCCGCGGGGTTCTCCTTCGAGCCCTATGAGAACGGGCTCGCCAACGACACCGGTGCCTTCGGCTTTCTCGCCGGGACAGCCCTCGCCATCCTCGCCTTCAAGGGGTTCACGACGATCACCAATTCCGGTGACGAGGTGAAGAACCCTGAGAAGAATGTCGGCCGGGCCATCATCATCTCCCTCGCCATCTGCGCCATCGTCTACCTGGTGGTGGCGTTCGGTGTCGCCTCGACCCTGTCGGTGAAAGAGATCGTCGCGGCCAAGGATTATGCCCTGGCAGAGGCGGCCCGGCCGGCCGTGGGATCGCTGGGCGTCGGTTTCACCGTGGCCGTGGCGCTGATCGCCACCGCCTCGGGGATCCTCGCCAGCGTCTTCGCGGTATCGCGTATGCTGACCATGCTGACGGAGATGAAGCTGATCCCGCACCGTCACTTCGGGATGAGTGGGCCGATCCACCGCCACCTCCTCGTCTACACCGTGGTGCTCGCCGGCACGCTGGCCGCCTTCTTCGACCTGACCCGCATCGCGGCCCTTGGCGCCATCTTCTACCTAGTCATGGACATCATCATCCATTGGGGCCTCTTGCGTCATCTTCGGGAGGATGTCGGCGCCAAGGGATGGGTGGTGATCACCGCCATTACACTCGACACCGTCGCGCTCCTCGCCTTCGTCGTCATGAAGGCGCAGCAGGACCGGTTGGTGGTCGCCATCGCGCTTGTGGGCATCGCCCTCACCTTCGTCGGGGAGCGGATCTTCCTTCAGCAAAGCCAGGGAGATGAAGCCGGAGCAGCGCGATGACCGAGCGGCTGAGGCGCATCTTCTCCTCGCCGGAGTTCGCCGTGGCACTCTTCGGCTTTCTCCTGCATTTCGTATGGGAATTCTGGCAGGTCCCCTATTATGCCGACATGCCGGACATCAGCCACTGGCAGGGTGTCCGGATTTGCACCATGGCCACGATCGGCGATGTGGTGATCGTTGTGACGGCGTTCCTCGCGGCGCGCCAGGCCACCGGCTCGCGCCGCTGGATCCCCGAGAAGGATCGGCGCGGCATGGTTGTCTTCGTCCTCACCGGTCTTGGCATCACCATCGCCGCCGAATGGGTGTTCACCGACCTCCTCGGCCGCTGGGCGTATGCGGACGGGATGCCGGTCATTCCCGTTCTCGGCACCGGCCTCACCCCGTTCCTTCAATGGCTGATTCTGCCCTTCGGCATCGTTCTTCTCTGCCGCCCCTTTCTCCGAGGTCTGCACCATGACGTCCCATGATCACTGCCGTCACAGCGGCGACACCCCCCACGCTCATGACGATACGGCGACGGACAAAGGCGCCTACGACACCATTCCGGACGGCTTCACCGGCACGGTCTATACCTGCCCGATGCACCCGCAGGTGCGGGCGCCGAAACCGGGCCCCTGCCCCTTATGCGGCATGGCCCTCGAACCCGAAGGCGTCGTCGTCGGCGAGGAGGACGATGCGGAACTGCGCGACATGTCGCGGCGGTTCTGGGTTTCAGCGATCCTCACCATCCCCCTCTTCCTCTATGCCATGAGCGACATGCTGCCCGGCCGCCCCTTAGGGCGGCTGATCGAGGAAGACTGGGCGCAATGGGCCCAGCTCCTGCTCGCGGCGCCCGTGGTCCTGTGGGGCGGGGGGCCGTTCTTCGCCCGGGGGATCCGGTCCTTCCGCACCGGCCATCTCAACATGTTCTCCCTGATCGCCCTCGGCGTCGGGGTCGCTTTCGCGTACTCGCTGGTCGCCACAGCGGTCCCGGGCCTCTTTCCCGACGCCTTTCGCGGCCATGACGGCAATGTCGCGGTCTATTACGAGGCGGCCGCGGTCATCGTGACCCTCGTCCTTCTGGGGCAAGTCCTCGAGCTCCGCGCCCGCAGCGCCACCTCGGGCGCGATCCGCGCCCTGCTCGAACTGGCGCCGCCCGAAGCGATCCGCATCGGACCCGATGGCGAAGATGTCCGCGTGCCCGTCGACGACATTCGCGAGGGGGACCGCCTCCGCGTGCGCCCGGGCGACAAGGTGCCCGTCGACGGCACGGTGAGCGAAGGCCGCTCCACGGTTGATGAAAGCATGATCACCGGCGAGCCCCTGCCCGTCACGAAGGAACCGGGCGACCGGGTCACTGGCGGCACGGTCAACGGGGCGGGCGGCTTCGTCATGGTGGCGGATAGGGTGGGTGAGGACACCGTCCTGTCCCAGATCGTCCGCATGGTCAGCGAGGCGCAGCGGTCGCGCGCGCCGATCCAGAAGACGGTGGACCAGGTTTCGGCGATCTTCGTGCCCTCGGTGATCGCGGTGGCAGTGATCGCCTTCATCGCCTGGTGGATCCTCGGCCCGTCGCCAGCGCTCTCCTATGCGCTGGTCAACGCGGTGGCGGTGCTGATCATCGCCTGTCCCTGCGCCCTGGGGCTCGCGACGCCGATGTCGATCATGGTCGGCACCGGCAAGGGGGCGCGGGAAGGCATCCTCATCAAGAACGCCGAGGCGCTTGAAACCTTCGAGAAGGTCGACACGCTCGTCGTCGACAAGACCGGCACGCTGACGGAGGGCCGCCCGGCGCTGGTCGGGATCGAGCCCACCGCCGATTTCGCCGAAGACGACCTTCTCTCCCTCGTCGCAGCGGTCGAACGGGGCTCGGAGCATCCCCTTGCCGAGGCGATCGTCCGGAGCGCCACCGACCGGGGCCTCCCCCTTCCCGACGCTTCAGGATTTCAGTCCGTGACCGGACAAGGCGCGATCGCCACCGTCGAGGGTCGCCGTGTGGCGATCGGCAACGCCAAGCTGATGACCGCCGAGGGCGCCCAGGATGCGGCCCTTGCCGAGCGGGCCGACCGTCGCCGCACCGAGGGCGAGACGGTCATGTTCGTCGCGGTGGACGGACGACCCGCGGGGCTTCTCGCCGTCGCCGACCCCATCAAGGCGACGACCCCGGATGCCATCGCGACCTTGCACCGCGAAGGGCTCAAGGTCGTCATGCTGACGGGGGATGCGCGGGCGACGGCCGAAGCGGTGGCCAAGACGCTCGGTATCGACGAGGTGCATGCGGATGTCTCGCCCGAAGACAAGTTTGAGATCGTCTCGCAACTCCAGGCCGCGGGGGCGAAGGTGGCCATGGCGGGTGACGGAATCAACGACGCCCCCGCCCTCGCCAAGGCCGATGTCGGGGTGGCCATGGGCACCGGTACCGATGTCGCGATGGAAAGCGCCGGCGTCACGCTGGTGAAGGGCGATTTGCGCGGAATCGCCGCCGCCTACCGGCTCAGCACCCTCACCATGCGGAACATCAGGCAGAACCTCTTCTTTGCCTTCGTCTACAATGCGGTCGGGGTGCCCGTGGCCGCTGGCGTCCTCTACCCATTCTTCGGCATTCTCCTCAATCCGATGATTGCCGCCGCGGCCATGAGCCTGTCCTCGGTCTCAGTCATCGCCAACGCTCTCCGCCTCAGGAGCAAGACGCTATGACCACCGCCACGAAAGGAGGTTTCCACTGACCCTCGCCATCCTTCTGTCCATTGCTCTTTTTGTCGGCACGCTGATGCTGCATTGGGAGATCCTCAACCGCGTCAGTGTGCGGACGGCCAAGCTGACCGCGCCGCGGTTCGGGATCATCTGCCTCGGCTTGATCCTGCTGCATTTCGCCGAAGTCGGGCTTTACGCCGCCGGCTTTGAGCTGGGCCGGGCCGTCGGCATCGGAACCTTCAGCAAGCCGCCCGGCGCCGATTTCATGGATGTCTACTATTTCTCGCTCGCGACCTTCACCACGCTCGGGCTCGGCAAGGCGATGCCCGAGGGGCATCTGGCCTTCATCGCCGGGGTCGAGGCGTTCAACGGCTTTCTCTGCATCTCAATGTCGGCGTCCATGCTGTTCAAGCTGATGCCGGAGGTGACGAAGTCATCAACTTAGCGACAGCCAAGGAAGCTCCAGCCGACCTCAGAACGGAGGGTCGGGAACCCCGTGTTCATCGGGAGGATGCCCCTTTTTCCGCCGCTCCGCGAGGACGGCCCCTGGGTTGCGGCTGCTCGCATGGAACGCCAGCCTTTCTTCTGATCGGTAGAAATTGCCCCTCCAATACAGGGCCTCGATCTCCGTCCGCGTGATCGGAGGACGTGTTCCTCGAGGCGGCGACGATACACGTCGAGAGTGACGCTGTGAACGCAAATCGAGCCGCAGCCCGTGTCGGTGCTCGCTCGAACCCTTCTCCTGTTTTCTACCTCTCGGGCCCCAGGATCGTCGTCGCCACTGCGACTGAGACGAGAATGAACACGAACAAGACCGCTTCCGCCGTCAGTGTGCGCTGTAGAAGTCGTGACCCGATCTCGGGCTCGGAACGCAGCCGGGCTGTCGCCACTTTCGTATTGTAAGCGCCAATAGTGAGGGCGACGAGCGCGAAAGCGAGCTTGACCAGCAGCAGCTGGCCGTAGTTCGTGGCGAACGTGGCTTCAAGTCCTCCTGCGAGCCGCAGCAGAAGACCTGTTCCAAGCGCCAACGCGAGCGGTACGACCCATATTGCCAGCTGGCTGAAGCGTTCAAGTTTGACAAGCAATTCTGGGGTGGGGGCCGATTCTCGTGGAAACAGCGTCATCGGGGCCGCAAACCAGAACGCCGCAAGCCCGACATGGACCATCACCACCACCGGAAGGAGCGGATCATCGACCGCCACGGTGTGGCCACCGAGACCGAACCCCACGATCAGCACCACCGCTCCGACGGGCGGAAGCACTCGATGAGCAACGAACCGACCGAGAATCAGTGATCCTGCGCCGAGCAGAAAAGCCAAGATTTGTGCCCTGTTCACTTCCCAAATGATCGGGGCCATGGCCCAATCTATCGGTTCCCCGAGACCGCCACTGAGCTGCATCATCATCAGTATGAAGCGCAAGGACACCGCGATCAGAATCAGGGTGCCCAGGGTAGCGACTAAAGGCACAGTCCGGACAATGCCTAAGCGATGGTGGACAACCAAGCCCGCGACCAGGAGGGTCGACGCGTAGAGTAACGCTTTTGCGGCGATCAGAAGCGCGTCGAGCGCCACAACTTCAGTCCACAATGTCGAAGCTGATACTTCCCTGCATCACATGACCGTCTTTTGCCATCGCACGCCATTCGATCAGGTAGGAGCCTGGACCGAGCTCCGGGAGGCTTGCCTGATAGGCCGATGCAAATCCGCTGTCCGGTGCGAACGACAGGGCTTCGTCTTCACTCTCAGGACCTGAGAGAGTGATACCTACGAGACGCACATCCGCAGAATAGGAGAAGCTGAATTCATCAGGTGCGACGCGGAGTGTGGCGCCGTCTTCAATGCTCGACGCCTTGATGGTCACATGGGCAAATGCCTGTCCAAGAACCAAAAAAGCGGCGGACAAGACTACGGCGAGAAAGGCCTTGGTCACGGACATTGTGTGATCTCCCTTGACCTCGTGGGCATATACCCGCCCACGGTATGTCGCAAGAGCCGTCTGCAAACTTCGGCACCCTCAATTCTGCGCTTCGCCATGGCGCGATGACGAACCGAGCGATGCGTTGCCGAATCAAGTGTCCCTAGAACTGCAGCGATACCAGCCGCGATAACCGACCGTTAGGCCGTCCTCGATCTCGAAATGCATCTCGGCCTTCTGCTGGCTCTCGCCGTCCTGGACGCGGGGCTTCTCGTCCAGCGGCCGCACCGTCAGACGCATCCCTTCCGTCTGAAAAGTTATCGGGCCTGCCAGGGCCTCGGCCGTCGTCGCATCGGAGCGGAGTTCGACCAGCCGTCCATGAATCTTCACGACCCCGGCGCCATTGCTGCCCGACAGAACAGGTCTGCTCGACGCCGTATAGGCGAAACCACAGCGGGTACCAGGCGGTAGTACCTTGTCGATCTCCGCCGTCTGCATGGTTTCGGGATCGATCGCAGGAATGGCGGCGGTGTGAATGGCCTCGTCGGCGGAGACGATTTCCGGCATCGGTTCTGGCGCCATCTCGCTTTCCATTCCCTCTCCCGGCGCAGGCCCGCCACAACCGGCGAGCGCTGCCGCCGAGGCGGCGGTGAGAGAAAAGGGGATCATGGATCGTTTGGTCATCGGTCCCTCCTCAGTCGTCCGCTTCTTCGAGATCGGCGATCAGATACTTCATCTCGGCGATCTCGCGTTCCTGGGCGGCGATGATCTCATCGGCGAGCTTGCGCACGCGCGGATCGGTGATCTGCGCCCGTTCGCTGGTCATGATGGCGATCGAGTGGTGCGGGATCATGGCGCGCATATATTCCTGATCGTTCACTGTCGCCTGGCTGCGGACGAGCCACAAGGTCAGCGCAAAGACGAACGCACTGCCGACGAAGATGCCGATATTGACCTTCATGTTCTTGTACATGGACAGCATGAAGGCGAGCATGATCACCGCCATGGCCGCCCCCATGACGAAGGCCATCCAGAAGCGCGTTTCGCTCCAAAAGATGTGCTCGAACGCATAAGTGTTGAAATACATCAGGATGAACATGACCGTGGTCGAGGTCGCAATCATCGCCGCAAAACGCCAATAGGACATCTGCATGTCGTGGCCCTCCTTTTTGTCCTTAGTGCTCATGACCGTCGTCGTGGTGACCGCTTGAGCCCATCGCTTCATAGTCTGTCTGCGTCATGCCCGGCAGGTCGGTGACGAAGGCCGTGAGGTTCCACAGCGCCTCCTCGTCATGGGACGGACCGAAGGCGGGCATGCCGGAACTCTTGATGCCGTGGTCGAGGATCCAGTAGATCTCGTTTGGCTCCCAATGGGCGGCCGCTTCGGTGAGATGGGGCGGCTCGGGCAGCATGCCTTCGGCCCAGCCGGCCCGGTCGATGCCGGGGCCGCCGTGGCAGTGCTGGCACATGGCCTTGTATTCGCCGGCGCCCGCCTCGACCATGGCTTCAGTGAAGCTCGGCGGATCGTCCGTCGGCGCGCGGGATTGGATGGAATTCTTGAGCGTCGTCGCCGCCGCCCACCGGCCGAAGGCGGAATGATCCTCCGTCGCCGCCACATTGTAGCCGCCGGAATAGACGGTGATCAGCCCGATGATCCCGGCAAGGACGATCAGCCCGACCACGCCAGCCGCGGTTCCAAGACCGAAATGTTTGTGTTTCTCCGTCATGGCTCCTCCCGGGTCTCGTGGTCTCTGACGCCTTTCCGTTGCGACAAACGGGCATACAGTCAGCGGGTATCGGTTCTCGAAGGAACGACTTCAGGCCCGCGGGGGTTCCATCCGTCCATGCGGTTCACGCACCAGAGCCGTGTGTGTCGCAAAAACGTGAGGGAAGACGCTGATGAAGACCGTGGTGATTACAGGGGCATCGGGCGGGGTCGGGCGCGCCCTCGCCAGAGCCTATGCCGATCGAGAATGCCGGATCGGGCTGATCGCGCGGGGCCGCAAGCGGCTGGAGGAAACCGCCCGCGAGGTGCGGGAGCGCGGCGGCGAAGCGCTGGTGCTTCCCCTGGATGTCGCCGATGCGGAGGCGGTGGCAAAAGCCGCCTCGACCTGCGAAGCCGAACTCGGGCCCATCGATCTGTGGATCAACGGCGCCATGGTGACCGTCTTCAGCCCGATCGAGCGGCTCAAGCCCGAAGAGATCCACCGGGTCACCGCCGTCACTTACCTCGGCGCCGTTCACGGAACGATGACCGCCCTCAACCATATGCGTCCGCGGGGGCGAGGTACCATCGTGCAGATCGCTTCGGCCATCGGCTACCGGGCGATCCCGCTTCAATCCGCCTACTGCGCCGCGAAGGCCGCGATGATCGCCTTTTCGGACAGCCTGCGGACGGAATTGCGGCATGACGGTGTCGGTATCGATGTCACCATGATGCAATTACCGGCCGTCAACACCCCGCAATTCGAATGGGCCCGCAATAAGATGCCGAAGCGGCCCCGGCCCGTGCCGCCCATCTATCGCGCCGAGGCGGTCGCCGAGGCCATCGCGGCCAAGGCGGAAAGCGGTGAACGCGAGATCTGGATCGGCCGACCGGCCATGAAGGCCATCCTTGCCCAAAAACTGGCGCCGAACCTCGCCGAGCGCATGCTCGCAGATAGCGCCTGGTCCGGACAGATGACCGACGAACCGGCCGAGGCGGGTCGGCCCGACAATCTGTTCGAGCCGGTCGAGACCGTGCCCTCGGAAGCGGAAGGGCGATTCCTCGACCGCGCGAAAGCAGCCCGCCCCATGACCCTCGGCACCACGGCGCGCAACCGGCTCCTTGCAGGCGGCGGAGCGGCGGCAGTGGGCACGGCCGCCCTTCTCCTGCGCCGGATCCTGCGCGGCCATGGCCACTGACGTCCAGGCGATGCCGACCGACCCAACGCCCGACGCCGCCTATCCGCCGCTCGCATCCTATGCGGTCATCGGCGACACGGCGACGCTGGCGCTGATCTCGGAGAGCGGCAGCATCGACTGGCTGTGCCTGCCCGATATCGACGATGCGGCCTCTTTTGGTCGCGTTCTCGATCATCACCGCGGGGGGTATTTCACCGTTGCCCCGCCGCGCTTCCATTCCGTCGAGCGGACCTATCGGGACCACACGGCCATCCTCGAGAGCCGCTACGAGACGGGCGAAGGGGTGGTCACCGTCACCGACCTCATGGTCATTCCGGATCGGCGTGGCCTTCATCCCGAACGGTGGCTGATCCGGCGGATCAGGGCCGAACGCGGCACACCGACGATCCGCTTCACTTATGCGCCGCGCCCTGACAACGGGAAAACCGTGCCGCAATGGCGAGACCATGGCACCGGCGTCTGGCAATGGCGGACGGGCAAACGCGCCCTGACCCTTCTCAGCGACATGGCCGGGGCGCCGTCGGCGAACGGCACCGTCGACGGAGGCTGCCGCCTTGAGGAAGGCGAGGAACGCCAGCTGCGGCTGGCTTTCGCTTCCCACGACGCGCTCGCCCTCCCCGGCACCGAGAGCGTCGAGCCGGCGATCGAGCGGACCGAGCGCTTCTGGCGCGACTATGCGAGCCGCAGCACCTATCGCGGACCCTACCGGGACGCCGTGGCCCGCAGCGCGACCATGATTCGTCTTCTGACCTTCAGCCTGTCGGGCGCGATCCTCGCAGCGGGAACGACCTCCCTGCCCGAAGCGCCTGGCGGCATGCGCAACTGGGACTACCGCTATTGCTGGCTGCGCGACGCGTCGTTCCTCATCCGCGCCTATCTCGGCCTTGGCTATCACGACGAAGCCAAGGCCTTCTTCACCTGGATCATGCATGCCACCCGGCTGACGACGCCCGAACTCACGCCCTGTTACAGCGTCTACGGACGGACCGACATTCAGGAGCGCCGGATCGACCGCTTCGAGGGGTATCAGAGGGCAGGCCCGGTGCGGGAAGGCAATGGGGCGGTGAGCCAGCGCCAGCTCGATGTCTACGGCTCGGTGCTTCAGGCCGCGCTCCTCTTTGCCGAGGCGGGGGGCCGTCTCGAGCGATCCGAGCAGCGCCGCCTCCGGCGCTTCGCCCAGGTCGCGAGGGAGCAATGGACCCTGCCGGAAAAGGGCATCTGGGAGATGCGGGGGCCGCCGCGCCACTACACCTACGGCAAGGCCATGTGCTGGTCCGCCCTCACCGCCTATGCCGCGCTCATCCGGCGGGGAACGATCAGGGACGATCCCGCCCCTTATGAGGCTGAGGCCGGTCGGATCCGGGACGCGATCGTCCGTCATGGCTGGAACGAGGAGCGGCAGGCGTTCACCGGCGCGTTCGGCGCGGACTTCCTCGATGCGAGTCTCCTCCTTCTGCCGCGCTTCGGGATCGTGGAAGCCGACGATCCGCGCATGGTATCGACGCGGCAAGCCATCGACGCGGAACTTCGCCGCGGTCCGCATCTCCGCCGCTATGCGGAGGGCGTCGATGGCGGCGGCGAGTCCGAAGGGACGTTCTGGGCCTGCGGGTTCTGGGCTGTGGAAGGCCTGGCCCGCGCGGGTGACGATGAGGAGGCGAGAAGCCGCTTCGAGGCCCTCCTGGCGGATGTCCCGCCGACGGGATCCCTCAGCGAGGAGCGCGACCCCGACACCGGCGCGCTTCTCGGCAACCTCCCCCAGGCCTTCTCCCATGCGGCGCTGATCAACGCGGCCCTCACTCTCAAGGAGGCATCCTCATGATCGACACTTTGATGGACCAATGGCCAGCGATCGCCCTTTGGGGTCTCGCCGCATCGGCGGTCATGTCGACCCTGCTCGAGGGCAGCAGGCTCCTCGGCTGGTCGCGCATGAGCCTGCCTTTCCTGTTCGGGACCTTCGTGACGGACCGGCGGGATCGCGCGATCGTCATCGGCTATGGCCTCTATCTCTTGGGCGGCTGGCTCTTCGCCATTCTCTACGCCGCCGCCCTGTTCAGCGTGGGGACGATAAGCTGGTGGGCGGGCCTCGCCATCGGCACGGCGCATGGGCTGTTCCTGATCGTCGTCTTCCTGCCGATCTTGCCGGTCATCCATCCCAGGCTCGCCACGTCCTATGACGGGGCCCACGCATTGACCCAGCTCGAACCGCCCGGACCCTTCGGGCTCAATTACGGCCGCGCGACACCCCTGACGACCGTCCTCGCCCAGGCGCTGTTCGGAGCCGTGCTGGGCCTTGGTCTTGGCTAGCCCGACCCGTCGTCGGTCAGCCGGTAGACCGGCCCCGCGCCATCGCTCGTGACCTGCCGCAGGAGATCGATGCGCTCGCCATCCCAATGGTATCCGAAGTGGCGGGCCTGGACGGGCACCCCCATCACGTCGGGCCAGAAGGCGGCGAAGCATTCCCCGCCTGGGTTGCGGACGCTGGGATAGACGATGCCGTCCTCTTCCCTCTCCCGCATCCGGGCGGCAAACAAATGGGGCGCGGCGTAGTCCTCAGGGTCGAGAAAACAGGAAGTCGTTGCTAGCCCCAGCCCACAGAGTACCATTCTATCAATCAATGACCTTCCGGCACGCGCTCAATCGAGGAAAGTCACCATGGAAAGAATTGATCCGGCTAATCTTGCCGGGGAAGTGGAACGCATCCCCCGGCGAGCGCGACCACCATGTGATGACTGCCGAAGATGCTGCGACGTTCGAGGCAGCCCTCAACCGGAATGCGACGGTGATGCGCAGTGCCAAGACCGCTGCCGCAGTCTATCGGGCTCGAGTGGTGCATGCCGATTGACAGCGGGCAATCGCTTCAGGCCGTCTGCGGGACGGCTCACTTCATTTACATTGAGCACCACGCGTTCAGCGTACCTATTGCCCGAACTCCGGCGCATTCCTTACTCGGAGGAATAACACGACGACCCGTGGAACTGCCAGAATTGCACGGCGCGGCCGCGCGACCCTCGGTCAAGCGTCTCCGTCTTTGGCATGGCGGCATCAATGTGTGGACCGAAATCCTGACGCTGATGTCGAAATTCGGGGGGCGGACCCTGCTTTCCCGGCAGAAGGCCCTCTCCCTCTTGGGCGCGGCCGCGCGACAAACGAGGCGGCCTCATGGTCTCGCCCTTCGGGCGACCGGCAGATCCTCTCTCGGAACTGCGCGGATCGATCTCTTCCATCCCGATGTCTATCGCGCAACCGCCGCCATGAGCATCGAGGCCGCCCGCGCCTTGCCGGAGGCCGGCGTTCACTATTCGCATCGGGCATTAGGCGCCCCCTGGCACCCGCATGCCCTCCGGAGGCAAGGGTTCACCGTGACGCTCCGGCGGACCTAAAGGGTCGGATGGACAGCCCGCCGGGTTGATACTATACCCCAGTATATTATGCACCTGTCTCAAAATTCTGACCGGCTCCGCGCCCGGCTGCGCCGGATCACGGGCCAGCTCGGCGCGGTCGATGACGCTCTCGGCGGCGAAGCGCCCTGCGCTGCCGTGCTGCAGCAACTCGCCGCGGCCCGCGGCGCCCTCAACGGCCTGATGGACGAGATCATCGAGGCGCATCTTCGCGAGCATGTCGCCGCCCCCGACCTGTCGCCTGAGGACCGGGCCGCCGGAACCGAAGAGCTTCTCGCCGTCATCAGGCGCTACGCGAAATGAGCAGTATGTCCGATACCGCCGCCCTTGGCCACGATCACGTCTATCTCGGTGACGCGCATGATCGGAACATGCGGCGGACGCTGTGGGTCGTTGCCCTGACCGCCGTGATGATGGTCGGCGAGATCATCGCCGGCAGGCTTTACGGCTCCATGGCGCTGCTCGCGGACGGTTTCCACATGGCGACCCATGCCGGGGCCCTCGGGATTGCGGCCGGGGCCTACCTCTATGCCAAGCGTCAGGCGACGAACCGAAAATTCTCCTTCGGCACGGGCAAGGTGGGCGACCTGGCGGGCTTCGCCTCCGCCCTCATTCTCGGGCTCGTCTCGCTTGGCATTGCGGCCGAATCCTTCGGCCGGCTGATCGATCCCCGCGAGGTCGCTTTCGATCAGGCGACCGTCGTCGCGATCATCGGGCTGATCGTGAACCTCGTCAGCGCGGCGCTTCTCGGCGGCGATCACCATCACCATGGCCACGATCATCAGCACGAGGGCCACCATCACCATGGCCATGACAACAATCTGCGGTCGGCCTATTTTCACGTCCTGGCCGATGCGCTGACGTCCGTTCTCGCCATCGCAGCGCTCCTCTCCGGGAGATTTCTCGGATGGGTGTGGCTCGACCCGGTGATGGGGATCGTCGGCGCTCTCGTCATCGCCCGCTGGTCCTGGTCGCTTCTCAAGGATACCGCCGGTGTCCTCCTTGACCGCACCGATCCACATCTCGAGGAGCATATCCGCGAGGCCGTCGCCGGAGACGCCGCGATCACCGACCTACACGTCTGGCGCATCGCGCCGGGCGCCCATGCGGCGATCGTCAGCGTCACGGGGACCGAGGACCCAGCCCCGCTGCGCGAGAAGGTGTCGAGCCTGTCCGGCGTCGCCCACCTGACCGTGGAGGTCCGCTAGCATGCCCGGCGCCTCAGCACTGGCCGCCACCTGCATAAGCCTGTCGACCGACGCGTTCGCCGCCTCGGTCGCCCGCGGCACGGCCATGCGGGAACGGAACGTGCCGCGTGCCGTTCGCATCGGTGCGATCTTCGGGACGACCGAGGGGCTGATGTGCCTCGGCGGCTTTCTCCTGGCGCTGACGCTCGGCGGCGTGATCGACCGGATCGATCATTGGGCGGCACTGGTCCTTCTGACGATCATCGGGGCACGGATGATCCGGGAGGGATTCGGCCCTGACGATGACGGTATGACCGATGATGAACGCCGGAGCCTTCTCGGTACCATCGCCACCGCCCTTGGCACCAGCATCGACGCCGCAGCCGTCGGCGCGGCCTTCGCCTATGCCGGCGCGCCCCTGATCGTCACTCTGTTTGTCGGACTGACCTCCTTTGCCGCGAGCACCATCGGGTTCGCGCTCGGCCCCTCGATCGGGCTGCGCTTCGGCAAGCGCGCCGAAATCGCCGGCGGCGCCGTTCTGATCCTGATCGGCGTGTCGATCTTCTGGCAGCATCTCGCTGCGCCGCCGGTCTGACCTCGCAGGACGAGCGTTCGCAGAACGTCCTTGTTCATGCCAAGCGTGTCCTTCGGACAAGATTCGCGTGAACAACACGCTACTTTACTTAGCTCTGCTCAGATCTTTCCCCAGTGAGCAGGCTCGGGCCTGGCCACTTCTCCGCGTCTAGCTGAAGCGTCGCAAGCACCTATCGCCTCTGACCGTGTTTGAGAGATCTTTCGCGCTCGACCTCGGCGAAGCGATCACCCGGCGGCTGCTCGTCGGCTTCGCCCTCGTTGCGGTCGGCGCGGGGGTCATCTTTACCGCGCCGCGTTGACGCGAGCCGAAGCGCCTCGCGTCATGCTGGCCAGCGGCGATGGAGCGGATCGACTATATAGACATGGCGGTGACCGCCGTCGACATGCTCGCCCTCCTGCCAGTGAGGATGATCCGTCGGCAGATCGTCATGGGTGTGTACAAGGCCGTCCGTGGCCTCCTCGGGCCACACCCGCCAGGCGACCAGCGCCGCAACGGCCGCCACACCAGCGAGAACGAGCGCCGTCACTGGCAGCCCCAGCTCGACGCCAAGCCAGCCGGCGAGCGGATAGCTGACGAGCCACATGGCATGGGAAAGCGCGAAATGCGCCGCATAGACCGCTGGCCGGTCCGCGCCGTGGGCGGAGCGTTTGAGAGGCCGGCCGGAGGGCATCTGCACGGTGGCATAAAAAAGGCCGAGCACAGCCCAAAGTAAGACGAGACCGGTCAACCCGTGGATCAGGGGGAAGATCAGAAGGCCAGCTGGCAATCCCGTTGCCGCCAGTAGCATCACCGGACGGTCGGGCACGCGGTCGAGGACGCGGGGCAGCAAAAGGGCCGCCACTATGGATCCCCCACCAAAGCCAGCGAGGGCGAGGGCCACCTCTCCCTCCCCAAGGCCAAGCCCCGACTGCACAAGGACCACGGTGTTCACGATCACCATGGCGCCGACGGCGGACACCGCGAGGGACAGGGCGAGCAGCGCTCGCAGGCGCGGCGTCGCGAGGTAGATCCGGGCGCCCTTGCTCACCCGCTCACGGAACGGCGCGACGCGGTCCTGGCGACGCCCCGGCAGCACGACCGAGACCACGAGCGCCGCCGACGCCACGAAACCGATCGCCGTGCCGAAGAACAGACCGCCGGCACTGACGACAAGAAGGAGGAGACCCGCCAGTGTCGGGCTCAGAAGGTTTTCGAGATCATAAGCGAGCCGGGAGAGAGACAGGGCCCGTGTGTAGTCCTTTTCCTCCGGGAGAACGTCGGGGATCGTCGCCTGAAAGATTGGCGTGAATGACCCCGAGGCCGTCTGCAGGAAGAAAATCAGCACATAGATCTGCCAGACCTCGGTGACGAAGGGCAGGAAGCAGGCCGTCCCTGCCCGGACGAGATCGAGCGCCACCAGGAGCCGCCGCCGCGGCAGCACCTCAGCCAGCGCACCCGCCACGGGCGCGGCGAGAACATAGGCCACCATCTTGATGGCGAGGGCCGTCCCGAGAACCGCGCCGCCTCTTTCGCCGGCGAGGTCATAGGCCACGAGCCCAAGGGCGACCGTAGCGAGACCCGTGCCGATGAGCGCCACGATCTGCGCCAGGAAGAGATGTCGATAAGCGCGGTTCGCGAGAACGGAGAGCATGGTGGAGACTAGTGCACCTCCTTATAGTCGCCGCGCACCTTGAGCGTGACCGTCACGGTCTCGCCGCTGCGGTTCCGCCAGAACCAGCCATGGGCGCCGTCGAATTCGGCGGTGAAGCTGCCCGCGTCCTCGGTGACGGCGCGACCCTTCTTGTAGCTGTGGAAGCCGCCGCCCTGCGGATAATCCGCGTGGAGATCGTAATTCAGGTGCCCGGTGTCGACGGTCCATTCATATTCGGCCGCGGCGCCCTCTTCCATGACGAGTTTGATCTCGGTCGCGGCATCCGGCGCGAGCGTGGCAGACTGCTCGTCCTTCCAGATCGGCGCCGCGGGGACCGGAGCGGCGGGCTCTTCCGGGGCGGGCGTTGTATCGGGTGATGGGGCCGCGGCAGGCTCGCTGGCCGTGACGTCGGGCTCCGTGACAACTGGTTCGACTACGACCGGTTCTGCAAGGGCTTCGTCGGCGGCGGCCTCTTCGGCGAGCTGCTGCTTGATCTCGCCCATCTGGGTGAGGCCGAGGGCCCGGCCGATCCGGGTCGGATCGATCCCGTATTCGCCCGGCAGCACCGCCACCACCAGAATGACCGCGGCGATCATGAGGGCAATGACAGTCGAGCGCAGGAGCTGCGCCGTCGAAGGCAGTTCGTCTTTCTTCGGCATATTGGCGTTATACATGATGACCTCGGCAGGGATTTAGGAAATGATGAGACCGGTGATCTGATAGCCGATCAGGACGAAACCGGCGGCCATCAGCAGCATGTTGGCGGTATAGGCATGGCGCAGGAAGCTCGGCGTCCGGCGCCAGAAGCCCATGATGATGAGGATCGCGCCCAGCGCCAGGAGCTGGCCGACCTCGACGCCCACATTGAAGGCGAGAAGGTTCGGCAACAAGCCATCCTCGGCGATGTCGTAATCGATGATCTTGCTCGCGAGTCCCATGCCGTGGAACAGCCCGAACAACAGCGTCGCCGCCTTGGTGTTGGGCTGAAAGCCGAACCAGCGCTGATAGGCGCCCATATTGTCCAGGGCTTTATAGACCACGGACAAACCGATGATGGCGTCGATGATGTAGGAATTGATCCCTACACCGAAATAGACCCCCGCCAGCATGGTGGTCGAATGACCGATGGCGAAGAGACTCACATAGGTCGCGATGTGCTTCATCCGATAAAGGAAGAAGATCACCCCGAGGAGGAAGAGGATATGGTCGTAACCGGTGACCATATGCTTCGCCCCCAGATAGAGGAAGGAGATGAGGTGGACCCCCGTGATCTCCTGGATATAGCCCTTGTCGCCCTCGGCAACGGCATGGGCGGCGGCCTGCTCGATCCCCAGACAGAGGACGGACAGGACGAGGGCCAACGCGAACAGGGCGCCGCGATGGAGGCGAGGCAATCGAGGTGACGACATCGTTGCTCCTTCGGATCGAGTGACAGGGTTCTGGATCATTCCGCCGGCACTCCCGCGGGCGGCATGACGGGTTCCTCGCGCCTGCGCTCCGCACCGTGAACGATACGGTAGAGGGCCGGCAGGACGAGCAGTGTCAGCAGTGTCGAGGAAATAATGCCGCCGATCACCACCGTGGCGAGCGGCCGCTGCACCTCGGAGCCCGCGCCGACATTGAGCGCCATGGGCACAAAGCCGAGGCTTGCGACCAGCGCCGTCATCAGGACGGGGCGAAGGCGCTGCAGCGCTCCTTCCGTGATCGCTTCGAGAAGGGGCTCCCCCCGTTCCCGGCGGGCCTTGATGAAGCTCAGCATCACGACGCCGTTCAGCACCGCGACACCGGAGAGCGCGATGAAGCCCACCGCCGCCGAGATCGAGAGCGGCATGCCCCGCAAGGCCAGCGCCGCGACCCCGCCGGTCAGCGCCAGGGGCACACCGGAAAAGACGATCCCGGCATCCCGTGCCGTGCCGAACAGCATCAGGAGCAGGCCGAAGATCGACAGAAGCGCCGCGGGCACCACTACGGAGAGCCTCTGGCTCGCCGAGACGAGCTGCTCGAAGGTGCCGCCGTAATCGACCCAGTACCCGGATGGGATCTCGCCCTCGGCAGCCACGCGCGCGCGCAGCTCGCCGATGAACGAGCCCAGATCGCGGCCCCGGACATTGGCAGTGACCACCAGACGCCGCTTGCCGTTTTCGCGGCTCACCTGGTTCGGACCCGGCGCAATCTCGACGCTCGCCACTTCGGTCATGGGGACGAACATGAGATCATCATCGCCGCGCCGCGATGCCGGCAGCGGAATTGGCAGCCGCTCGATGGCCGCGACGTCGGTGCGCACGTTCTCCGGGAACCGCACCACAATGTCGGAGCGGCGATCGCCCTCGAAGAACTGGCCGACCACTTCGCCGCCCAGCGCCACCGACGCGACCCGCTGCACGTCCTCGACATTGAGCCCGTAGCGGGCCAGCGCATCGCGGTCGGGGTGGATGGAGAGGACCGGCAGCCCGGTCACCTGCTCCATCTGCACATCGACCGCCCCCGGCACGCTGGCGAGGATGCCCTGCACGCGGTCGGCCGTCTCCTGAAGAACCTCAAGATCGTCGCCGAAGATCTTGACCGCGACATCGGCGCGGACACCGGAGATGAGCTCGTTGAAGCGCATCTCGATGGGCTGGGTCAGCTCATATTTACTGCCCGGGATGGTCTCGACCGCTTCTTGGAGCTCGGCCACGAGCGTCGCCTTCGGCTTCCGAGGATCGGGCCATTCCTTCCGCGGCTTCATGATGACGAAGGTGTCGGCGACGCTTGGCGGTACCGGGTCGGTCGCAATCTCCGGGGTCCCGATCTTGGCGAAGACGCGCTCCACCTCGGGGAACTCGACGATCCGCGCCTCCAGCATGGACTGCATCTCGATGGCCTGGGTCAGGCTGGTGCCGGGAATGCGCAAGGCGTGGAGCGCCACATCCCCTTCATCCAGGTCAGGAATGAACTCCGAGCCGAGGCGGGTCGCCCCGAACCCGGCGATCATTACCAGGACCAGCGCGACCGCCACCACCGCATAGCGGAGACGCAGCGCCGCATTGAGGGCCGGCGCGTAGAGACGCTGTGCCCCCCCCATCAGCCAGCTTTCCTTCTCTTCCACCCGTCCACGGATCAAGAGCGCCACCGCGGCCGGAACGAAGGTCAGCGACAGGATGAGCGCACAGGTGAGCGCCAGCACCACGGTGAAAGCCATGGGGTGGAACATCTTCCCCTCGATCCCCGTCAGCGCGAAGATCGGCAGATAGACGACCGCGATGATGATGACCCCGACGATCGACGGCCGGATGACCTCGCTCGACGCGCTCGCTGCCAGCTTGAACCGTTCGTCCCGGGACAGAAGTCGGCCGAGGCGTTTCTGTTCCTCCGAGAACCGTCTCAGACAGTTCTCGACGATGATCACGGCGCCATCGACGATCAGCCCGAAATCGAGCGCCCCGAGGCTCATGAGGTTCCCTGATACGTCGTTCTGCACCATGCCGGTGATCGTCATCAGCATGGCGAGGGGAATGACGGCCGCCGTCAGGATCGCCGCCCGGATGTTGCCGAGGAGGAGGAACAGCACGAGGATGACGAGCAGCGCCCCTTCGACGAGGTTCTTCTCCACCGTGTGGATGGTCCGATCGACCAGGGTCGAGCGGTTATAGACCGGGGTCATCTCAATGCCCTCGGGCAGCCCCGGCGCAATCTCGGCCAGACGCTCATCGACCGCGACCGACACCGTGCGGCTGTTCTCGCCGATCAGCATGAAGGCCGTGCCAAGCACCACCTCTTCGCCGTTCTGGGTCGCCGCCCCGGTCCTGAGCTCATTGCCGAGACCGACATCGGCCACATCGCTGAGGCGGACACTGACCGAACCCGTATCGGCGACGACGATCTGCCTCAGATCGTCGAGGGCCTGGGCCTGGCCGGGTACGCGGATGAGGTTCTGCTCGCCATTGCGCTCGATATAGCCCGCGCCGGTATTGGCGTTGTTGCTCTCGACCGTTTCGATGAGATCGGAAAGGGTCAGCCCATAGGCCGCCAGGGCCGACCGGTCGGGGCGGATATGGATTTCCTTCTTGAAACCGCCAATCGTGTTGACCTCAGTGATCCCTTCGACGGTGCGCAGTTGGGGCAGGACGACCCAGTCATTGATCGTCCGCAAGTCCATGGCCGTGTACGGATTGCCATTCTCGTCCGTCGCCCCCGTGGCAGCCGAGACGATATACATATAGATCTCGCCAAGGCCCGTCGCGATCGGTCCGAGCTCCGGCGTCACTCCTTCGGGCAGCACGTCGCGCACGGATTGGAGCCGTTCAGCCACCAATTGACGGGCGAGATAGATATCGGTGCCGTCGTCGAAGACGACGGTCACCTGGCTCAGCCCGTAGCGGGAGACCGACCGCGTGTAGTCGAGACCAGGCAGGCCCGAGATCGCGGTTTCAACCGGAAAGGTGATGCGCTGTTCGGTTTCGAGCGGGGCAAAGCCCGGCGCCTCGGTGTTGATCTGTACCTGGACGTTGGTGATGTCCGGCACGGCATCGATCGACAGACGCTGGAAGTTGTAAATGCCGAGTCCCGCAAGCGCGAGCACCAGCACCATGACCAGCCAGCGCTGGCGGATCGAAAATTCGATGATCCGTTCAAGCATGATCCGCTCCTAGTGGTCGTGGCTGGCGCCGGACTTTTCGATGTCGGCTTTGATGAGGAAGGAATTACCCGCGGCATAGGTCGTGCCCGGCTTGAGACCGCCCAGGACCTCGACATAGTCGTCGTCCCGCTCCCCGAGATCGAGCATGCGCACCTCGTAGGTCTCGCCGATCTTGGCAAAGACGACTGTGAAGTCGCGGAAGCGTTGTAGTCCTTCGGTCCTCACGGCGAGCGGCACCTGCCGGGCCTCCGTCACGACGGTGCCGACCACCCGCATGCCGGGGCGGAAGCCCGAGCCTCCGGGCAAGGGCACTCGGGCGATGAGGGTCTGCGACCCCGCGCCCGACATGGGCAGGAAGCCTTCGATTTCGCTCTCGACGGACATGTCACTGCCTGCAAGACGTATGCTGACGGATTGACCTGGCTGCACGCGCACCGCATCGCGCGGGAAGACGTGCAGCTCCGCCTCGAGGCGATCGAGATCGCCCAGCCGGAACATCGTCCGTGTGCCCGCGACGTCGCCGGGGTTGGTCCGCCGCTCCAAAATGGTGCCGGCAAACGGGGCCCGGACCACATAGGTCTGGAGGCTGCTGGCATTCTGCACACGGGCCAGCGGCTGGCCGGCGTCGACGACATCGCCGAGGGTCACCATCACCTCCTGCACCGTGCCGGCATAGGGCGCGCCGACCTCGGCCTCGGCTTCGGGTGCGATGCGCACGCTGCCCAAGAGTTCGACGGTGCGGACGATCTCGGCCGGTCCCGCCTCGGCAAGAACGACCCCTGCAGCCTCGGCCACGCTGTCCGAGATAGTCGTGCGGCCCTCGAAACTGTCATAGGACCAGCGATGGGTCTCGCCGTCATAATCTGCTTCGACATTGACGACGAAGGAATGCGGCTCAGTCACGACACCGTCGCCCATGAGATAGTCCTGCTCCGGACGGAAGGAGAAGACATTGGTCTCGCCGTCCAGCCGCTCCAGCGTCACGGTCAGGCCGACCTGGGCGGGCTCGAGGGGCTCGCCGCCGAGAAACGGATAGATCCTGTAATGTGGATCGACGCCCGCCTCGAAGATCGTCATCTCGAGCGCGAAGTCCCCTTCGCTGAGAAGCCGACCCCCATGGGGGGCTTCAAGTTCAGCCATTTCGCCATGGGCCCCGATCTGGGGCGCGGCATCGCTCAGGCCGCCGCAGGCAGAGAGGAGGCTCCCTGCCGCCCCAAGGGCGGTAACGGCGAGAAGCGAGGAAAGGATCTTACTCATTGTACTGACTCCGTGTCCGGGGCGGTCGCGCCCGGCGCGACCAGGCGCCGAAGCGCGGCCATGTTGACGTAATAAGTTCGCAAGAGCTCGAGCCGGTCTTCCCGCAAGGCGGTGAGGCTTTCCTGGGCATCGGTCACGTTGAGATAGGTGAAGGCGCCGCGGCGATAGCCTGACTGCGCCAGATCGAGCGCCCTGCGCGCTTCGGGGAGAAGCTCTGCTTCGAGGCTTTCCAGCCCCAAAAGCGCGTCTTCGGCGGCCCGGCGATAGCCCATCGCTTCGCGCATCAGGCGCTGGCGTGCCGCGGCGGTGACCGCTTCGGCCTGGCGCCGCTCGGCGGCGGCCTTTGCATGGGCGGCCTCCGCCCGCCTCCCCGTTCGCAAAGGAACGGAAATGCCCGTCACGAGCGCCACATCGTCTTCGAAACCGAAATTCCGGACACCCACCGACCAGGTCACATTGGGGGCGGCCTGCGCCCGGGCGAGGTCTGCGAGGGCCGCCGCTTCGCGTTCCATGGCTTCAAGACGTCGGATCTGCGCAGCGTTCTCGATCGACATGCCGTCATCTGCCGCCCGCTGTACCTCATCGAGAAACGCCGTCTCGACGGCGAACGCGCCCGTGCCGCCCCAATAGGCGGCAAGTTGCGCTTTTTGGGCCGCGGCGAGACGGCGGGAGCGGGAAACCTCGCCCTTGGCCGCAAGCCGGTCGGCGCGAGCGCGCGACGCCGCCAGTTCAGGGTCTCGGGCCGCCTGCACCCGATCGCGGATCTCGTTTTCGAGGCGCGTGGTAATAGCGAGCCGATCGCAGCTGATCTCCGCGCGGCGGGTCGCGAGCGCTGCCTCGAGATAGAGCGTTTCGACCTCATAGGCGATCTCCGCCTCGGTCAAGGCCAGGGCCGACCGGGCCACCTCGAGGCCGCGCGATGCCACAGCGCGCCGCGCCGCCTTCTTTCCGCCCCGCTCCCAGGTGTGGTTGTAGCTGCCGGTCACCTGCAGGTTGTCGACATCCTCACCGAGCCCAATGCCCGGGAAATCCTCCGTCTGCAGCGTTACCGTGTCCGGGGGACCATACTCCGCGATGCGGGCTTCGGCCCGCGCGGCCTCGACGGCAGCAGCGATGGCCTCGGGGCGAAGGTCGGCGCCGCGGGCGCGGTTGGTCGCCTCCGCCAACGTCAGCACGGGTGCGGCGGGGCTCGCGTCGCAGGGATCTTGGGTCTGGGCGAGCGTATCCCCCGACCACAGGCCGACCGCGCCGGCGGCCGCCAGTATTCTGAATATCATGGGTGTGGACTCCGGTCCGAGGTGAACGACAGGGCGCGCGGGCCGTCACGCGGTCCCGGCGCAGATCATCTCAGAGCGGGGTTCAGTCGGGGTCGGGGTCCCCGAATCCGTGGCGGGCAGAAAGGGCAAGGTCCTCGGGCAGCGACCGCGGGTGGATCCGCGCCACCTCGGGCAGGAGGGGCGGCTCCACGATCAGGGCGGCGGCGTGATACTCGGCGGCATGCCCGCCCGTAGGCGCGTAAGGTTCGTCGTCCTCATCACCATTCGGATCATGGTCGTCGTGAGCATCGACGTCATGGTGATGACCATGGCCACGCTCGGCCAGTTCAAGATCGAAATGCTCGGCCGCATGCCCCACGCTGGTCGCCGTCGAGGCGACCGCGATCAACACGCAAAGCAGTGCAGTGGCGATCCTGGACATGAAGGCCATGTGTCATGAATAGATGTGATTTGTAAACATCGCCTTGAATATGAGGGATGACGGGGGTCCAGGCGGGCCGATCCGTCAACGCTGCGGCTCCTGCCCCGCCGCACCACGCGACCCCTCGTCGGTCAGCCGGTAGACCGGGCCCGCGCCATCGCCCGTGACCTGCCGCAGGAGATCGATGCGCGTCCCGTCCCAATGATAACGCCAATGGCGCGCCTGGACGGGCACGCCCATGACGTCGGGCCAGAAGGCGGCGAAGCATTCCCCGCCCGGGTTCCGGACACTGGGATAGATGATGCCGTCCTCGCCCCTCTCCCGCATGCGGACAGCAAACAGATGGGACGCGGCGTAGTCCTCAGGGTCGAGAAGATCGCCGGGCGCGTCCGGTCTCAGGTCCAGAAGGTCCGCATCGAGATGACCGGTCACCTCACGCAGGTCCGCGACCCAGCCCGGCGCCTCTGCCGTCGCCTTGAGGAAGAGCCCGATATGGTGGGCGGTCTCGGCCACCGCCGTCTCGAGCTCCCGGGCGCCGTAAAAGGCGCCGGAGCGCCCAGTGTGGAAGCGGCCCGGCCGGTCGGGGCTGCAATGGGTGAAGGGCGCCATGACATAGCTGGCGCCCGGCCCGCCGACCCGTCGGGCGGGCGGCACGAGATCGAGCTGACCAATGGTCTCGGCAGCGCGCGGATTGGTGCGGGCCTCGGCCTGGCCCAGCAGCGCCCAGTCCTCAGGATCGGCAATGTCCTCGAAGAGGTCGATTGGCGGATAGGCCGAGTTGATCAGCCGGTAGTAAGGCCGCCACCGAACCCGTGTGTGGGGAAAGCCTTCCTCACCCCCGGTCACCAGGGACTGCGCTGGGCGTCGAGATAGCGGCGCACCCGCATGAGATCGGTGAGCTGTCCGCCCAGCATCATGTCAAGGGCGCTCCGCGCGCCGAAGGCCGCATTGGGCTTGCGGATCCAGGCATAGCCCCGCGCCTTCTCCTTGAAGAGAAGCCGCAGCGCCTTGTGGATGCCCACCAGATTCGACAGCCGGGCCGCAAGATCGGGGCCCACACGGCCCGTCTGGCCCTGCTTCCAGCGCTGGAAGGTGCGCGGGGAAATATCGCCCAGAAGGGTGGACGCCTCCTGATCGCTGAGATCCCAAAGCGCGAACAGACGGATCACCGCCCGCTGCAGGGCGGCGACCTCCGCCTCCGTAAAATGCGGCGCGCCGGGCGGCGGGGCCTGATCGATGGGGTGCAGTTGAACCATACCGGCTCCTGACGTTTGTCGTCATATTGGCGTATAACTGACATTTGTCAAGATGGCGCGTCCTCTCGGACCAGGCTCGCGTGCACGGAGCCCGGCCGGGCCGGTCTCCGCCCGTTGAACGTATACGTTCAACGGACTTGATCCTCCGCGCTCGTGTGCCATCCGGCACGTTCAGACAGGCGGCCGAGGCCGCCTGACTCGCGGGGTCTTGTTTTCCCTCTTGACCGGGGGAGGCGCCCGTTTGTCGCGCGAAGCGGTCTGGCCGCAAGGGCGGCGGGAAGTCCCTTGCTCGTGGCGACCCGCCACGTTCAAATCGGACAAGGACTGATCTCGTCGGCACGTGGTCAATCGAGGAGAGCCTCTATGCAAAGTACCGATCCACCTGATCTTGCCAAGGAAGCGGAACGCAGCCTCGGCGAGCGCGACTGCCATGTAATGAATGCCAAGGATGCCGAGGCGTTCGCGGCCGCCCTCTACCGGAAACCGACGTTGACGGACAAAGCCAAAGCTGCCGCCGCAGCCTATCGCGCTCGGGTGGTGCATGCCGATTGACGGCGGGCAATGGCTTCAGATCGAACGCGACAAGGCCCGCTTCATTTACATTGAGCAGCAAGCGTTCAGCGTACTTATCGCCTTAGCTGGGGCACGTTCCTCACTTGGAGGAACATGACGGCAAACTTTGGACAAAAACCACAGCGCCACCAAGAGGATCGTCCGCGCGGAGACTTTTGACAGCACAAAAATATCCGGTTCAAATGTGCCCACAACCTGAGGCTGTGGCGAGTGACGGGTCTAGAAACGACTATTTTATAACTATACATCAATATCTTAGATGTTGCATACCCCGAATTTGTAGCACAGTAGGAACGCGATCTGGGGCACAATCGACGTTCTTTACTGGACTGCCTACGCGCGGAAAGGAGCCCTCTAAATCGTCACAGCTTTCCAAAGGGTGCACGGTTAGACAACAAAGAACGAACGCATCAAATCCGCCGTTGTCCGGGCTGGAACGCTGTTGTCGTCACCAACAGTACTTCGGCCCTATGCCCAGCAGTTGAGGATGCTGGAACGACCACGGGTTGCCCCTCGTTTGTGCTTCATGTCCACGAATGAACGTGACCCTGACGAAACGACGACGGGAATTCTCAAAGAGGTGCTGCGGATCGCGCACCATGACGAGGAGTCTGGCGGAAGCGCCGGCAAGGACCGCTTCGCCGTAGGCGACGTCATTGAGGTCTTTGGTGAGCGCGCTTTCGGCCCATTTCTCATCGTCCTTCCCCTCATCGAGATGTCGCCTGTCGGCGGCATTCCAGGCGTCCCAACCTTTCTCGCCCTGATTATCGGGTTGGGCGCCGCACAGCTCGCGCTCGGGAGAGAATGCCTGTGGCTCCCCGGCTTCATCGAGAACCGTTCGGTCAAGTCGAAGCGGGTGACCGGCGGCGCCCGCAAGCTTCGCAAGATAACGAATTGGATCGATCGGCATACCGGGGAGCACTGGCATCGCCTCGTCGGCAAGACAGGCACCAAGGTCACCGCGGTTATGATCATCGCGCTCTGCCTCACCGTACCGCCCCTCGAGTTCGTCCCTTTCGCCTCCACGGCGCCGATGGCTGCGATTCTCGCTTTCGGCGTGGCGCTCTTGGGACGAGACGGACGGCTGATGGCGATGGCCTTCGGTTTGACCGCGTTGGCGCTTGCTGTCGTCGTCTACATGCTGTTCGGTAGACTACTTGGTGACTGAAAAGGCCTGCGCGAGGATTACCATTTCGGTCCTTCGATAAGCATCCGACGCAGCGCGCCGAGCGCCCGAAGTTCAGGCCGATGGGCAACATTGGGCAAATGTAAACTGGTCGCCGTTCGGTCCCAATGTCGCCGGACGCAAACTCCCTCCGTCTCATCTAAAAACGGAGGATCATATGCATCGCACTCACCTACTCTCCTTAACAGGCGCCGCTCTACTCGCCATCTCAGCCGCAGGCGGCTTCGCTCTCGCCGGTGATGACGACGAAGCAGCCGAGGCTGCGGCACTCCATGATCGGGCAAAAATCAGCTTGGCAGAGGCCGTCGCCATTGCGGAAGAGCGGACCGGTGGACGAGCGGCCGAGGCCGAATTCGACGTCGAGGACAACGCCCTCCTATGGACCGTCGAAACCATGACCCGCGATGGCGCGGAAATGGAAGTCGAGATCGACGCCGTCAGCGGCGCGATCCTCGAGGTAGAAAGCGAAGAAGACGACGACTGATCAAGCGAGCTGGCGAAGATTGGGATTTCTCAATCTTCGCTGCACCGTCAAGCAATGCGCCGGGCGTCAAGGTCTTTCCGAGAAGGGGATCGGCATGCGACCGCTGGCATCAACAATCTGGATCGGCCTCGCCACTCTGGCCGGTTGCGCGGGCTACGCGCCTGCTCCGCTCAATCCGCCTGTTTTGGCGAGCGCGCTTGCAGCGCGACGGGTCGATGACGCCGCGGTCGCTCAGACCCTGGTCGGCATCGCGCCCAAAATCCACTGGGACGGCAAGGCTTGGACCGAGCCGTCGCTTCTGGCGGCGGCGATCCTCTATCATCCCGATCTGTCGGCCAACCGCACGGCGATCGCCTCCACCCGGGCGGATCTCAAGGCAGCAAGGGTCGCACCCGGACCGACTCTTTCCCTGACGGCAGAATACGCCCTCAACCCGGGGGGCGCCTCGCCTTGGCTTGCCGGGCTTGTCTCCGACCAGGTACTCGATTTCGGCGGTCGTCGCACCGGACGTATCGGGCAAGCGGAAGCCGCCCTCGCCCGCGCGCAATTCGACTATGAAGCCGCGCTCTGGCGGATACGGATGGATATCCGTCGCGCGATCGATGACTTCGGGAGCGCGAACGCTCGCCTCGAAGTGCTCGACGAAATCGCCAGCTTGCGTCAGCGGCAACTCGCGTCGCTTCGGGCCCAGCTCGACGCCGGAGCCGTCTCGCGCCTCGATGTCGAACAGGCGCGGGCGGATGCCGCCGCCGAGCTGCGTCTGCGCGCCGAAGCAATATCGGGTCTCGACCAAGCGCGGGCACGTCTGGCCGGCGCGACCGGCATCACACCGGACATGCTGGGCCGCCGCCCGATCTTCCCCGAGTTGCCGCTTTTCGATCTTCCGTCTCCGTCAATAGGGACCGATGCGGCGACGGCGGCCGTCTATCGGCGGAGCGAAATCCTGACCGCCGCCGCGGATTATGATCGTGCCGAAGCCGCGCTGAGAACAGCCGTCGCCGCACAATATCCGCAAGTGTCGGTGGGGCCCGGCTACACCTGGGATCAGGGCGTGAACCGCCTGCCCGTCACTTTGGGCCTCTCCTTCCCGTCACTCGATGGCAACAAAGCCGCCATCCTCGCCGCCGAGAAATCGCGCGACGCCTCGGGTGTCCGTCTGGAAGCGTCCGTGCAGACCGTGCTGGCCTCCGTCGATCAGTCGCAGACGGATTATGCCGCCGCGCTTGCCGTCTCTGACACCCTCGCGAACGAAATCCTGCCTGCCGCCCGGGCGCTCGCGGCGCAGGCGGATGCCGAGCTCGACGCCGGGTCGATCAACCGCAGCAATTGGGCGGCCTCGCGGCTGGGGCTGCTTCGCGCGCGACTTGATGTCCTCGACGCCCGCATCACCGCCCTGTCCCGTGAACGGGATCTCGAGGACGCGCTGCGACAGCCTCTGACCGGATCGCTTGCCGACGACGAGCCAGCCGCCCTTCTCCAAGGATACTCCAAACCATGATCGTTTCCCTGATATGCCTCTTGCATGCCGCGACCCTCGGCGTGCCCGTCACCATGAGCCCAGAGGATCAGACGCGTCTCGGTGTGGAAGAAACCGTGATGACGGCGACAGAGGCCCCGCAGGCCCTCCCCGCCATCGTGCAGGTGCTTGACGCCGGGGCGCTCGCCGCGCTCGACGCGGACCTCGCGACCGCCCTTGCCGCGGCGGGGGCATCCCAGCGAGACTACCAGCGGACACTGGGACTTGCCCGGAACGACCAAAGCGCCTCTCGCGCTGCGGTCGAGGCAGCGCGGTCGAAGGCAGAAGGCGACGAAGCCAGGGCATCACTCCTTCGCCGTCGGCTGGCCCTGGAGTGGGGCCCCGCCATCGCCGCCATGTCGGCGCAGGATCGAGCGAGCCTGCTCGACGCCATCGCCACCGGCGATGCCGCCCTGCTGCGCGCGGACAGCCTCGAAGCGCCGGGCGGCCTTGTCGGCACCGTGACAATCACGCTGCCGGATAGGCAGACCGCGACAGCGGAGCCGATAGGCCTAACCGGCAGTGCCTCGACCCGTCTACAGACCATCGGCACACTGGCGGTCCTTCGCGGCCCAGAAGCCCTGTCCCTGCGATCGGGACGCAGTCTTGGCGGCACCATCGATTCGGGCGAGTCCCTGACCGGCATTCTTCTCCCGCGCGAGGCGATCGTCCGCCTCGACGGCGATGCCTGGGCGTATGTCGAGACGGGTCCCGACACTTTTTTCCGACAACAGATCGTCTCCCCCCGGATCGTTGCAGACGGCTGGCTCGTCACGACCGTGTTCACCCCTGGCGACCGCGTCGTGACCAGCGGTGCCGGCGCCCTTCTCGCCGTTGAGCGGGCGGATGAATCGGCGGAGAGCGAGTGATGCTGCGCGCGATCCTTGCCCTCTGCCTGCGCCACGCCCGTCTTACGATCCTCCTTTCGGCTCTGTTCACGGCGTATGCGGCCTATCTCTATTCGCGGGCGGAGTTCGAGGTGTTCCCGGAATTCGTCCCTGCGCAAGCGAGCGTCCAGGTCGAGGCCCCCGGCCTGACCGCAGGCCAGGTTGAGCTTCTCGTCACCACGCCGATCGAGAACGTCCTCAACGGGGCTACGGGCGTGGAGGACGTCCGCTCCCAGTCCATTCAGGGGCTCGCTGTGGTCGATGTTACCTTCCGCCGCGGCGAGGACCCCTACCGTGCACGCCAGGTCGTGGCGGAGCGTCTGGCGGAGGTCTCCGGCCGACTCCCGGCGTCGGCCGGGGCGCCGACGCTGTCCCCGCTCACCTCCTCGACCATGGACCTCCTGAAGATCGGGTTCCGCAGCGACACGCTCTCGCCGATGGAGCTACGAGACATCGCGCAATGGACGATCCGCCCGCGGCTTCTCGCGACGCCCGGGGTGGCGCGTGCCACGCTCTTCGGCGGCGAGCTGCCGCGGATCGAGGTCCGTGTGCGTCCGGAAGACCTATTCGCCTATAACCTCTCCCTGACGGATGTCTCGCAAGCGGTCAGGGACGCCACGACCATCCGCGGCGGCGGCTTTGTCGAGACGGCCGCCCAGCGTATCACCATCGAGCCCCGCACCGATGCGGTCACCGCCGACGACCTGGCCGCAGTCGTCGTTTCGCCGAGCACGGACGGCCCGATCCGCCTGCGCGACGTCGCCGACGTGACGGTCGCCCCGACTCCGAAATTCGGCGACACGCTGATCATGGGGAAATCCGGCGTCTTGATCACCACGGCGACGCAATATGGCGCCAACACGCTGACCGTCACGCATGCGGTCGAGGCGGCGATCGAGGACCTTCGGCCGTCCCTTGAGGCACAGGGCATCACCATTTATCCCGACCTGCACCGGCCAGCGAACTTTATCGAATCGGCGCTGGCAGGCATTCGAGACGACCTCCTAATCGGGACCGTGCTGATCGTCCTTGTGCTGCTCGCCTTTACCCGGAACCTGAGGGTCGCCTTCATCGCGTTCGTCTCGATCCCCCTATCGCTGCTCGCCGCGACGACGGTGTTCGACCTCATGGGACAGACCATCAACACGATGATCCTCGGCGGCCTTGCCGTGGCGCTTGGCGTGGTCATCGACGATGCCGTGATCGGGGCGGAGAACATCTTGCGGCGGCTCCGGGAGCGCAAAGACAGACCCGTTGCCGAAGTGATCCTCGACGCCAGCGTGGAGGTCCGCGCGCCCGTCATCTACGCAACCTTGATCCTTGCCCTGACAATGCTGCCCGTGGTGTTGCTCACCGGGCTGCAGGGCGCCTTCTTCGCGCCGCTCGCGCTGGCCTTCATTCTCGCAACATTTGCCTCCATGGCCGTTGCGATCACCATCACACCCGCCCTCTCACTCCTCTTGCTGGCACATCGCGTGCCGCCGTCGGAGCCGGGCTTCCTGCATTGGGTCAAGCGAGGCCATGCTGCGCTCTTGCATCCCCTCCTCCCCCGCCCGCGCCTGGCGCTGGCACTCTCCGCCGTCATCGGGCTCGCCGCGGTCATCGGGGTCACCCGTTTCGGTGCGGAGCTCCTGCCGCAGTTTCGTGAGGGGCATTACGTCCTCGCCGTGGTCGGGCCGAGCGGCGCATCTCTCGAATGGATGGAGGATGTCGGCGGACGCCTCTCGAACGACCTTCTGGCGATCGACGGCATCGCGACGGTCGAGCAGCAGATCGGGCGTGCCGAAGCGGCGGAGGATACCTTTCCGCCCAATGAGAGTGAGTTCCATGTCGAACTTCAGCATGTCAGCGGACCGGAAGAAGACCGCATCCTGACCGCCATCCGCGACGTCCTCGGCAGCTATCCCGGTCTCGAGACGGAAGCGATGACCTTTCTGGGCGACCGGATCGGCGAGTCACTTTCGGGCGAGACGGCAGCCATCGTCGTCAGCGCCTACGGACCAGATCTCGACGCTCTCGATCAGGTAGCCGCACGGATCGCCGCGACCATAAAATCCGTGGACGGCTCAACGGACGTCCGGATTCAGACGCCACCGGGCGCGCCGGTCATGGCGGTCGAGCCGGACCGCATGGCGCTCGGCGTCCACGGCATCAGCCTCGGAGACCTCGCCGATACCGTCGAGATGGCCTATCAGGGACAGAGCGTTGCGCAGGTCTCGGACGGACAGCGGATCACGGACATTGCGATTACGCTTCCCCCGGCCTATGCCATCGATCCGGAAGCCGTCAGCAGCCTGCCGATCCGTGGCTCGACCGGCACGCTCGCCGCGCTCGGCACGGTCGCGCAGCCCTTCTTAACGACCGATCGGGCGGCCATCACCCATAATGCGGGGCGCCGGCGCCAGGTCGTGACCGCGAATGCAACCGTTCGCGACGTCGCGGGCATGCAGCAAAGGATCAGCGCCGCGATCGGCGCTCAGGTCAGCCTGCCGAAAGGCGTCTATCTCGAATATGGAGGCGTCGCGGAGGGTCAGGCTGCCGCGCAGCGCGAACTCCTCATCAATGTCGGAATCGCGGCCATCGGCATCGTCATCCTGCTGGTGGTGGCTTTTGGCGGCGGCCGTGCGGCGGCGCTTATTTTCTCGACGGCGCCCTCGGCGCTGGCGGGAGGTGTCTTGATGGTCTGGCTCGAAGGGGGAACGTTGTCGCTCGGCGCGCTCGTCGGCTTCGTCACCCTGTTCGGGATTGCGGCGCGCAACGGCATCCTGCTGGTCTCGCATACCGATCACCTTGTCAGCCATGAAGGGCATGCCTTCGGCGAGGCAACGATCCAGCTCGCCGCGTCGGAACGATTGACCCCGATCCTGATGACCGCCCTCGTGACCGGGCTCGGCATGCTTCCCCTGGCGCTGCAGAGCGGCGAGGCGGGCCGCGAAGTGCAAGGCCCGATGGCGGGCGTAATCCTTGGCGGCCTCGTCACCTCGACGCTGATGACGTTGTTCCTGCTGCCGCCCCTGATCCTCGCCTACCGCCACGGACGAACGCAAGGCACACTGACGCCTCCATACAAGCCGGTGGAGGCGACGTGACACGAATCCTGGTAATCGAAGACGATGAGGAAACCGCTAGCTTCATTGCCAACGGCCTGAAACAGGAAGGTTTCGCGGTCGATACGGCGAAGACCGGTACGGACGGTCTCTTCCAGGCCACCGAGAGCCCGCCGGACCTCGTCGTCGTGGACAGAATGCTGCCGGGTCTTGACGGCGTTTCAGTCATTAAAGCCTTGCGGGCGGCGGGGGTGAAGATCCCCGTCCTTTTCCTGACCGCCATGGGCGCCGTGGAGGACAGGGTAGCAGGCCTTGAAGCGGGCGGCGACGACTATCTTGTCAAGCCGTTCTCCTTCATGGAACTGCGCGCGCGGGTAACCACCCTCCTGCGGCGCCCACCGCTCAAGGACGAAATCACCCGCCTCGAAGCGCGCGGCGTCACCGTCGATCGGCTGACCCGCCGGGTTACCGCGGGAAGCCAGACCGTCGATCTTCAGCCCCGAGAGTATCAGCTCCTCGAGTATCTGCTGCTGCATAAGGATCAGATCGTCACGCGAACCATGCTTCTTGAGGAGATCTGGAGCTTTCATTTCGACCCGGGCACGAACATCGTCGAGACGCATTTGAGCCGTCTGAGGGCCAAGCTGTCCGAGGCTGGCACTTCGGCCCTGATCCGGACCGTGCGCGGGGCAGGATACGTGATCGATGCGGATTGAGCTCCTTCTCCGCTCATCGAGCCTCAGACTCTCGATCGTCTATTCGGGCATCCTCCTCCTTGCCTTCGCAGCTACAGGACTTCTCGTCTATGCGAGCAGCGAACGGGCGGCGGTCGAACAGGCGCGCGAGCGAATCGAACTCGAGGTCTTCGCCCTCGAAGAGGAGCTGCGGACCGAAAGCCTGGAAGCCATGGCTGCGGCCATCGAAGCGCGCACAAGCCGTCCCGGCGCCCTTGAATACTGGCTGACGGCGCCGGACGGGCACCACCTTGCGGGCCGTCTCCGGATCGCGGAGGGCCCCAATGGCTGGCGTGAGATCGAAACCGAAGGGGTTGCGCCGTTCGGCGACACGGACATCCTCACCCTGACGAAAACGCTGCCGGGGGGCGCGACCCTCTCCGTGGGCGAAGACCTGACGCGCGCGCTGTCGGTCCAAAAAGAGACGCTCCTGACACTGATTCAGGTCGGCGCGGCAGCGGCCTTGCTCGCGCTCCTTGCCGGAGTCGTCGCCACGTTCAGAACGCTCGCGCGCATGCGGATGATCCGCGCCACCCTCGGACGCGCAAGTGAAGGCGACCTCTCGGCCCGAGTGCCGACGTCCTCTTCCCTGTTCTCCACCGACCTCGACGAGATTGCCCTTGGCCTCAACCGGATGCTGGGTCGGACCCAGGACCTCGTCGCGGGGTTGCGGCGGGTCACGCGCGACGTGGCCCACGACCTTAGGACCCCCCTCTCCCACCTTCGCCAGCGGCTGGAGCGGGTCGGGGCAGCCGACACCGACGGGGAGCGTCAGGAGGGCCTCGCCCTGACCGAAGCGAAAGTGGAGCAGATCCTCGCGAGCTTCGATGCCATTCTGCGCCTCGCCGAGATCGAAGCAGGCGCCTCGCGGGACCGGTTTGTTCCCGTTGACGTCGCGACACTCTGTGAGCCGCTTGTCGATGCCTATCAGCCAGATGTCGAAAACGGCGGCCGCACCCTCACCCTCTCGGCCGATCCTGCGCCCGCTTTCGGCGACGCGCTGCTGCTCACTCAGGCCATTGCCAATCTGATCGAGAACGCGATGCGCCATACGCCGCCGGGAACGGCCATCGGCGTCTCGTGCGGAACGGGCGCAGACGGCCGGTCCCATCTCACGGTTACCGACGACGGGCCGGGCATTCCCGACGGTCACCGCGAGGCCATGCTCGAACCCTTCGCCCGGCTCGATCCAAGCCGCTCGACCGCCGGCACGGGCCTTGGTCTCAGCATCGTCGCGGCGGTCGCCACCCTTCACGGTGCGGACCTGGCACTCAGCGACGCCGGACCGGGCCTGTCGGTCCGGATCACGTTCCCTTACTTGCGAGACGCACCATGAGACGACGATCTGCTCCGCTCTTGATGGCCCTCGCGCTGGCAGGATGCGTCTCGGTACCGGATGTCCGAAACCTTCAGATTGTCGACGACGGCGCCCTGCTGCGCTCGGGTCAGCCAACCCCGCTTGGCCTCGCCGAGCTGCGAGACCGCTATGGTGTCCGTATGGTGATCAATCTCGATCGCGGCACGTCGGATGACGAGATGGTCGTCGCGCTGGCGCTGGGCCTCGACTATCTCGCCATCCCCACGGCCACCTACGGCCTTGAGCGCGAGAACCTCGTTACGCTCCTTGCGGCGCTGCGCCAGGCCGAACGCGACGGGCGCACGCCCGTTCTCGTTCATTGCCGCAGCGGACAGGACCGCACCGGTGCGGCTGTCGCCGTCTTCCGGACCATCGAGGAAGATTGGTCGGCGGAGGACGCGGAAGCCGAGATGCAGCGCTATCGTCACTGGACGCACGAAATCCTCTTTCCGCACCTTCCGGACATTGCGGAAGAGGCGGAGCACTTCAAAGCGCATTGGGAAGAGGCGATCCAGCGCACTGGCACCGTGCCCGTTATCCGTCCGCCCATGCGTTGGATGGGGACGGATGATCCGGCAGCGGGGGTCGCCAGGCAAAGCGGCGTCACCGTAAATGCTGAACCGGGCGTGCGGTGACATGACTGTGGAGCCGAACCTCCCCGGCAAAAAAATCGGTTCAGCTTTCACGCGGACCGTCGCCTTGGTGGCAGGCCTCAACCTTGGCTATTTCTTCATCGAGATCATCGTGGCGCTCAGGCATGGCTCGGTGTCCCTCTTTGCTGACGGGATCGACTTTTTCGAGGACACCTCCATCAATGTGCTGATCTTGCTCGCATTGTTCCTCGGCGCGGGCTTCCGGCGGAGAGCCGGTTACGTTCTCGCAGCATTGATCCTCGTGCCAGGGCTCGCGGCCCTGGTCGCCGCAGTCATGAAAGTCGTTGACCCCGTCATTCCATCGGGCGAGGCTCTCGGCCTCACCGCCGCGGGTGCGCTCCTTGTCAACACGCTGTGTGCCCTGCTGCTTGTCCGCTTTCGCAAAAGGAAGGGGGCGCTGGCGAAGGCCGCCTTTCTCTCCGCGCGCAACGACGTGGCAGCCAATGCCGCAATCATCGGGGCAGGGATCATCACCGCGCTTCATCCGTCGATCTGGCCCGACCTGATCGTGGGCGCCGGAATTTTCGTGATGAATCTCGATGCAGCCGGGGAGGTCCTGGAGGCCGCGCGGCGGCCGGAAACGACGCCCCCCGAAGCATAGGCAGACCCTGTCACCGGACAGACCACCATATGTTCAATTGGATCACCGCCTTCATCGAGCGCAGCGGTTATTTCGGCGTTGCCCTGTTGATTTTCACCGAAAACGTTTTCCCACCGATCCCGTCGGAACTGATCGTGCCGCTTGAAGGGTTCAACGCCGCTCAGGATCAGATGAGCCTGATCCTCGCCATTCTCGCCGGATCGGTGGGTTTGTTCGCCGGTGCCATCTTGTGGTACTATCTGGGGAAGAGGATCGGAGCAGACAGGCTCAAGCGACGGGCGGCGAAACACGGCCGCTGGTTCACCATGACGCCGGTCGAGTTCGATCAGGCCTGCGCCTGGTTTTCCCGTCACGGAGACAAAGCCGTCATGATCGGACGTCTTAATTCCTGCCGTTCGCACACTGATTTCTGTTCCAGCCGGCATCACGAACATGTCGCCGCGCCGCTTCTATCTATATACGGCCACCGGAACGTTCGCCTGGACCGCGTTTCTCACGCTTGTCGGTTTCTGGCTGGGCGAGAACTATGACGCCGTCGAGGCCTGGATCAATCCGGTCTCGAACGTCATCGCAGCAGGGCTTGCCGGATGGTATCTCTACCGCGTCGCGACCTTCCAACGACGCGTCAGAGGCTCCTCTGCCCAGTGACAGGACTTCTGCTCCACGAAACCCCAACCTGGACAATCGGCTCGTGTCAGCGGACACTCGCAGAGCAAACCGAGCCGAGAAACTCCTGCGCTCGGACCGGCCCGACCGATGGGCCTCGACGCAGGTGATCGGCGAATTCGCTGTCAGTCTCCATCGCAAGGCGGGGCTCCACGGGTCGGAGATCCGCGTTCACAACGAGACGATCCGCCTCATCTGCATCGTCGAGGCGAGCGATGGCAGTGTTGTGGGCGCCCGGATAATCGCCGTCGCCCTCCGTTGTCGCGCGACGAACCTCTATTCGGAGGATTTGCAGCATGGACGGGACGTGGCAGGGCTTAGGATCGAAATTCCGTTTGCGGACAAGTGACGACGGCAAGCCCCTTCTCGCTCGGCGAGGGAATTACGATTTCGCTTCGTCCTGATGCCCGAAAAGCTGGGCGTCCCGATGGGCCCGGTTCTGATGCTCGAACTCGAGGGTCGAGTGGCCGATTCCGAAATCGTTCCGCAGGCGTTGCTTGATGGTCCGCTTGATTTCCGCTAGACGGGGCCAGCCGTCCTCGGTTAGGACCACATGGGTATCGAGCGCGGCCTCGTGCTCCTGCATCTGCCACAGATGCACATGATGGAGGTCGGCGACCCCCTCGATCTGGCTGAGGCGGGCAATGACCTTGTTGCCATCGAGATCGGGCGGGCTGCCGAGCATCAGGGTGCGGATGGGGCTGCCGATCTCCTTGAAGGACAGATAGAGAATGTAGCCCGCAATCAGCAGCGTGACGAGGGGATCGATCAGACGCCAGTCGTAGAGCAGGATCGCAGTACCGCCGATGATCACCGCGACCGACGCCAGCGCATCGGAGAGGTTGTGCAGGAACAACGCCCGGATATTGGCGCTGCCTTTCTGCATCGACCAGGTGAGCCAGGCGGTCAGCGTGTCGATGACCAGCGCGAGACCACCAAGGGCGACGACCGTCCATCCTCCCACCTCGGGCGGGTCGACCATCCGCATGACACCCTCATAAACCAGATAGATCCCGACAATAATCAAAGAGGTGTAGTTGATCAGCGCTGCGACGATCTCGATACGGCCATAGCCGAACGTCATCCGTTCGTCGGCGGGCCTCCGTGCAATCTTGCGGGCGGCGAAGGCGATCACCAGCGACGCCATGTCGGAGAAATTGTGGAGGGCATCGGCGATCAGGGCGAGGCTGCCGGAGAGGATTCCGCCCACGATCTGACCGACGGTCAAAAGCGCGTTCGCCCAGATGGCGATCGACACCCGCCGGTCGCCGCTTTCGGGGTCGAGATGGGGGTGATCGTGCGCACTCATCGGCTGGCTCCTCCTTCGTCAGCTACGTCGCGCGGCCGAAGTGGTCGGCTGTCCTTTGTTATGGGCCCTGCGCAGCCGGACGGTTGGCCCAGTTCTCCGCGAGCCTGGCCAATGATGGACCGCGACGACCACAGAAAGAGGCCGGCAAGGGCCATGGCCATCAAGAGGTCAGGCCATGCCGATCCGGTGAGCTTGACAAGTCCCGCGGCCATGATGACGCCGACATTGCCAGCCGCATCGTTGCGCGAACACAGCCAGACCGAGCGGACATTGGCGTCTCCCTCACGCCACCGCAGCAGCAGGAACAGGCTCGCAAGATTGGCGGCGAGCGCGAGAAAGCCGATGGCCCCCATGGTGCCGCCTTCGGGCACGGTGCCCTCGAAGAAGCGGCCGATCGCAAGCGCAAGGATGACCATCGCCATCACGGCGAGCGTGGCGCCCTTAAAGAGCGACGCCCGCGCCCGGACCACGAGGCTCGACCCGATCACCGCGAGGCTGATGGCGTAGGTTGCGCTGTCACCGGCGAAATCGAGCGCATCGGCCTTCAGCGCCTGCGACTGCGCCGCAAACCCGGCTGCCATCTCGACGAGAAACATCACGGCATTGATGGCGATGATCCCAAGCAGGACGCGCCGATAGGCGGGCGATGCGCCGTCAAAATTCTGGGGGCCGCAGCAATCGGACATCCGCCAAACTCCTCACCGTTGAAGGGCGGCGTCCTAAGCCCTACAGTCTCTGTAGAGGCAAGCTTGGAGATATCATGGCCGCGAAACGCACGATCGGCGTCCTGTCACGCAAAACGGGGGTGAAGGTCACGACGATCCGCTTCTACGAACAACGCGGATTGATAGACGATCCCGGTCGCACGCCGAGCGGCCAGCGGGTCTACGGTGCCGACGCCGTCGACCGGCTCAACTTCGTCCGCCATGCCCGTGACCTCGGCTTCTCCATGGATGCCATCGAGGAGCTGATCGCCCTTCAAACCCGGCCTAGCAGTGATTGCGCCGCGGTCGACGCCATCGCAAGGCGCCAGCTGGCGGCGGTGCGCGACCGCCTGAATCGGCTCGAAACGCTGGAAGCGGAACTGAAGCGCATGATCGCCTCCTGCGAAGGGGGGTCGGTCGGGGACTGCACGGTCATGGAAACCCTTGGCGACCATCGTCGCTGTCTGACCGAAGATCACGAGGCCGGTGAGACCGCCAACCCGGCCCGGAAGGGTTGACCCTCTAGGTTGGGAACCCAAACAAGCTGCTGATCAGACTTGATTATCTGGGGATGGGATGAGTCTCTTTGCAAGGAGGCCTGCCATGTCGGATTTGTTCTGGTTGTCGGATGAAGCTTGGGAAGCGTTGGAGCCGCATTTGCCGCGGGGAAAGCCGGGCAAGCCCCGCGTGGACGATCGGCGGGTGATCAGCGGCATCCTTCGCGTCCTGAAGACAGGTTGTCGCTGGAAGGACTGTCCTTCCGAATACGGTCCATCAACCACGATTTACAATCGTTATAACAGGTGGTCGGGGCGCGGCATCTGGCAGCGGATCTTCGCGAAGATGGCGGCCCGGGGTCCCGTACCCGAAGAGCTGTCGATCGACAGCAGTCACGTCAAAGCTCACCGCTCCGCAAGCGGCGGAAAAGGGGGGAAGAAAATCAGGCGGTCGGCCGCTCGCGCGGCGGCAGAACGACGAAAATCCATGCTCTGGCCGATGATTGCGGCCGACCGGTCGCTTTCGTCCTGACACCGGGGAACGTCGCCGACATTACCGTCGCCAAGCAGATCGTCGGGGCCGTCACCCCGTCGCAGAGGCTTCTCGCCGACAAAGCTTATGACGCTGAACCCTTCCGACTTTGGCTCACGGACCGGGGGACCGAAGCCGTCACCCCCTCCACAGCTTCACGCAAGATCCCCTATCCGCTTGACCGAGCGGCTTACAAACGACGGAACATCATCGAACGGCTGTTCTGCCGACTGAAGAACTGGCGACGCATCGCGACGAGATACGACCGCCTCGCAAGAAACTATCTCGCCGCGATCGCTCTCGTTTCCCTCGTCGCCACTTGGATCGAATGAGTCCCCAACCTAGCGGCTGTAGAAATTACATCCTTCTTCGTTGTTTTTTTAGACTATTGCTGTAGGCCAGCTCCATGATTGCCGCCCGCCCGACCCTGCCGGTCTTTCGGATGCTGCTCACCGTCCTTGTGGCGGTGGGTCTGCTGCTAGGACCGTTGACGGCGGAGGCGGCGCACGAGGACCCCGAGGCCGTCCATTGCGTCGAGCACCAATGCGCCGCCGATCCGGCCGACCATGCGCCCGATGACGGTCACGAGCACCACAAGGCCCATGGCTGCAGCAGCTGTCACCTTCACCTCTATGCATCGTTTCTTGAAGCGCCGCATCAATCGGTCTTCGGCGCGCTGAACCGCCCTCTCCGGAGCGGCAACGCGCCCCGTCTTGCTGGCCCCGAAGGACCCCTCCGCCCTCCCCGCGTATGACCTGATACTTTGCCTTACGGCACGTCTTCTGGTCATTAACGCGAAGGAATACCCATGAACACCCGACATCTGAGCGGGGCCGCCCTGGCGGTCCTCGCGAGCCTGTCCGCCGCTAACGCGGCCGCACAGACGCTTTGCCCCCTATCGGAGGAGCTGCGGCTACTCGAAGACAGGGCGGCCCCTTACACGCTCGACGCGGCTCTTGCCGCGATCCGGGACGCCTCGCCCGAGGTGCAGTCAGCGGCGCTCGAAGCCGTCGCGCGGCGTTACGAGGCGCAGCAGGCCAGCCTTTGGACGAACCCCGTCGTCTCGGTCGAGGCCGAGAACTTCTACGGTGACGCGTTCGGCAGCGCGAACCCTCTTTCGGGCTACGACTTCGCCGAGACGACCGTGTCGATCGGACAGACCTTCCGGCTCGGCGGCAAGCGGCGGCTTGAGCGCCGCGCGGCCCTCGCGCGGACCGCTTTGGCCGAGGCTGACAGGGACGCGACGCTGCGCGCGCTGCAGCGCGAAGCGGCGGCGATTTTCTACGAGCTAGCCGCCGCGCAGGAAGGTGCGCAGCTGGCGGCCGAAGCCGCCAGGTTGTCGAACGAACTCGCCGATGCTGTCCGCGCGCGGGTCGACGCCGGCAAGTCCCCGAGGACGGCCCTCGACAGGGCCATCGCGGCGCAGGCCGATGCGCGGGCCGCTGCGGCGGCTTCTGCCGCGCAGGCAGAGCAACTCGCCTACGCGCTGGGCTCGTTCTGGGGACGCCGCGATCCGGTCGAGATCGCCGGGGCGAGCCTCTTCGCCCCCACCGTGCTGCCGTCCGCCGAGCTGGTCGCGAACCAGGTCGAGACCCATCCCGAGCGGCGGCTGGCCGACGCCCGCCGCGATGCTCGGCTCGCCGAGCGTCGCGCGGCACGCGCGCAGGCCAATCCCGACGTAACGGCGAGCTTAGGCGTCCGCCGTTTCGAGGCGGACGGGACGGAAGCCCTGGTGGCGGGCGTCAGCCTGCCGTTGCCGCTGTTCGACCGGAACCAAGGCAACATCCGCGCGGCCTCGACGCGGGCGCGCGGTGCCGCCTACGAGGCTGACGTCACGGCGGCACGCCTTGCAGCGTCGGCTCAGCGTTCGCTCAGCACGGCAGCCATCCTAGAGACCCGCCGTGCCGCGCTGGTCGACGACGCCTTGCCCGCCGCCAGGAGAGCCGCCGAGGCCGCGCGCACCGGCTACCGGGCCGGCAAGTTCGACCTCACCACGGCGCTCGCCGCGCAGACCAGCCTCATCACAGTGCAACGCAGCGCCATCACCGCCGCCTTCGCCGCCCGCGACGCGGAAGCCGAAGTCCGCGCCCTCGCTGCCCTCCCCCCCTTCTCACCGAGCTTCTGTCAGGAGACGGACCGATGAACATCTACAAGACGATCAGCCTGCTGGCGCTCGCCGCCTCCCTCGCCGCCTGCGGCGCGGAGGGCGAGGAAGACCTTCGCCCATCCCAGCAATCAGAAGCCGTGACCGACGATCATGGCGACGAGGGCGAGCACGGTGACGAAGAAGGCGACACCGTCGAGCTATCCGCTGAAGACGCATCCGCTCTTGGCATCCAGCTCGCGACGGCGGGGCGGACGGTTATCGGCGGTGAGACCGATCTGCCGGCAGAGCTGTCCTTCGCGGCGGACAAGATCGCGACGATCGCGCCGCGCGTCGGCGGCGTCGTCCGCTCGCTGGATGCGACCGAGGGCGACCTCGTCGAGGCGGGGCAGGTTCTCGCCGTGCTCGACAGCGGACGCCTCGCGACGCTCATGTCGGACTACCATAGTGCCCGGGCCGCCGAACGCTACGCTCGGGCCACGCTCGAGCGTGAGAGCGGTCTGCGCGATCAGGGCATCACGTCGGAATCGGAGTTCGCGCAGGCGCGTCAGGAAGCGACCATGGCCGTCGCACGGCGCGAGGCCGCCGAGACGGCGCTTCATGCGGCGGGCATCGACCACGAAGCGATCGAAACGGCACAGGCGGGCGCGGACGGCGCAGCGGGGCGCTACAGGATTACCGCGCCCATTGCAGGCCGCGTCATCGAACGGCGGCTCTCGCTCGGCCAGTCCGTCCAGGCAGGGGAAGATGGAGGCTCGCCGGCCTTCGTCGTCGCCGACGACAGCGTCGTTTGGGCCGACGTGCAGGTCTACGCCGCCGATCTCGGCGCCGTCCGGTCCGGTCAGACGGTTATCTTGAAAGGCGAGTCGGGCGCCGCCATCGCCGAGGGCGAGGTTGCCTTCGTGACCCCGCAATTGGCGGAAGGATCGCGCACGGCGACGGCCAGGGTGGTGCTAGACAACCCGGAGGGGCTTTTGCGCCCAGGCCAGTTCGTCACGGCGAGCATCGCGACCGGAACGGACGGCGAGACGCTGACCGTGCCCAAGGGCGCCGTCGTGGTCTTCGAAGGCCAGGACGTCGTCTTCACCCGCAGCGAGCACGGCTTCGCGCCCGTTCCCGTCGAGACCGGACGGCAGGTCGGGGACCGGCTCGAGATCGTATCAGGCCTCGCCGCCGGCGACCGGTTCGTTACCGAAGGCGCGTTCACCCTCAAAGCAGAGCTGGAGAAGGACGCATTCGGCGACGGTCACGGTCACTGAGCCGAGACCCCGAACGCGCACTTTCTCCTCACTAGGACACACACCATGCAAAACTTCATGTACCGCGTTGCGGGCGGCCGGCTCCTCGCCGGGCTGGCCGCCGTAGCCGTCACCATCGCCGGCATTTGGGCCTTCCGATCACTGCCCGTCGACGCCTTCCCCGACGTCACCCCTTCCCTCGTCCAGGTCTTCACCGAGACCGAGGGCCTCGCGCCCGAGGAGGTCGAACGCTACGTCACCTACCCGCTGGAGACCTCGATGTCGGGCCTGCCGAAGCTCGAGGAGATCCGCTCGGTCTCGAACTTCGGCCTCTCCGTCCTCAACATCTACTTCGAGGACGGGACCGACGTGTACTTCGCCCGGCAGGTCGTCGGCGAACGCCTGGCCGAGGCGCGGGAGGCGATCCCGGAAGGCTTCGGCGAGCCCAAAATGGGGCCGATCAGCACGGGGCTTGGCATCATCCTCTACTACAACCTCGTCGACGAGACCGGCGAGCGCAACCTCGTCGAGATGCGGGAGATTCAGGACTGGCTCATCAAGTATCAGCTGCAGTCAGTGCCCGGCATCACCGAGGTCCTGTCGCTCGGCGGCCTCGAGAAGCAGTACCAGGTCAAGGTCAACCCGGAGGCGCTGCTGCGCTACGATCTGACCGTCCGAGACGTCATCACCGCGCTCGAAGCCGGCAACCGCACCACCGGCGCCCAGTACCTCGAGATAGACGCCGAGCAGTACGTCGTGCGCGGCATCGGCTTGGCCGAAGACATCGCCGACCTCGGCGCCGCCATCCTGAAGACCGTGGACGGCACGCCCGTCCGGGTCGCAGACGTCGCGCAAATCGAGGTCGGCGGCGGCGTTCGACAAGGCCTCGCCACTGCGGACGGCCAGGGCGAGGTCGTTGCCGGCATCGTCCTGAAGCTCTATGGCACCAACACCTCGGACGTCATCGAACGCGCGAGCGAACGCTTCGACGAGATCAACGAGACTCTGCCGGAAGGCGTGCGAGCCGTCGCCTACTACGACCAAGCGACGCTGGTGAACGCAGCCTCCTCGACCGTCACGACAGCCCTCTGGCAGGGTGCGCTGCTGGTGGCTGTCCTGATCTTCGCTTTCTTGGGCGGCTGGCGACCGAGCCTCGTCGTCGTCCTGTCGATCCCCTTCTCGGTCGGCTTCGCCTTTCTGGGCATGAAGCTCTTCGGCGTGTCCGCGAACCTCATGTCGCTCGGCGGCGTTGCCATCGCCATCGGCATGATGGTCGACGGCGCGATCGTCATCGCCGAGAACGTCGATCGCATGCTGCGGGAACGGCCGGACGCCGACCGCAGGACGGCGGTCGCCGAGGCCACGATCGAGGTCATCGCCCCGCTCCTCGCCGCCGTCGCGGTCGTGATCGTCGTCTTCCTGCCGCTCTTCGCCCTGCAGGGCGTCGAGGGGAAGACGTTCCGGCCCCTGGCCGCGTCCGCCGCGCTCGCTATGTTCGGTTCGCTGATCTACGCGGGCCTGATCGCCCCGGCGATCGCCGGATGGGTGATGCGATCGGGTGGTGAGAACACGAAAGCGCCCAGGAAGACTCCCGCGAAAGCACCCGTCGACGAGGATGGTCGGGTAGGCCGGGCTATCCGCCCGCTCGCAACGTTCTTCGTCAGGCGTCGCGCGGCCGCCCTGGGCCTTGCCGGTGCCATTCTCCTAATCGGCGCCGTGGTCTTCCCCCGGCTCGGATCGGAGTTCACGCCGACCCTGGAGGAAGGCGACATCCTGCTCCGAACGACCATGGCGCCGTCGATCTCGCTCACCGAGGCAAAGGCGACCATGACCCGCGTCGAGCAGCGCATCTTGGAGGCGTTCCCCGAAGTCGAGCGCGTCGTCACCCGGATCGGTCGCGGCGAGGTCGGTGCCCATGCCGACCCGACTAACAGCGGCGAATCCTTCCTGGCGCTCAAGCCGAAAAATGAGTGGCGCAAGGGTTTCTCGCCGGACGACCTGCGCGCGGCGCTCTCTGAGGAGCTGTCGGACTTCCCCGGCATCCTCGTGAACGTCAGCCAGCCGATCGCGATGTCGGTCGACGAGCTGTTGACCGGCACGAAGGCGGAGCTGGCCGTCAAGATCTTCGGTCCCGACACGGACGAGCTGATCTCGGCCGCGGGATCGCTCCAAGGGATCCTCGGGGAGGTCCCCGGCGCGGCGGACGTGCAGATGGACCAGGTCACGGGCGCGCCGCAGTTGCAGGTCGACCTCGACCGGCAGGCGCTCTCCCGCTTCGGCATCACCGTTGAACAAGCACTCTCGACCGTCCGCGCCGCCATCGGCGGCGAGGAGGCCGGCACCGTCTTCGAGGGAGTGAGGCAGTTCCCGGTCGTCGTCCGTTATACGGAGGAGACTCGGGACACGCCCGAGGCGGTCCGCCGTCTGGTGCTCGAAGCACCGGACGGGGCGCTCGTCCCGCTGGAGGCTGTCGCAGACGTGCGCTCTGTCGTCGGGCCGCGTCAGATCACGCGAGAGGAAGGCCAGCGCTTCATTACAGTGCAGGCGAACGTGCGGGGCCGCGACATCGGCTCCTTCGTCGAGGAGGCGCAGGGCCTCGCCGCCACCCAGCTTGACCTGCCGCCGGGCTACCGCGTGGTCTGGGGTGGTCAGTTCGAGCTGCAACAGCAGGCGAACAAGCGCTTCGCCGTGGTCATCCCGATCACGCTCGGCATCGTCCTATTGATTCTGCTGATGACCTTCGGGCGGTTGAAGTCGGCGCTCTTGATCCTGCTCAACATCCCGCTTGCCCTCGTCGGCGGGGCGCTTGCGCTATGGATCGTGGGATTGCCGGTCTCGGTGCCCGCCACGGTCGGCTTCATCGCGCTGTTCGGCATCGCGCTCGGCAACGGCATGGTCTTGGTCAGCTATCTCGATCGCTTCGCGCGCGAGGGTCAGGACTTGGATGTCTTGGCAGTGGACGGCGCGGTGCTGCGCGCCCGGCCCGTCCTGATGACGGCGCTGACCACCGCGCTCGGCCTCGGCCCCCTCCTCTTCGCCAGCGGCGTCGGGGCGGAGGTGCAGCGGCCCTTGGCGACCGTCGTCGTCGGCGGGCTCGTGACCTCGACCGTGCTGACGCTGCTCGTGCTGCCCGCGCTGCACCGATGGTTCGCGCCGAGGGCCGGAGGTCTCACCGCGCCGACGAACGGGCTGTCCCTGCAGCCCGCGGAGTAGTCTCACCGGGTCGCGCCTCCCATGGCGCGGCCCGGATCCCTGCATTTCTCACGGTGGCAGCAAAGGAGACGACGATGACGGGTCACGGACCGGGCGGTATGCTCGAACGCGTCTTGCGGTCGCCGAAGAGCTCGGCGTTCCTGACGGTCGGCGCGATGGTCCTCGCCTTCGCCTGGGTGAACTCTCCCTACGCCGACGCCTACGAAGCGCTCCACCACGCCCCGGCCTCCGTCCGGATCGGTGCCTTCGAACTCGGCAAGCCGATGATCTCCTGGATCAACGAAGGACTGATGGTGTTCTTCTTCTTCCTGATCGGCCTCGAGATCAAACGCGAGGTCGTCGAGGGACAACTGTCTTCGCTCTCGCAGGTGGCGTTGCCGGCGCTCGCAGCCGCTGGCGGCATGGCGGTACCCGCGGCGATCTACCTCGCCTTCAACATGGGTGATCCCGAAGCCGCACGCGGGTGGGCGGTCCCCGTCGCGACCGACATCGTGCTCGTTTTGGCCTGCATCGCCGCGCTCGGCCGGCGAGTGCCGACCTCGCTCAAGGTGTTCTTGACCGCGCTAGCGATCTTCGACGACTTCGGGACCCTCGTCGTCATCGCGGTCTTCTACTCCGAAGGGCTCAGCGCGCCCGCCCTGATCGCTGCGGGAGCCGCGTTCGCCGTCTTGGTCGGCTTCAATCGGTTCCGCGTCGGGAGTCCCACGGCCTACGCCGTCGTCACGATCGTCCTTTGGCTCGCGCTCCTCGAATCGGGCGTCCATGCGACGTTGGCCGGCGTCCTCGCGGCTTGGACCTTGCCCATGAGAGTGGGCGGCCGAAAGTTCCTCCACCAGATCGAGCACGACATGACGCCTTGGGTCGCGTTGCTCATCGTGCCCATCTTCGCCTTCTTCAACGCCGGCATCGCCCTTGGCGGCGTCACGGCGGAGACCTTGCTCGGTCCGGTCAGTCTCGGCGTCGTGCTCGGCCTGTTCGTCGGCAAGCCGGTCGGGGTCGTCGCGGGAACGTGGCTCGCCGTCACGACGAGGCTCGCCGAGCTACCGGCGGGCGTGACCTGGCGCCAGATCTACGGCGTCGCGATGCTCGCGGGCGTCGGGTTCACGATGAGCCTGTTCGTCGCCTCGCTCGCCTTCGAAGCGCCAGGCGCCGTGCTGAACACCAATCTGAGCGTGCTGATCGGTTCCGGACTTTCCGCGGTGGCCGGTCTCATCGTCTTGGCACGGGCGACGAGGGGTTCATGAGAAACGTAGCAACGTTCTGCTTCCGCATCGAAGACCGTTCGAGGCGGATGAACAGAACCGTATCTGCTTGCGCCTGTTCGCTACGAGCGATCAGCGAAGAAAGGTCTTCATGTTTCAGGTTCTGAAGGGAGACGGCCGGGACGTTCTGGCGGCTCGCTTTGCGGGAAGGCTCGCGCGCGAGGACATCGAGCGTTTCGCGAATTGGCTGGAAAGCGAGATGCGCGAACGCGTCGACGCAGGTCTGCTCGTCGTCATGGAGGAGCTCGAGGGCTACGAGAGGTGGCAAGCGGCGCTCTCTGACCTGAAGGCGGATCTGCGCTATAATGACCGGTTCGCGAAGATCGCCATCGTCGGGAATGCGCGCTGGGAAGAAGCGGTAACGAAGGCCGCAGAGCCGTTCGCCGAGGCAGAGCTTCGAAATTTCGACGCCGAAGAGCAAGGCACCGCCCTCGCCTGGTTGCGCGACGGAGATCGACTAGACCGATAGGAAAAGCCTTATGGGACAAGGACACGACCACGGCGTCGCGCCGACGGCGGGGAACGAGCGCAAGCTCGCGATAGCCGCCGCGCTGACCGGCGGCTTCATGCTGGCAGAGGTCTTCGGCGGGGTGATCTCCGGCTCGCTCGCGCTGATCGCGGATGCCGGGCACATGCTGACCGACTTCGCTTCGCTGCTTCTAGCCCTCGGCGCCGTCCGCCTGTCGCGGCGGCCCGCGACCTGGAAGCGCAGCTACGGCTATGACCGCTTCTCGGTCCTCGCCGCCTTCGTGAACGGGCTGTCGCTGTTCCTGATCGCGGCCTGGATCTTCTACGAGGCGATCAAGCGGTTCCGGGAACCCGTCGAGGTGTTGGGCGGGCTCATGTTCTGGGTCGCGGTCGCGGGGCTCGTCGTGAACATCGCCGCCTTCTGGATGCTGACGCGGGGCGAGGGTTCGAACCTCAACGTCCGAGCCGCCGCGCTGCACGTGCTGGGCGACCTCCTCGGCTCAGTCGGCGCGATCGTCGCTGCGATCGTCATCATGCTGACAGGGTGGATGCCCATCGACCCGATCCTGTCGGTCTTCGTGACCCTGCTCATTCTGCGGGCCGCCTACAGGGTGGTGACGGAGAGCGCGGCGATCCTGCTCGAGAGCGCCCCGGAGGGCCTGGAAGCCGAGAAGATCCGCGAGGTCCTGCTCGAAGGAGTCGAGGGCGTCACCGGCGTTCGCCACGTCCATGCCTGGTCGATCACGGAGGAGCGTCCGATGCTCACCCTGGAGATCGACGCCGCGTCCGGCAGTGATCCAAGCGCCGTGCGCCGCGCCGTGAAGACGCTGCTCCACGAACGTTTCGACGTCGACCACGTGACGGCGGAGGTGGACGTCGCCGCGGCCCCGGTCTCCCCATGAGCGTGCTGGCCACGGATCAAGTTCGCCGCTTCTACGATCGGCGGGCGGGAAGTTACGATCTCCTGACGATCGGCTTCCGCGCGCTGGGGTTCGGGCGGCACCAGGCGCGCCTGATCGCAGGTCTGGAACTCTCGCCAGGCGACATCGTGGTCGATCTGTGCTGCGGCACCGGGGTCAACCTGGAAAGGCTCTCCGCCGCCGTCGGAGAGGCCGGAAGGGTCGTAGCCGTCGACCTGTCCGAGGGGATGTTGGGCGAAGCTCGGAAGCGGGCAGGCCGCGCTGGTCTCGGCAACGTCGATTTCGTCCAGGCCGATGTCTGCGAGTTCGATTTCCCCGCCTCGACGCGCCCGGTCCTCTCGACGTTCGGCCTCGAGATGGTGCCCAGCTACGAGGAGGTCGTCGCGCGGACCTATGCGACGCTGCCCGCAGGCGGGCGTCTGGGCCTTCTCGGCTTGAAACGACCGGAAGGCTGGCCGGACTGGCTGATCGAGGCGGGCGTCGCGCTGACCGCTCCCTTCGGTGTCAGCCGGGACTATGAGGACTTCCGCCCCTGGGTCGCCGCCGACGCGCGCTTCGAGCGGGTCGCGTACCGGGAACACCTCGCCGGCGCGGCGTACAGCTACGTCAGCCGGTCGGGGACCAGCGGACAGGCTCTTCTTTTTTAAACGTCACGCCGCAGCGTGCGAAGAACCGGGACAGCGCCGATTTGTCCGTGTGCACCCCGTGCTCGGCTTCCAGCCGCGCCGCCAGATCCACGAGCCGTTCATCAGGTTCCGCCAGCCGCTGAGCCACCAGCCAGTCCCGGTGCGGATCGAGCTTCGAGGGCCGCGGCTTGCGGGCCGGCGCCTCTACCTGTCCCGTCTCGCGCCAGTGCCGGACCCAGCAGACCGCCGTCGCAACTCCGATCCCGAACCGACGTCCCGCCGCTCTCGCCGAAAGGCCTTCATCGGCATGGGCTGCGATCACTCGGCCCCGCAGCTTCGTCCCATATCCTCTTGGCATCGCCGCCTCCGCTACAGCACGGTGACGCTGAATCACAATCCGCATCATTTGTGAATCGGATCACAAACAACTCGCTCTAGAGGCCCGCACCAACCCAGTCGATTTGCACCCGTAATAGTTCTTACTGTCTGAGACCTGAGCATATTCTAATCCACCGATCAGTCGCAAAGCGAAATATGTCCACAGCCGTCAAGCTTCATTCCCCCTGATTAGCACTAGGTCCGCCCACCACTACCTGGCGTGCGGCGATCCTCGTTCCAGTAGGACACGCAAGGTATTTTACCGGGGTCGCAACGATCGGCATATCTACGCGCGATCTCGGTCACCTCGACGAGTAGCCCGTCCTCAAGCGTGATCGGGTCGAGACCCAGGCCGAGCAATTGCCGATTCTCGACATGGAGGTCGTTCTCGTCGTCCTCCTTACGCGGATTGGCGACGTTCTCGACTTTGGCGCCAGTCAGATCAGCTATGAGATTCGCCAGATCACGCACACGATGGGTCTCCGTCATCTGGTTGAGGATACGAACGCGTTCGCGCGAAGCGGGCGGGTTTTCGATCGCCAGATGGATGCAGTGCACCGTGTCCTGAATATGGATGAAGGCGCGGGTTTGACCGCCGCCCCCATGGACGGTGAGCGGGTAACCGACTGCCGCCTGCATCAGGAAGCGGTTGAGAACCGTGCCATAATCGCCATCATAGTCGAACCGGTTGATGAGACGCTCGTCGCGCCGCGTTTCGTTCGTCTGTGTGCCCCAGACTATCCCCTGATGGAGGTCGGTGATCCTGAGCCCATCATTCTTGTTATAATACGCGAACATGAGCTGATCCTGGGTCTTGGTCATGTGATAGATCGACCCGGGATTGGCGGGATAGAGAATCTCCTTCTGCACCTCTTCGCCCTGCGGCGTTTTGAGATGCACGGTGAGATAGCCCTCTGGAATGCGCATACCGGCTGTGCCGTACCCATAGACCCCCATCGTCCCGAGATGGACGATATGGGTGGAGGATTGCAGACCGCATTCGACCACCGCGGCGAGGATGTTGTGCGTGGCGTTGAGGTTGTTATCGACCGTGTAGCGCTTGTGCGCAGACGACTTCATCGAATAGGGCGCCGCACGCTGCTCGGCGAAATGGACGATTGCATCCGGCGCGAAAGCCCTCAGCAGTCCGACGAGTTGATAATAGTCTCGAGCGACATCGAACGCGTCGAACGCGATTTTCCGGTCGGTCAGTTCCTCCCAAGCCGCAAGACGTGTCGATATCGGCGCGATCGGCGTCAGCGACGCCACTTCCAGCTCTATGTCGATCTTGCGCCGCGAAAGATTGTCCACGATGCGCACATCATGTCCGGCCTCCGACAGATGCAACGCCGTCGGCCAGCCACAAAAGCCGTCGCCACCAACTACAAGGATTTTCATGTCAATTTCCTGCACTTACCTTCAAATTTTCGATGCCTGCATCCACTCTCTTCCACCGGGTACAGACGTCCGTTGGACACAGATCGCACGCTCCCTACGCGTCGGTCCGACCACGGAGTGAGCGGTCTGCGATCCACCAGAACGAAGCCCAAGCCGTTCCCGCGGCCCAACCCGCGAACACATCGGTCGGGTAGTGAACGCCGAGGTAAACCCGGCTGCACCCAACCAGCAGCGTCACCAAAACGGAGAAAAAAATGATGATGAACCGTAGTCTCTTCTGTCGTGCTGCTTGTGCGACGATGGCGCCGACCGTCAGATAAGTCGTCGCCGAAAGCATAGCGTGCCCGCTGGGAAAACTCGGCGAGAGCGCGGTAACGAGATGGGGAACCACATCCGGCCGGGCTCGGTCGAACAGCATCTTGATCAGTGTACTGGCTACTATGCCGCTGAGCACGGACCCCAGGAGGATTGCCACGGACAAACGCTGCCGAAGAACAAATAGGCAAGCGCACGCAAACAGTACAATCAGTGTAAGGACTGTGTAACCCCCCAGTGCCGTGAGATCCGTCATTGATGTGACGAGCCAATCGGGCCCGAGAGGACGGTCGGGGTCGACGGGATCGCGAAGCGCGACCAAGAGAGCCTGATCAAGATGCTGATATTCCTGTTCAGCCACCTCCTCCATCAGCCAGAGAAAAATGAGTAGCCCGGCACTTCCGAAGGCGATCCCAATGGGTATGGGGCCCGCCCAACTTGTTATCTTGAGCTTGTCTCGGAGCATATTGTTATCTCCTGTTGTTTAATGTCACAGCATTAGCAACGCCCCGAACGTCACCAAGGCGACGCCGAGCACTTGTTTCGGCGACAGAACCTCGCCAAAAAAAATAACGCCCATTACCGCGACAACTGCGACGCTAAGCTTGTCGATCGGTGCAACGCGGCTTGCGGGTCCCAGCTGCAGCGCCCGGTAGTAACAGAGCCATGAGGCGCCGGTTGCCAGGCCCGAAAGCCCGAGGAATGCATAGCTTCTGGTACTGATAATCGATATTGCGTCGTGAGTGGTTGTTCGCCACGCGATGGCCCCTGCAAAGATCACGATGACAACAGTGCGGACAAACGTTCCGTAGTCGGCGGGAACATTCTCGATACCGACCTTACCAAAGATCGTTGTCAGCGCGGCGAACGCGGCAGCGAGGATCGCCCAGAACTGCCAGTTTTCCGTCATCGTCATGGACCTTTGCGATATGAAGTTGGGTTTCCGATCAGGCGGCATGAACTCCCTCGTTCCGGAGTGGTGCCGACTCTTCCGGTGACCGCTCGGGTCTGCGGCCAAAACGCAGGTAGAGCGGCGGCAGCAGCAAGAGATTGACCAGGACGGAGAAGGCAAGACCCGACAATATCACGATCGCCATCGGATACTCGATTTCCTGACCGGCCTTGACGCCCCCCACAATGAGCGGAAGAAGCGCCAGCCCCGTCGTGCAGGCCGTCATGAGAATTGGCGCAAGCCGCTCTTCGGCACCTTGCGCCACAAGATCGGGACCAAAGGGCACGTCTTCGACCTCTTCGAGATGACGAAAATGGCTGATCATCATGACACTGGTACGCGCCGCGATCCCGAGCACCGTCACAAATCCGATCAGAGAGCCGAGCGACACTACGCCGCCACCGATAAGGGCGCCAAGGACGCCACCGAATAATGCACCACCAAGACAAGCGATAATGATGATGGCGACCCGGACGGAGCCGAACAGGGCGTGGAGAATAAGAAAAATGGCGATGAAAGCCGCCCCCATAGCGGTGAACAGTGTCGACCGGGCGGCGCTCAGCTCGGCATATTCGCCAAGCAATTCGGGAAAGTAACCCTGCTCGAACACAATGCCGGCCAACGCCGCCTCAACATCCTGCGCCACAGCGCCGACAGGACGCCCAACCGCATTGACGCTCACATCGATCCGGCGAGAAGCATTCTCACGTGTGATACCATTGGGCGACGGCTGCACAGTGACATTCGCGACAGTCGTCAGCGGGACGAGGTCGCCATTTGGGGCCATCAATCTCAGCTCACGGAGGCTTTCGAACGAGGTCGCAATCGCGTGAGGCCCACGAATGACGACGTTGACTGGAATCTGATCCGCATAGATCTGACCGACCCGCTCCCCACTAAGGAGCGTTGATGTGGCGCGACGGACGTCCGCTGGTGTAATCCCTAAGGCTGCTCCGGCGTCGGGTCGATACTCGACTTCGATTTCGGGAACGTAGGTTAGGTGTTGTGCATGCACGTCCGCGGCGCCGTCGATTTGAGCCAGGTGCTCTTCGACTTCGGCAGCCTTGGAGATGAGCGTGTCGAGATCCGGTCCGGAAATGCGGACCACGATCGATGCGCTGGTTCCCGTCAAGACTTCCTTGATCCGTTCCCGGAGGTAGGTGAGAAGATCCCGATAGAGTCCGGGGTAGCCGTCCACCACCGCCTGAAGTTCTTCGACCTTCGCTTCGTAATCGACCTCGGGGTCGAGACTGATCCAAAGTTCTGTGAAATCGATCCCCACAACCTCGTCCGCCACCTCCGCACGCCCGACATGGGCTCCGAAATTCCGGACGCCGTCGACCGATTGTAGTTCGTCCGACGCCCTCATGGTGATACGATTCATTGCCGGAAGCGACGTTCCAGGCCGTTCGAGCCAGTGCATCAGAAAATCGTACTCGCGGAATTTCGGGAGCAACTCCTGGCCCAGGAAGGGATAGATCGCACACGCGGCGGCGACCGAAAGACCCAGTGCCGTCATGGCCGCGCGGGGACGGAAAAGCAGACGCTTCAGCGATCCTTCGTAGGAAGATTTCAGTGTCCTCACCAAGCGGGAGTCACGTTGTTGCTGTGCCGTGTTCCTGGGCAGCAACAAAAGGGCGAGAGCCGGGGTTACGGTCAATGCAACCGCGAGCGAGGCGCCGATCGCCGTGATGTAGGTAAGCGCAAGCGGCTTGAAGAAGGTGCCTGTAAGGCCCGTCAGTGTAAAGACGGGAACAAGTGCGGCAGCCACCAGCAAGCTCCCGAAAACCACGGCCGAACGGACCTCCGTCGAGGCATCGCGTACGACAGCGAATGACGACCTCGGAAATCCCGTTTCGGCATTCAGTCGGAGCCGACGGACTATGTTTTCGACATCAATGATAGCGTCGTCGACGACTTCGCCCAGCGCGATCACGAGGCCTGCCAAGACCATTGTATTGATGACGCCGCCTGCCGCCTGCAGGACGAGCGCCGCGGTAAGTAGCGACAGTGGAATCGCGGTGATGCTGATCAGCGCCGATCGCCAGTCGCTCAGGAAAAGCAACAAAACCACTATTACCAGACCACAGCCGATCAGGAGCGCGTGATTGAGGTTGGCAATCGAGTTCTCGATATACGTCGCTGGTCTGAAGATCGTAGGATCGACCCTCACACCCTCGAGAGCAGGCATCAGGTCATCGAGCGCCGCCTCAACACCACGCGTGACGTCGAGCGTGTTACCCCATGGCTGTTTTTCGACGATCAGCAGGATGCCAGGGGCACCATCGACGATCGCATCACCGATCGGCGGCGGCGACCCCTCCACTACGCGTGCGACATCGCCCATTCGAATAGGCATCCCACCACGATTAGACACAAGAACGCGTTCCAGATCCTCTGTCGTCTGAACAGCGGGCACATGCGTTACCGATAGTCGTTGGTTGGCGCCTTCTACGAATGATCCGCCTGTAACCGCGACCGCATTCGATGCCGCCAAGCGAAGATCGTCGATGGTCAGTCCGAAACCGCTCAGTTGGGTTGGATCAGCGACAATCTGAAATTCGCGATCGCGTTGTCCCCAAACCGCGACATTTGCAACACCGGGGACCGACATGAGGCGCGGTCTCACGGTCCAGACCGCCAGCGTGGAGAGCTCCATCTGAGACAGCGTGTCTGACTGCATCCCGATTTTCAGAACGCGACTCGTCGAAGACAAAGGAGATAATAGCACCGGCGCACGTGCCGCCGTCGGCAGCGTTGGTGTCGCAAGCGCCACCCTTTCCTGCACGAGTTGACGTGCCTCCATGAGATCGACATTGCGGTCGAAGATCACCTTCACCGACGAAAGACCGAGTACGGATTTAGACCGGATGGTGTCCAGCCAGGCGACACCATTGACGGCGTTTTCGAGGGGGGCAGTGACAAGTTCCTCGACTTCCAGGGCCGAGAGCCCCGGCGCTTCGGTCTGTATCTCGACCAGCGGTGCGGCAAATTCCGGAAAAACGTCGAGCGGCGCATTGCCCAGACCGCGAACGCCGAAGACCACGAGCGCTATCGCAAGAGCCACCGTGATGAAGCGAAGCTTGAGCGCCGTAGAGATGATACCCTGAATCATTTACCGATCCCAAATTCTGTGCCGGCCAGCTCAGCCACGCCGACCGTCACGACATCGGTACCAGCGCCAGGTCCCACTGAGAGGAAGGCATCATCCTGCTCGACGAAAGCGACCCGGACCCTTCGACGCGCGAAACGAGACTGCGCGATGCGTTCGTACACCCACGTTCCTCCATAGATGTCGCGGAACAGGGCCGACTGCGGAATGACCAAATGGTCTGCGGCTTCACCCACGCCAAGAGCCACATCGACCGGCACTCCCACATACCAAGTCGCTGGAATCGATTCAGGTTTGACGAAAACGTTTGTGACATTTCCGCCAGCCCCCTGAGTGGGCGCCATGCCGACACGCCTGCCGATCACAGGCGCGCCATTCGCCTGTCCAATCTGCGTGATGACAGCGTCGCCATGCCCAATAACTCCGACTTCCGTGGCGAGAACCGCCACCCGGACGATCAGTCGGTCCGTATCGACCATGCGGAATAACGGGTCGCCGGCCTTCACCGATTGCCCGGGACCCACCGAATATGATGCAATCGTCCCACCGATCGGCGCACGAACGGCGATACCTCCCGCCTGCCCCCCGTTCAATCTCGCCCTTTCGCTGTTGTATGCGGCCTCTGCACGTGCAACCTCTGCCTCGGCAAGTTCCCGCTCTTCCGCACTCGCGCCTTGCACCGCAATCAGCTCCTCCGTACGCTGCAAGCGTGCTCGTGCGTTTTCCAACTCTTTTTGGAGAACCGCGAGGTTCTCGACAGGACTGATGCCGGCGGGCGCAGACCCCAGCGCAACCAGCGACAGCACCCGGTCACCGCTGGCGATCGTCGCCCCTGTGGGAACCCATTCCAGGTCGGTCGATGCAACGATGGCATCGAATGGCGCTGCGATCTGCGTGCTGGCGCCCGGCGCCGCCTCAATGGTACCCGGAAAGGACCGTCTCGCCGCCACGTGCCGCGTCGAAACGGGTTGGGTTTCGATCCCTAACCGGATAATCGCGTCATCGGTCAATGACAGCGTCGTCAGTTCTTCTTCGGGCCTGGCCCCGGCGACGGTGGCTGGCGCTTCCTTCGTGGGTGCCGCCGCTTCGCCGCCGCAGCTAGCCAGTATGACAAACGCTGCGATTCCATATAGTGAGCGCCTCATCGTTCGCCCTTTCCTGGGGTTGGCAAGAGAGCGGGGCCGGCACCCATAGCATACTGTAGGTCCGCCCATGCCATCGCTGCGGCGGCGGCAGTGTCGGCTTTAGCCTGCTGTATGGCGACGAGGTCACGGCGGGCTATCAATACATCGGTCAAGGTCGCCCGCCCGAGTTCAAATGACTTTTGGGTGAGCGTCAGTCGATGTTCCGCAGACGGTAAAATATCATTGGCATAGTCTGCGTCCTGCTGCAGGGCGTTTTGATACGCGAGCCGCGCCGAGGTGACCTCTTCTCTCGCAGTTCGCGATAATGCTTCGAGCCGTGCTTCGCTTTCCTCAACTCGGGCGGCGGCCCGGCGACGCGCCGCCTGGCCGCGATCGAATATGGGAATCGCCAGACCGCCGCCCCCGCTGAATTGTAGTGGCTCGGAAGGTTGCTTTGCGAGATCAACATAACCACTCGGCGCCAGAGCGTCGACAACACGGCCGTGGCCATCGCGCAGAGCAGCTTGCCGGCGTCGTTGCGCGGCCAGGACATCGGGCCGGGCGGAAAGTGCCGCGTCGATTAGGCCAGACAAGGAAGGAAGCTGGCTGTTCGGCGGCGCCATTTCTTCGCTCAAGGTCGCGTCACCGAGAGGCATACCTAAATAGGCTTCCAATGCCGCTTTAGCGATCTCCGCGTCCGCCCGAGCACGCTCTGCCGCAGCGCTGGCTGCAAGCGCGGTCGACCGGGCGGCCACGGCATTCAGCCCGGTGCCACGTCCGACATCTGCAGAATTCCGTGCGATGTTAGCGAGTTGCCCGAGCGCGTCGGCATCGGCTGCCAGCAGGACCGCCCGACGCTCAGCGGCCTGCGCCACAGTGAAAGCATGTCGAACATCCCGGATGAGCGTGATGCTTGCGTGCAAAGTATCAAGCTCGGCCGCTTCAAGCCTTGCTCGCGCTGCTGCGATCTTCGGGCCCCTCGTTAGAAAATCAAACGGCACGACGATCGATCCTTCGACAACACCAGCGCCGACTGGGTCGAGAAGGGTCAGGGTAGGGTTTGGCAGGGTCTGGGCGCCAAGGAGATCCGCGGCCGCAAGCCGCTCACCCGCCGCGGCGATACGCAGTGCGGGATGGTCTCGCAGCGCGACTGCAACGGCGCGGTCAGACGTCAGCGGCCGATCGCTGAGAGGGGCTTCTTCATGTGAGGCGGCGGTGATACCGAAGGCGGATTCGCCCTTCTCACCCTGCTGATGCGCGCAGCCGAGCAGGCTGATCGTCGCCGCGGCAAGAGCCGCACCTCGAAATGACCGCGCGAACTGGACCATAGGGTGTCAGCCTCCCGGAGGAGAGGCTAATGAGGCCCGTTTACGCCCGCCTGAACCCAAGCATACAATCTTGTATAGTTCATCTTCCCAGCGCGGAATGCCTTACACTACGAACGGAAAGACAGGAAACGGACCGGATGCGCGTCTTGATAATCGAAGATGACCACAAGATGGCGCACTATCTAGGTGACGGCTTGACTCGAGAGGGCCATCAGATTCAAGCCATCTCTACCGGGCCCGACGGGCTAGAGATGGCGCTGGCGCAGGACTTTGACGTCGTGGTGCTGGACCGGATGTTGCCTGGACTTGATGGCCTTTCTCTCTTGAAGCGCTTACGTGCGGCAGGTCGCAAAATGCCTGTTCTGCTTCTAACGGCGATGGGCGGTCTCGATGACCGAGTGGAAGGACTTGATGCGGGGGCGGATGATTACTTGGTCAAGCCTTTCGCATTTTCCGAAGCATATGCACGGCTCAATGCACTCGTTCGGCGCCCTCCAATTGCCGGCAATCCCACCACGTTGACGGCTGCTGATCTTCACATGGATCTCATCGCCCGAACGGTTTCGCGCGGCGGCGTTTCCCTCGATCTCGGACCGAAGGAGTTTCTGCTTCTTGAAATTCTACTCCGGAATAAGAACCGTGTCATGACGAAAACAATGCTGCTTGAACGTGTTTGGAGTTTTCATTTCGACCCTCAGACGTCTTTGGTGGAAACCCATATCAGCCGCCTCCGGGCCAAAATCGATCGACCCTTCGCGTCCGCGCTCGTCGAGACCGTTAGGGGAGCAGGCTATGTCATCAGGGCATCCTGAGCCTCTACGGCGCGATCCCTTCATACGGCTGACGTTCATCGTGTCCGCAATCTTCATCGGCGTATTTGCCACCACAGCACTTATCGGTTGGGGCGTGGTGAGAGAGGCGCTCCACGCGCGCGTGACGGCCGAGACAAGGGCCGGGCTCGCGGATCTGGTCGACCGCTTCGAGATGGGGGGGCCGGAATCGGCAGCCAGCTTTTTGAGCACGAGGCTCAACAATGGCAGAGTCGAACATGTCGCCGGAACGGTTGTCGACCCTGAAGGCGCGGTTGTCGGCGGCGTCGCCCTGATCCTTCCGTCCGATGATGGCTTCACAAGACGATCGGCGACCGACCTCAATGCGAAAATCGATGAGGATATATTCTTTGTAGGTACAGCCACACGCGACAGATATCGCCTCGCCTACGCCTATTCGTTCGATGAGGCGGATGCAATCGGAACGCTTGTGGCGGTGACATTCGGGGTATCGACCTTCGTCGCGACGCTCGCGGCAATCGGCGGCGCGCTCACGCTATCTCGAGGCTTCCGCCGGCGCTTACGATGCATTGAATCAGCTTTTGCCGCTGCTGCTGGTGGCGATTTCACGGCCCGCGCTGACGTCATTGGCAAGCACGATGCGCTTGATGCACTGGCGGAAAGCACAAACCGGTCGATCGGCGATCTCGGCGAGAACATGGCAAGAGTAAAGCGGGTGACGGATGACATCGCACACGAACTTCGGACGCCCATCGGCCGAACGCTGATTCTCATTGAGGAGGCGCAAAGGCAGACTGTTGACGCCAATTCGCTGGGCCGGCTCGCCGAAGCGCACCGCGAACTCCTCCATTTAGCGGGAACTTTTGACAGCTTGCTGACTATTGCACAAATCGAAAATCGAAATCGCCGCGACCGATACGGTATTCTTGATCTGCGGGATATTGCCACGAGGGTGTATGAAGCGTTCGACCCCGTAGCGGACGCCGCCGACCATTGTCTTCGGCTTGAAGTTTCATCTGAAGCCGTGTGCGTAAAAGGGGATGAAGACCTGTTACTGCGTGTTCTAGCCAATTTGCTGGAAAACGCTATTCGCCACACCAATTCAGGTACGGCGATCGTACTTCGGGCGACGAGCGCAGCCGACAACGCTCAACTGATCGTTACGGACAACGGACATGGTATTCCGGCGGACGATTGTGAACGAATGACCGAACGGTTCGCACGGCTTTCTCCCGAGCGAGCCCCTGGGGGCACGGGTCTTGGCCTCGCATTGGTAAAAGCAGTGGCGATTGCCCATGACGGCACTCTCTTGCTTGACGACGCAAACCCCGGCCTTCGGGTAACGCTCACCATACCGTTAGTCCGTTAAACGACTTTCATTGCGCGTCCTGCGGACCAGGCTCGCGTGAACGGAGCCCGGCCGGGCCGGTCTCCGCCCTTCGGGCGTTGATCCTTCGCGCGGGCGCGCCTCTCGGGCGCGCGCTGGGACAGGCGGCCGAGGCCGCCTGACTCCGGGGTTCTCGTTTTCCCTCTCGGCCGGGGGGCGGCGCCCGTCCATCGCCCGAAGCGGTCCGGCCGCAAGGGCGGAGGCTACTGGGTCGTCTT